>DATDFM010000260.1:0-30942 GCA_036522635.1 Candidatus Udaeobacter sp. | reverse complement strand
CGCTGCTTTGCCCACGAATTGCTTGCCGGCGAACCAGAAAATTTCACGCACGTCAGCGTCGGCCTTGGCGCGGAGCGGAATTATCTTTTTCGAAGCGAGTAGAATTTCTTTGCCGTTCGGAGACACGATTATCGGTTTCTGTCCCGCCCGACTCACCAGGTCGCTGCCAATCTCTGGCAGGAAGGGAGGCGAAACTCTGCGTGGAATTCCTGCTTGTTCGAACAGCGCAAGAAAGTCGCCGGGCCAGAATTCGTAAACTTCACGTCTTAAATTGCGGGTTCCGTCGTCGATTGGAACGCGCAGACCACTGGCGATATCAACGAGCACTTCGCGATGCACATCGCAGGTTTTGATAGGTGACACTCCGGGAATAAACCAGCCTTCAACGTGCTGCGTGCAAAACCGGTTCGGCAGATCTCCCGATAACGCGCAGAACTCTACGCGCTTCAAATTTGCTCCCGGCGGGGGGTCATGCGGCACAGCTGGTTCCGGCCATGCCGCGCGCAGATTGTCGATGATTTGAAATAGTAGCGGCGCTGCCGCAGTGCGGCCGACAAACGTTGGGTTGCCGCGTCCATCGAAATTTCCAACCCAAACTCCGAGAACGTAATGATCGAAAACCGCGATCGACCAGGCGTCCCGAAAACCATGCGACGTTCCCGTCTTCCAATAAACCCGCGCGCTGCGATTTCCATCAGCGTAATTCATTTCCGGACGGGGCACATTTCCAAGCATTTCCAGAGTCAGAAACGCGGCCTCTGGCGAAAGGATGGGTTTCGATTTTGCATTGCGATCGCGCGTCGTGAACCGCAATGGTCGCACTTCGCCATTGTTCGCAAGGGCAGCATAGAGCCGGACCAGATCCTGCAGCGAAACTTCCGCACCACCCAGCGGCAGCGCGAGGCCGTAGAATGATTCGGGTTTCGGCAGATGTACCTCGGCTTCACTCAAAAATTCGTAAAGCGTGGGATGCGCAAGGTGGGACGCGAGTTCAACAGCCGGCACATTCCGGCTACGCGCCAGGGCGTCGCATGCGCGGATCGGCCCGAGGAATTCGCGATCGAAATTTTCAGGATTGTATTCGCCGAAACTCCGAGGCGCGTCTGCCAGGATCGATAACGGATGGATCAATCCTTGTTCGAGCGCGAGCGCGTAAACGAACGGTTTCAACGTCGATCCCGGCGAGCGTGGACTGCGCGTTCCGTCAACCTGACCATTAATGTCAACCTTGTAGAAATCTGCCGAGCCAACCTGGGCAAGTACGTCCATCGTGCGGGCATCGACCAGAAACACCGCCGCGTTTTCAATCCCGCGATTGCGGTTATTTGCGACGTAATCGATTACTCTTCGCTCAATCGCTCGCTGCTTTTCCAAATCGAGGGTCGTGATCACGTTGGTAGCGATATCGTGCTGTCCCGAAAGCGTTCGCGGGTCGACGCAGCGCGCCGATCCCACCATCTCAAGCACCTCCTGAACGAAATGAGGTGCGAGGAATTTGCGTTCCGTTTGCATGCGCGGACGAAATTCGCGCATCGAAAATTCCGTGTTCCCGTCGCCGCCGTTCCGATCATACCAACTGGATTGTGCGGAATTCACCGAATGATTATCGCGATCAGCATGTAACACACGGCGGCTCGGGCTTTGTGGGATCACGCTGAGCGCGATTGCTTCTGGACGGCTTAGCTTCAACGCTGGCTTATCGAAGTAAATCTCACTGGCGGCGCCAATGCCTTCTACGTTGCGCCCGTACGGCGCGAGATTCAGATACGCTTCGAGAATCTGATTTTTTGAATAATGCCGTTCCAACTCCAGTGCCCACATGATTTGCTCCAGCTTCCCAGAAATGCTCCGGGTATGGAGATGAAAGCGAAGCCGGACCAGTTGCATCGTGATAGTCGACCCGCCCGTAGTCGCTCGATGAAAACGCACAAGATCCATCGCGCCGCGGGCAAGTGCGATCGGATTAACGCCGGGATGGCGCGCGTAATATTTATCCTCGTAGCGCAGCGTTGCATCGATCAGGTCCGGTGAAATTTCTTTCAAAGGCGTCCAAATTCGAAATTTTTGGTCGGCACTAAGCGTAACCCGGAGCAATTTGCCGTTGCGATCACGCACGCATTGGGAAAAAGAAATTCCATCAAGCAGCGGCGGCCTTGGCAGTGCTAACCAGACTGCAGTAAGAACGGCGCAGAAAACGATTCCGTTACGAAGCGTCCCGCGCAGATTGCGGAATGTTAGGGAGCGCACGCGCCCTCGCGTGCTGCCGCTAGCGCGCTCGCCAGCGACAACCTCGGAACCCACTGATTGGGAACGCTCGCGTGTTCGGCGAGGGCGCCGAACACAATACGCGAGGCGCGCGCCTTCCCCGGAACTTTCGGATACCGCACTCATTCGGTGACAGTAATCTTTCCGCCGATGCCGCGGCCTTTAACATTTCGATCATACATCGACTGCGCGAACACAGGCGGGACAATGAACTGGCCTCGATTGCACGATTTGATTTGATAATCGATCTCGAGCGCGTTCGTCGGCGCAGTGACGAAGAATATTGCGCGGTCCTCGCGAACGTCGACATAATCGACCCCATTGATCGGAGATGCCCCCGTGCGCGCTGAAGAATCGATCACTTCGAATCCACCCGGCAAAAGATCGATGATCGCCACGTTCGTGATCGGTTCGCGCTGCAAACTGCGAATATGCAGTCGCACACGGATCGATTCGCCGACGTGTGTACTCGTAACTGCTTCGTTGTTTTTGCCAAGAATTTCTCGATAAATCTCCAAACCATTCGTCACCGACTCAGTCGACGCGTGCCTGTCGAAGCCCGCTTCGACAACTTGAAAAAACGCACCGGGTCCGCTTAGTTTCCGGCTGCTTGCGAAACGCAATGCGCCCGCGTTCACCGAAAACTCCGAGCGCAAAAGCGGCTTCGTTCCACTCGTCAGCCGGGTCTCTTTCTTATCCTTGCGTAGCTCGGTGATCGTTAGCTCAGGTGGGTTTTGCGCTACTGCATGAGAGTACGCCTTCAAGGCACGCACTGCATAAGCAGAGGAAAGCGTGTTGAAATCCCCATTACTAATCGGTTTGAGAATATGTTGGAATTGCTCGGCTGAGATTTTGCGCAGGCGCGCTGGGAACTCGCGAGCGATCACCGCGATATATTGCGAATTCATGCCGAGCGGCTGACAGAAATCGTCGCGCTCAATTGTATCGCGATTATTCATCTTATAGCCGTCGATCAAACGCTCAGCTTCAGCGTCTTTGTGAAGCAGATGCAGCGCGCCGGCGAGGTAAACCCCCGCGATATCGTCCTGCCATCGATCGTGCTCATGTTTTTCGAGCCAATCGCGGAGGTTCAAAATGTAGTTTGTTGTGATAACACCTTCGCGTGTGAGGATGTAGATTCCGTAAGCGACCGCGCGCGCTTCACCGAAGTCTGCCGGCTCGCGCGTCACCATTTTTTGCAGATTTCGCAAACCGCTCGCGAACATTTCAGGCGGCGGCGCGAATCCCGCGGCTTTCGATTCAATCAAGAAATCCATCACATACGCCGAAACGAAACTGATCGAATCACCGGTCTCCGGCACCCAGTAACCGAAGCCGCCCTGATCGTTTTGGCGGCGGGCCAGAACGTCAAAGGTGCGTTCGAGCTGCTTATTGATCTCGGCGCGGCTCAAGCCAAAGTCCGCTTCATCCGACAGCATCAATCGACAGAACGCGCCGCTGGTGATTTGTTCGCTGCAGCCGAATGGAAAGTCCTTTAGATACACATCAAGCCCGTGTGCCAAGCCAAGTGGCAGCGCTGAAACTGTTGCATCGAGCTTGCGAAATTCCGGGTGCATCTCACGACTGATTGGGATTTCCATGTTGTCTTTGAAACTGCCACTCCGGACATCCGTCATGTACGACACGGGTGGCCGCACGCTCACCGTCGAGCGGCGTTTCGTTTGCTGACCGTTTGCACGCGCGATGAAGGTTATTTCTCCGGAGCCAAGTTCGTCCGTCGCCCGGAACTTGAAGATCACTGTTTGCTCTCGGCCTTCAGCAATATGCAATCTTTGCGAGCCGCCGCCGGAGATTGACAGTCGCTCGTTAGTTTGCGCGCGTAGTTCGATCTCCGCGTTCGGGCCTGAGCCTTCTACGTTGTTTGCGACGGTTACTCCGGTTTCGAATTCGTCTCCAGGCGCAGCGAGCACCGGCACGCTTGGCGTAATTACAAAAGGACCGCGAATCAGCGTCTCGCGTTCGCCCGAAGCGACCGCATCGTCCGCGATCGCGACAGCCATGATCTTCAGTGTGCCATCAAAATAATCAGGCACGTTATAAACGACTTCATGTTTCGCACTATCGGCATCGATGATGCCCGACCAAAAAACGACGGGTTTTTCCGTAACCCGTTTAAAGGGGTTCAAGCGTTGGACGTCACCGCCGCCGCCGAATGCCGATACCGATCGGAGCAGCGAAAACTCGGGAATAATGAGATCGACAATTTGCGCTGTATCGACACGCAACATGCATTTGCGGAAATAAAATCCGAGCGGGTCCGGCGTTTTATAGTCGGTCACCTGGAGGATGCCTTCATCGACGGCGAAAATGACGATTTTACTGCGTCGATCTGTCTTGTAATTGATGTGCAACGATTCTCCTGGTTTCGCCGTTGCCGATGCATTGATCTCCAGGTTTAATCGTCGTTTTTCCCTGTTCGCGGTGAATGGGACGACGCCATAGCTGAGCGGGCTGACGAATATTTCCTTTGAATCAATTGCACGTACAAAGGCGACGTTGATATAACCACTCCCCTCGAAATCATCCGGAACACGAATGTGCTGAACGCTGCTGGCCGAGTCCGCGTGAAACCATTGCTGTGTGTAAACGCGGTCGCGCTCGATAGTAATCAATCCGCTCCCGGAATAAGGAGCGGTGATACTGACCGCGATTTCGTCGCCGCTGTTGTACTGCGTGCGGTCGAGCTTCACTTGCAACTCGGCATTTTTTTCGAGTGACCGCGAAACTGCGCCGCGGCCAATGACACAAAATTGCAGTTTGGCGAGACGCCGATCCTGGTCGTCGCGCAACTCGAACACGTAATTACCTGGTTCGTTCGTCGGAAGCGTGTAGTGCAAGCCGTTTGCAGAAACGGAAATTTTTTCGGACTTGGCGATGCGCTCTTTCAAAACCGACTCGTAAGCGAAGTTGCCATTCTCCTGCTTGGTGAGAACTGACACATGTTCCTGTGCGATAATGTTCGCAGTCACATTTGCCAGTGCGATACGGTTGAGCTGCGGATCGACGGCGACTAACTCGACTGCGCGGGGTTTATCCATTTCGATGTAACGCAAGTCGCCCTCCGGCTTGCACCCAATCACATACGGCAAAGCTGAAACGAGGGCGTCGACTGTGCCGGTGACACTGCGGCCACCTTCCGCCTCGAATCCTTCAGCGATGAAGCGCATGGAGTAAGTCGCATCGGCGAAACGCTCCAGCTGTAGATCAAATTCCGTTTTGCCGCTGTCGTCTGTTTTGTTGTCACCAAGCTCGACCGTCTGTTCGTGCCGTTCTTTCTTGTCGTCGAACAGCGGATCGAAAAAGACGTAATTTGGAAAACCTGAGAATGAGAACGCGCTCGGCGCGAGTTCGAGGCGCCCGGTCACCTTGCGATCGGCTGCCGGCGTTCCATAGAGATTTGCGAGCACAACCGCCGCGCGCATATCCTTTGGCTGGATCCAGCCCTGCGGTGCATTTTGAGAAAGCCGGGTCTCAATTTTCATCCGATCCGGCAGAAATTCTTTCACGTTCGCGGTGGTTGAACCGAGCAACGTGGAGCGCTTGCTATTCTTAACGAGGTAAACGTTAAAGATGTAGAGGCCGGTCGGCGACTCATTGGCCGTTTGGTAAGTCAGCTCGGTGAATCCACTCTCGGGCAAATTGATTTTTTTGGTCTGCACCGGGTGATCTCGCGCGTCTACCACTTCTGTTTCAATCGGCAGTCCTCCTAGCTTGCCGTTCCAATTGCGCTGCTTCACCACGATGCCCACATGGACGTCGTCACCGGGCCGGTAAACACCGCGCTCGGTGAACACGAACGCATCGAGGTTTTCGGGGAGAACACTGTCAGCGCCGTCGATATCGAAACGGGAAAAGTTTAGTTGCCGGTCTTCGCGATGGTACGGAATGAATGAGACGTCGTCGCCGTTACGCGCCACGAATGCGACTGGCGTTTTCTCCCGTGTTGATTTGGCAACCGATCCGAACGTGCAATGTCCATTGGAATCAGTCGTAGCGGTTTGAACAGCGATGCCGTTTTTGCCTAAAAGATCGACCACCACGTTGGCCAGCGGCGTCCCTTCTTTGATAGAGATAAGAAAAACGTCGTGACTGCCGTCAGCGTTCTTCTTCGTCAGGATACCGATGTCTGTGACCAGGATGAAACGAGAATCGCTGATCGCTTTGATCGGTTTTTTCTTCTCCGAATCCCAGGCGCGCGCAGTCACGAAAAAGAGACCGCGCTCGCTGCCGCCGTCTGCGGGCTTGCGCAGATGTTGGGAAAAATCGAAGGCCGAATAGTTTGCTTTCCATTTATTCTCCAGCGCGATGCCCTGTTGCTCGAGCGCTATGCGAGAAATATTTTCCTCGTCGAACAGATCGGAATCGCGGAAATGCGGATGCTCGAATTTTCCCTCCGTTTGGCTGACCAGATGATTAATCTGGGTGGTGGCGACGCGCGCAATTTCGTATTCGATTGCGTTGAGTCCGCGGGAACGGATCGACAGCTTTCGTTCGCCGCTGAGCGCGAGGAGGCCGCCCTGGCCTTCGATCTGGACTTCACGCGGCAACGCCGGGACGGCAACGACGGCATTATAATCTTCACTTAGCGGAAAACCGCCAAAAGCCTGAACACCCTTGTTCACCCGTACGTAGAGCTCGCCATCGTTTTCAACGCGCACTCGAAACGCGTGTTGGCGATCCAATGGCTTCTCGGACTCCATCGGTTCGAATCCCACGCGATGCGCGGCGTCCAGAACATCGTCGGGAACGTCGGCCGCACTTTTCCAAAGCTGTGTTTCTTTTACCTGCGATCCGACTGAATCATCCTCATTTTCTTCGTTCGAAGCAGCCGACTCATCGGAGCTTTGATCGAGGTCTCCTTCCGTTTCGACCTCGGCAGCCCTTTCGGCGTCGGACACCTTGCGTTTGGGAAGCAACCGGATCTGAAGTGCCTTGGACAATTCTCGGGTGCTGATGTCGGCCGTGGTAGTAAGCACGATCAATTGCTCGGGCTCACCATTTTTGTTGCGTGCCACAGTCGTTTGAATCGAATCGATCTGAAACATCGAGGCGACTGACGGGACCCGGAGTTTCTTCTCAACTGTGTCTCGCGTCTGCGCGCCACCCTGTGCGGTCCGAAGACCTTTCGTCACGGTTAAATTAAGAAAATCCTCGTGCTCCGGCAGTACGATTTGCGAGCTGTGAACGTATGCGATGCGACGGTGTAAGCCGTAGGTCGTTGTGAAATGCGGCGCCGGATCGCCAGGTAGAAAAATATTTGAACCCCCGACCATCGTGAGTTGGACGTGTCGCTCCAATTCGGGGGGATCGATTTCGTGTGTCAGCTCTAGAGTTGCACTGATCTCACGTCGACTTGCGTTTGTCGGGTCCTGGTAAATTTCCAGTTCTTTCACGGCGACTGCGAATGGCGGCGTGCGCGTTTCATAAGCCAGGCGCTCCATCAAGACCTGTCGTGGAAAAAAATTCCTATCGAAGACTACTCTGAATTTCTGATCTGCCGGCCAATCTTGCGTCGGTTCAAACACGAGAATATCGGCCTGAGCCCAGTGCCATGCGCCGTTCACGTTGGGCTCAAGTCGCACTCCTTGTACGGACGGTTTTTTTAAGTCTTCCAGGCGAGCGGCGGATTCACTGAAACGAACAACCAGTCGTGGGAACTTCAGCTCTTTATCCAGCTTGGTGACTTCGATTGGGACGATCTCGGCCGAAACCCTTTTTGGTTTCGGCAGATGCGAATACCACTTCCATGTCCACAACCCTGCACTCGAAATGAGAAGAATCGCGAGCATCCCCGACGCGATTAACCTCGGGTGAGCGCGCCCAAAGCGATTGTACCGGTCTATACTCCGGCTCAACCAACCCGGTGGTCGCCACGAAATATTTCCAAAAATCAGCTCAACGAAGCGCCGCAGTCGGTTGGCGATCCTCGAGAAGGATTTGTTCAGCCTGGCGAGAAGCTCGGGTGTATTCATGAGGGGAATACGGAAGCCGGGCCGAAATCTTTCAGAAAAAATGTTGGAACGCGCTGTCCTCGACGTCTCGGGAATTCGAATGAGCGCTTCGCTATTCGTGATCGTCTTTGCAAAAGCCGATCCACCTTGCCCGGAGTCGCTCCCCGGGGTTAGAAAATCGATGTGAAGCAGCCCAGCTTGCTCGCGACGCGGCGCAGCCTGATCGACCGCCTGGCCAATTGGGAAGATCAATTGCGCTGGCAGGAGTTTTTTGACACGTACTCGAAGCTGATCTATTCGGCCGCTCGCAAATCCGGTCTCACGGATGCCGAAGCGCAGGAAGTCGTGCAGGAGACCGTAATCACAGTCGCGAAGAGCATCGACAAGTTGAAATACGATCCAGCAATTGGCTCGTTCAAAGGCTGGCTGTTGCAGATCACGCGCTGGCGAATCGCGGACCAGTTTCGGAAACGCGATCCCGGCGATGCAAAACGTGCTCCTTTGTCTGACAGTCGGGCGACCGCGACTATCGAGCGCGTCCCCGATTCGCGCGGCATTGATTTGGAAGCCGTCTGGGAAACGGAGTGGAAGGAGAATCTATTTGAGGCAGCGATTGCGCGGGTTAAAAAGCAAATCGAGCCGAAGCAGTTTCAGATCTTTGATTGCTACGTGCGCAAAGAATGGCCAGCACAGAAAGTTGCTACGCGATTGGGAGTCAGTGTTGGCCAGGTGTATCTGGCGCGACATCGTGTCGGGGCGCTATTAAAAAGGGAAATCCGAGCACTCGAAAAGAGCGGACGGTGATCGGCCATCTTCTCTGGAGAGCGGTCGCCGGGGCGACCACTTTTCGGCGCCCTCGCCGAAATCCTCTGTGCACGCGAGAGCGCGTGCGCTCCCCGGAATTGCTTCGCATCGCTCGGTTGTGTAAAATCGGCCATTCCCGAACAGGCTACGGCTCAGGTACCAATTATTCCCGATCACGAATTGCTGCGCGTAATCGGACGCGGCGCTTACGGTGAGATTTGGCTGGCGCGTACGGTGACCAATGCGTTTCGCGCCGTGAAAGTGGTCTACCGCGGCACATTCGAAAACGAACGCGCGTTTCTGCGCGAATTCGAAGGCATGTCAGCATTCGAGCCTATTTCTCGCGCACACGCCGGCTTTATCGACATCCTGCATGTCGGACGAACCGCCGATTATCTTTATTACAGCATGGAGTTGGCGGACGACCACTTGGACGGGCGCAAAATCGACATTGGCAACTACGAACCGCGAACCTTGAGGAGCGATCTCGCGCGGCACAAACGTCTCTCCGCCAACGAATCGATAACGCTGGGACTTTCGTTAACGGAAGCGCTCGAAGCATTGCATAAACACGGGCTCACCCATCGCGACATCAAACCTTCGAACATCATTTTCAGCGAAAGCGTGCCGAAGCTGGCCGACATCGGATTGGTGGCCGCCAGCGGGCAGCGATCGTTCGTCGGCACGGAAGGGTACATTCCGCCCGAAGGTCCTGGCACCCCCCGGGCCGACATTTACAGTCTGGGGAAACTTCTCTACGAAACCTGCACCGGAAAAGACCGGCTCGATTTTCCGGAGGTCGATTCGCAATTAAGCGCGCGCCCGGATCGCGAACGCCTGTTGCAACTCAATGATGTGTTGGTCAAGGCATGTGCCAACGATCCAAACAAACGTTACCGCTCGGCCGCGGAAATGCATCGCGACCTCACTGCACTGAAGCGGGGCGAGCGTCCCAAAAAATCGCGCATAAAGAATTTGCTGGTGCCAATATGCCTGATCGTTCTTCTGATCGCGGTAGTCGGATTCTGGTTAAAACTGTCACAGCCCGGCGCTGAACTTCATCTGCAAACGACAATCCGCACCGAGCCAGCCGGAGCGCTGGTCGTTTTAGGCGATCACGCGCAAAAAAGTCCGGCGACATTCGCAGACTTGGAACCGCGCAAGTATAACCTGCGCATCATGAGCCCGGGATACGAACCGGTGGAAACAAATGTCGATTTCAGACGTAAACTTTTGCCAGACCTGCCGCCGTTTCGGCTTGTTCGCAGCAGAGGTTCTCTTCAGATCCAATCCGAACCGTCCGGCGCGCAGTTTTCATTGCGAAGCGAGGATGGGCAGGTTTCGCGCGACGGCGTTACGCCGCAAATCGTAGCAGATCTTCCAACTGGGAAATACTCCATCGTTGCACGCCAAAGCGATTGGGAAATGCGCGGCGACGTCGAGGTGCAACGCGGCGACACAGCGAATAAGTCGTTCGCATTTGTTAGCGCGCTCACGAACATTACCAGCGAACCCAGCGGCGCGGAGATTTTCGTGGATGGACAAACGCGTGGGCGCACGCCGCTTCGTCTGCATCTGCCAGCGCGCCCGCACAAACTGATCGCACATATGGATGGCTGGCCTGATGAACAGCAAAAGATTGATGTCGTGGCGCAACGAGACAACGCAATGCATTTTGTGTTCGCAAACGGCAGTGTGAAGATCACCAGCGCGCCAGGCGGTGCGACTGTCATGGCGAAGGGAAGAGAGTTGGGTCAAACGCCGCTGGTGATTGAGGAGGTCAAGCCCGGTGATGTCACGTACGAGCTCCGGCTGCCCGGTTTTAAGCCGGGGTCGGTCAATGGCAAAGTTGAGCCGCAACAGCAGACGTTTCTGGCCGCGCGTTTGGAAAAGACCGTCGGTCCCGTGCCAGGGCAACCTTTCACGAATTCGTTAGGTATGAAGTTCGTTCCGCTTGGCGACATTCGGATCTCCGTCTGGGAAACACGCGTACAAGATTACGAGGCGTTTTGCCGTGCGACCGGGCGACGATACGAGCCCCCGGATTTCCATCAGACACCAAATGATCCAGCAGTAAAAGTGAGCTGGTTTGACGCCGTAGCATTTTGTAAATGGCTGACCGAAAAAGAACAAAATGAAAATCTGATCGACGATCGAGAGGCGTATCGGTTGCCCACCGATTCCGAGTGGAGCATGGCTGTCGGTTTGATGAATGAAAGCGGTCCAACACCCGAAGCACGCGACAGCAAAATTAAGAACGAATTCCCGTGGGGGAAACAATGGCCTCCCCCAAGCGACGCAGGAAATTATGCGGGAGCAAGGCGTCGCATCGCAACGCTGCCCGTCGGAAGTTTTAAGCCGAATTCGACAGGGCTATTCGATCTCGGCGGCAACGTTTGGGAATGGTGTCTCGATACTTATAAAGGCGACAATAGTGGAACTGGTCGCGATTGGGGGGTCTTGCGCGGCGGCTCCTGGGCCACGAGTAACCGTCTCGAAATGCAATCCTCTTATCGAAATGTAGTTGATCGCAATGAGCGAGATGTCATTTACGGATTTCGGTGTGTGCTTGCCACGAAATCTGATGGTGACATGAAAGATGAATAACCAGCCACCGATGTCGAGCTTCGAAGATTACGCTTGTGTGTGGCGGGCGTAGTGTCTGTCAACGCCCTTTGGAAGCAGGCGTTTGCGACCGCGTTGGCGCCGCCGCGCAAGAGTGGCTCGACCACCCTTCGTCCGCATACGTGCACGAAACCCGTGCTGGCGCTTACGGGTGCGCTTCGATGGCTGATAAGTGCGTTTCATAACGGTAACCTTACTCGGCTCCGACCCGAGAGCGGTTACAGTAGGGGCACAGCCAGCATTGTCAACGCGCCGGGCGGGACCAATCATGACGCGCGATCGGCTGCCTACCGTTCAATTCCGATCGGACAAACAGCGCCTAATTTACAACATTGCCAACACGGCGCATTTTTGGAATAACGACTCCGAGCGAAATGGCGGAAAAAGAAAATCTCGCGATCGAGCCGGCAACTGAAGCCGACTTAGACGAGCTGTCGGAAATGCTCGGCGATTTGTTTACTCAGGAGGGCGACTTCCGTCCGGATAAAGACAAACAACTTCGCGGGTTGCGGCTCATTTTCGAACAGCCCAGTCGCGGCCGTGTTTTTGTGCTTCGCCGCAATGGCGCAATCGTGGGAATGATCAATTTACTATTCACCATCAGCACGGCCGAAGGCGGGTTTGTCATTCTTTTAGAGGACCTGGTGGTGCACACACGGTATCAAGGACACGGTTACGGCAACAAGCTTCTCGAACACGCAATCGATTTCGCGAAGAAGAAAAACTTTCTCCGAATCACGTTGCTAACCGATCGCCCCGAAAATGTGGCGCAGGCATTTTTCCGGAAACATGGCTTCACCGATTCTTCGATGATCCCCATGCGTTTGTGGATCGCGCCGCAAAATAGCGATCAATAATGAATGAAGACTGACTAGAAGTGTTGCGTGCCGCTTGCGTTCGTCCGGCCTTGGCGGGTCTTTTACTACCACACCTATTATACTGTCATTCACGCTTGCTTTTTTCTTTCCACGCAGCGATCTGGGTCGCGAGACGCTTTTTGAATTCGGCGCGAAACTCGATTTCATCGACCGCTTTAGCTACTTCCGGTGCGCTTGCCTGCGGCAGGTGCTTTTTAGCGTAAGTCTTCAATTCTTTAGCGCGCGAACTATCGGAAAAAAAGGTGAACAAACTGGGCGCATAGCGGTTCGCACCTGCCGCATCAACCTTGGCCAGTAACGCTTTCATATTGGCCGCGGCGAACTCCCAGGCGATATGGGCGTGACCGCTGTCGCGGCCTACTCGTGAAACCAGGAACAGGGCTCGGCTCGTTGGCAGTTCGTCTGTAAGCGAAATCGCAAGCGTCTTCTTCACCAATCTCGGGTCAGTGGCGCAAGCGAGCGCATTATAATAATTCTGTTGGTCCTCAATGCTTGTGGTTTCCAGACCGAGTTCATGCAGCTTGTTCCAAGTCTTCTCATCGGCGTAGCGACCGACGATTGCCAGAACTGGAGCGCGGAGATCGGGTGGCAGCGAGGCAGGCGTTGTCAGGTATTTTTCGAAACGCTCGCGGCAGCCGGCGATAACTTCCGAATCATTCAAATCTCCGAGTGCTTTGATCAAGCTTGCGCGCAGCGTTCCAGCGTTCGGCGCTTCGTGCGCTTTCGGCTCCCATCCAAGGGTCGCAAACGTTGGCCCCAAAACCGATCGAGCATACTGCTGGAATTTTTCGCGAACGGTACTGTCAATAAGCAGACAGTTAATGAATTCGAAAGCATCGATGATCTGTTCGCGTTCGGCCAGTTCGATTGAAGGAGGCAACTTTTCGATTAATCCAAAGTAAAGCGACGCTGGCGCGCGCCCGGCTTGCACAAGCGCCCAGGCATCGCTCATGAGATTCACACGATCTTCAACGCTTAACTTGGGCAGCGATTTAAGCAGCAATTCCCACGATGGCTCATCATATTCGACCCGATAATTTCCAGCGCCGGTAACGTTCAACTTGAGCGCGCCATTCGCCGGGATGTTTTCCAGAGCTGCCATCTGGGCAGACATCAGCAACGTCGCAGGCCTTCCGCCAACGACCGAATACGTCAACGGAATTTGCCAGAGCAGCGGCGGGGCATTTTTGAAATTTATTGCGAAACGCTGCTGAGTAAGCAGGACCTTGCCATTTGCCTCTCGCTTAACCGTCACGAGAGGAAATCCGGGCTGCTCCGTCCAACCGGCCGCAATTTCGTCTACTGACTTTTTTGAAACAGCGGATAGCGCGTTCCACAAGTCAGCAGTGGTTGTGTTGGAATACTTATGGGCGTCGACATACCGCCGGACTCCGTCGCGGAAAATGTCCTCACTGAGGAAACTCTCGAGCATTCGCAGGAAAGATTGACCTTTTTTGTAGGTGATATCATCAAACGCGCTGTCGGCTTCGGCTTCCGTTTCGATACGCTGCTGAATCGGATGCGTAGTAGAACGGGCGTCGCCTTCCATCGCCGCTTCTTTTGCGATTCCGGTGCGCCGCGTAGGATCGCGCGGCAGCACGCGGGCAAGCCAGACTTCCCATTGCGGATTGAAATGCGCAGAGCATTTGCTCCCCATCCAGGAGGCGAATCCTTCGTTGAGCCAGAGATTGTCCCACCAGGCCATGGTCACAAGATCCCCGAACCACATGTGCGCCATTTCATGCGCGATCACTTCATAAATCCGTTGTTGAGTTTCTGCGGAAGAATTTTTCGGATCGAAGAGAAGCGCCGATTCGTAATAGGTGATGCCTCCCCAGTTTTCCATTGCCCCACCAAAGCCACCAGGAATAGCAATTTGATCCAGTTTCGGCAATGGGTACGGCACACCGAAATAATCATTGTAGTACTTCAAAATCTGCGCAGAGGTCTCAAGCGCATAGCGACCCAGCTCTGCTTTCCCTTTTGTCGCGATTACGCGGATCTGCGTCGGGCCGACTTGCGCGTCGATGGAATCGAGTTCGCCGGCCACCAATACATTCAGGTAACTGGACATCGGTGGTGTCGGTGCGAAGCGCACTTCTTTCATCGGCTGTTGTGTAGGTAGGGCCCGATCGCCGAGCGCGCCGCTTGAAGTGCCTGATGCGGGACGGCCTCCCGCAACCGCGGGATCCCTACCATTCAGCGGAGTTTCGCTTTCGATCGGCATGTTTGAGACGGCGAGCCAGTTTTCAGGGACCACAACAGTTAACTGAAAACGCGCGCGAAAGGCCGGTTCATCCCAACAGGGAAAGAATCGACGCGCATCAGCCGCTTCGAACTGCGTCCCGAGCATAAGTTTGCGCACACCACTCCCCTGCTCCTGATAACGCATGTAGAAAAGCCCCTGCCCTTGCTGATTGATCTTGCCTGTGAAACGTAGCGTGATCGCGTGATCGCCGGCCGCGAGTTCAGGCACCGCAAACGTCACGAGTTCCTTTTCATTCTCGCTCTTTATCGCGGAGCCCGGCAGTTGCTGCCCATCGACAGAGGCGGCTTCGATCTTAAGTTCGCGCGCATTCAACACCAGCTGACGTACCGGTCTCCGCGCGTTCAATTTCACGGTTTCGGTTCCAGTGAACGTGAAATTCTCCAGGTTGGGAACAATGCGAATCGCGTATTCGGTCGGGACGACTTCTTTCGGAAGTTTTCCGGGCGTCTCGTCAAAGTTGAACGGTTTCTCCACAGCTCCGACTGACGACCTTAGCAAAAATAAAACGAGAAGTAAGAGCACTGAAACGCGCATGTCTCACATTAAAAAAAGGCTCGGGCTTTTTGGATTTTCATTCGCAAGGATGGCGCGCCGAACGATGGCGCCTACTGCTACTGAACAATTAATATTAGCAGCAATTGTCCCCCACCCACCTGCGGACCTTTGATGACCAGCGGGCTGCGCTTGCTCAGTTTGGTCTCGGTCTCCAGCAAAAGCTCCCTCTCCTTGTAAAGCTTCAGATTCAAAACGTACCCGCCTTGAGTTTCACCGCGCGCATCTACATGCAGGCCAAAAAATTTGCTCGTGGCAAGCCAATCTTCCTGACCCGTTTTCAGGGTCTTTTCTGACTGCCCGATTACTTGAAACTGGTTGTAACCGAAAAATTTTTTCAGCAAACCTTCAATCCGTGTCAGTTCCGACGGAGCCGGCTGCGGGTCCCTGACATTCTCTGCCATGACAAGGCCGCTCCATACTGTTTCAGCAGCCTCTGACACGTGGACTGCGGTCAGCGTCAGGAAGAGAGCAAAGATTACGACCGCCAGCGAGCGATGCATGACTAGTTATTTTGCAGCGTAGTCGGCAGGCAGGCTTTGCAGCCCTTCTGTCCAAAGGACCGTTGCACGGTCTTGTTTCACCTCGAAAATCGAGACGGTTCCATTCGGACTGACGACCGGATCGACGCGAGCATTAAGAATCTGCGTCAGGTACTGCGATTCTTCTGCAGGTCTCTCCTGATGCATAACCAGGACGGTGCAAATCAAGAATAGCGCGAGCGACCCCGTTCCCGCCCACAACAGCCGCGGAATCGTCCACCAACTTTCCCTTGCGCTTCGAGGAGTGGGCCGCCGATCTTGCTCGCCACTTTCCTGGACGATTTTTTCGCGCAACTGATGACTAAAGAAGTCCTCGTTGTTTAGCGGATGCGCACTCAATTCTCGTTTCAACAGCTTACCGAGTTTTTTCGCCTCAGTTTTTTCGTCTTGAGCGGCAGCCATGTCCGGCAGCGACGCCTCGAATTCCGACAATTCGCGCCCGCTGAGCTGGTCATCCAGCCATGCGGTCCATTTTTCCTCAAACGTTTTCATAAACGTCTCTCAGCAAGCCTTGTAATTTCTTGCGCGCATAAAACAGCCGGGACATCACCGTGCCGATGGAACATCCCAATGTTTCTGCGATTTCGTGATACTGCATCTCGTCGATTTCCTTCATTAAAATCACTGCGCGGTGTTCGGGCGAAAGCTGAGCAATTGCCTTTTCGATCCGGCCGCGGATCTCGTCACGCTCCATGGCTTGATGCGGCAACGCTTCCGGTTTTGGGACCGTTTTGGATGCCGGATCGATCTCTGTGAGCTGAATTGCATCATCGAACTCAGCGCCGCCTTTAATCTGCTTTTTGCGAAGCCAATCGATCGTCACGTTCATGACGATGCGATAAATCCAGGTATAAAATGATGACTGACCGCGAAAGCGCCCAATCGACTTCCATGCCTTGAGAAAGCTCTCCTGAGCCAGATCCCATGCGTCCTGTTCGCTGTGGACCATGTTGTAAATCATGCCGAATACTCGTGTCCGGTAGCGGGTTACCAGCTCGTCGAATGCTTCGGTATCACCGGCCTGGCATCGTTTCACCAAGTCCAATTCCGACACATCGGACTGCGCCAGAGTCGCTTCCGTTTGCATGATTGGACGGAGCGCGCCCTTATTTCATTCAACGCTGAAAGCTGTCCGGGCCGAAACGGCGGCGCCATTCACCGCGATATTCACCCATCAGGCTTACGATCCCGTCGCGCACTTCAAAGAGCCGTTGCTGCAACACCAGATACTCCGACCGGCTAATCAGTCCGGCGGCCTTTCGCAATTGCGCTGCTGCATTCATCGAGGTCGTGATCGCCTTCAAGGCCCGTTTCAGATATGCGATGGTCATTCCGATTTCGTCGAGATGATCACCACTCAACGCTGCCGCTAGCTTGGCGCTGGCCAGAGCGGCGTGAGTAGCCAGTTTAACCGCTGCGGGCTCGTTCTGAAGCGTAGCGTTTTGATCGAACAATTGATCGATCCAAAGGGTGAGGTCGAAGGCCGCGCGATAAAGATCGTGCTCCTGGAACGTTTCGCTGGAATCAGCTGTGTTTTCGACTTCGGACTCTTCCTCTTCGGTTGAGCTTTCATCCAGAAGCGCGTCCACTTCCGCGCTCCAATCTTTTTCATCCAGCAATTGCGTCCAACCCATTTCGCGCGCGATGATTTCATCGCGGCGCGGATCATCAAGATACGTTTCCAGCAACTGCATGTACTTTTCGGTCTTCCCATCCTGTTGCTGAAGAAAACGCTCCCAATCGTATTCGTCCCACATGCGTTCAGGCTCGCCCCAATTGCCGGCCATGCAGAACTAAAGGCGAGCTTCTCTTTCTGCGCAAAATCTTTTCGCGGTTCCTTTCTTTCACTGTCAACCCTCGTGTCCGGCGGTTGCGCCAGACTTTTCAATCTGTAAGTTCTGCTTCGTGAAAAAAAGTGCTGTGCGGTCTGTGATGCTATGTCTGGCACTCGCCTGTCTCCTTTCCGCTTGTGCCTCATCCGAGGAAGGTGTCGTCAATGAACGAACCGACCCACCAATGACAGCTCCCGAAGCCCATTTCGCGCGTCCATCGTTTGCGCCTAATGGCGAGGCAGGAGCGAGTTCCGGACACTTTTGAATTGGACCGCGCATCATGGAGACTGCCGCTGCATTCGGTAATGGTGGTCTATCGCGGCTGGTTGCATGGGAGATGACACGCACATAGGTTCGCGCCGGTGATCAAACAAGCCACAGTCACAGGCATTCTGGTGATGCTAATTGCCATCTTGCTCACTGGCTGCGCGTCACCGACTAACGACACGATTTCCAGTCCGTCGGCCTCGCAATCTGGTTCAGCTGTCCCTGGCGAAAAGATGGATGATGACCGGTTCTCTCCGGGTCCGATGGGATCCGGCAACGTGCACTGGTAGCTCGAACATTGAAGCGTTAAACGGTTGAACCGTTAGAAAGAAAAGAAGTCGCGCTGCGCCGCTTCAACGCTTTAATGGGTGTCCGTTCACGAAGTGCAGCAGCGCTTCATGAACACCAGCGCCATGGTCTTTCTGCGCCACGTAGCCGCCAGCGTTGTTCACGGCGTCTTGCACTTCGGGAATGGCATTCGCCGGACACGACGGCATTGCTGCGAATTTTCCGTCCAGCATTGAGACGTCGTTGTGATGATCGCCCGCTGCGAAAATATTTTCGCGTGAGACATCCAGTAAACGCGCCAGCTCCGCCAGCGTCGCGCCTTTGTGGTAATCAGCGTGGCAGAAACGCAGGTAGATCCCATTGCGCTGGTAGTCCAACTTCGGATGATCGGTACGCGCCTGCCGGATAAAGTCCGTGATGCGGTCCAGCTCTTCCTCGCTTTCGGCAGCGAGCCCTTCAAGGCCCTCGGAGTTGTAGATCAGTCGCGCTTTGGTTTGTTTGGTAACGAAATCCACGAATTCAGCCAAAACGGAACCAGCAGACGAAAACAAGTCGGCATGGTCGCGGGCGCATTGCTCGTTCCAATCGCCGAACGGTTCCCATTTTCCGCCGTTTTGCGCGGGCCGAAAAACGTCGCGCTCGGTTGTGAGAATAAAATCCGGACGAATCGGCAGTGCGAATTCCGCGAGACCTTTCTCAAGCAAATCGACCGAGCGCCCTGTGTTGATCGCCCAGATCGCGCCAGCGCCCTGCAACTCGCGAATCAAGTCCATACATTGCGAATTGAAAATGGGGTCGGTAGCACGCGAAACAAGCGTCCCGTCAAAGTCGGTACTGAGGAGCCAAATTGGTGAACGCATCGAAACCAATTTAAGAATTGATTTCCGAGAAGCAATGCGTCGATTGTTTAGGAGCATAAAATCAGGATGAAATCGGCTTACGAACTCGCGATGGAACGCCTTCAAAAAACATCGCCGTCGCTCTCGCTTACAGACGAACAGAAAAAGGAACTGGCCGAAATAGATTCCAAGTATCAGGCGAAAATTGCCGAGAAAGAGCTGTTTCTAAAGGATCAAATTCGCAAAGCGCAAACCGAGGGTAAGGCGGACGAAATAGATTCTCTGCAGAAGCAGCTCGCCTCGGAAACCCGCCGGTTACAGGAAGAATGCGAAGCCAGGAAAGAAAAACGTCGCGCTGAGTTCGGCACGAGGCAGTAGGGCAAGCGCTTCGCTTGCTTCCCCTTGGCGATTCAAAAGGCAGACGACGTGCCTGATCTACGATGCCGCTTTCGCCGTTTCCGTTTTCGAATTGCCTTGGCGGCGCGTCGGCAGATCAGGATCCAGAAAACCGAGCATGTGTGCGTGCTTGATCGTGCGCACGCCTTCCCGTTTCTGGAGATGCTCGATATTCCGGCGGAATTTTTCCATTTTCGTCCAGTGAACCTTAGGGCGGAAATGATGTTCGGCGTGATACCCGTTGTAGAAAAATAGCCAGTTGTAAATTCTTCCGTAGCTACTTACGCCCCAGGCAATTGGCTTCTCAGGATTCGCGCCATAATGCCGATAGTAGCCATTCAAGTAGCTAAAGCAATGGCCAAGGTACCAGAACGGCAGGAAATACAGAATGAATCGCCAGTTGATGAAACGAATCGGGTTCGTCGGTACGATGATCGCCATGATCAAGAGCGTTGTGGCAAATGCAGCCAACTCGAGGTTACCCCAGAAATCATCGCCGTTCTTTCTTTTCCGGAGGTCCTCGCGGATGGCGCCCACGTCATCGCGGAAGAAACTTAGAAAAACATAGCTCCACGGATTTTCGGCTTCGCCCTCGTGCCCGTGTCTGTAGATCGACAACCAATCGATCGTATCACCCTGTTGGTCCTGCCGGTCCGAATTTCCCTTATGATGCCGCATATGCACGGCGTCGTACATCGTTTGTGAAAAACAGCAGGCGATCGATTGCGCGACTGAAAACAGTCGGTTGAGCAGTTGCGATCGGAAAAACGGGTTGTGAATGAAGTTGTGCCCCACCCCATTGATGTTCGCATTCACCATCAACGAATAAACGAATCCGAGGATCAGCATCACCCATAGCGGCGCATGCGGAAACAAAAAGTAGAGCCCGAAAAGAAATGCCAGATGAAAAAGCCCCGCTGCCGCCGGAAGGATATCCCAGCGGGTGTGCGCGAAGAGCCTCGATTTTGTGGTCGGGCGTTCTATTCGGATCGCGTCAGTACTCATGGTCCTGTTTAACGTCGGGGGACTAGATACGTTCGCGGATAACAATGCTTTGGCAAGGTGATCGCGGAAGCGCGGAGTGGCTTACTATTGTGATTCGCAATTACACTGCGCCAAATCGGGATTTGCTAATTTCGATCGTGTCCGCCTATTGTAGCGCCTTGCGATGTTCGCACTTCAACCTGAATTAAAAGTCTTCACCGGTTCCGCAAACCGAGAATTGGCCGAGCGAATCTGCAAGTACATCGGCACACCGTTGGGACAGGCAACCATCAGCTCATTTCCCGATGGCGAGACATACGTCAGAATCGAGGAGAACATCCGTGGGCACGACATCTTCATCGTCCAACCGACTTCTCCGCCAACCAATCAGCATTTGATGGAGTTGCTGATTATGGTGGACGCGGCGCGACGCGCGAGTGCTGACCGAATTACAGCTGTCATTCCATTTTTCGGCTATGCACGCCAGGACCGCAAAGATCAGCCGCGGGTGCCGATCACGGCGAAGCTCGTCGCCAATCTGCTGCACGCCGCTGGCGTGAATCGGGTGCTAACGATGGATCTGCATGCGCAACAAGTGCAGGGCTTTTTCGATATCCCGGTTGATCATCTCTATTCGGCGCCCGTGTTGATCAAATATTTGCGCAAGAGAATGACGGGCAAAACTGCTGTCGTTTCTCCCGATCTCGGCGGCCTGAAAATGGCTTCGGCTTACGCAGAAGCTCTCGGCGCCAACCTGGCGATTGTGGCGAAAGAGCGTAAAAGCGCCACCGAAACAGAAGCTCTTTACCTGATCGGCGATGTGGAGAACCGCGATGTGCTCCTTGTAGACGATCTTACTGAAACAGCGGGCACACTTAGCTCGGCGGCTGCGATCGTCAAAAAGCACGGCGCGCGAAACATCTACGCCGGCGTCGCCCACGCGGTCCTGGTGGACGTAGCCATTCCCCGGTTGCAAAAGTCCGAAATTACGGAATTAGTAACGACCAACAGCACGCCGGTGCGCACCGTGGAAGGATTTAAGGTCATGGTGCTCTGCGTCTCCGAGCTTCTCGGGGAAGGCATTAAGCGGATTCACAACGACGAATCGGTGTCGTCGCTGTTCAACATCGAGAACGAAAAAAATGGCAAAACAAGTTAAGCTTAAAGCAGAACCACGCCCGGATGTGGGACGCTCCGCCGTGCGCAAGCTCAGAGCGCGCGGGTTCATCCCAGCTGTCATTTACGGAGGCAACGATAAACCCCAGCCACTACAAGTCTCCGCGCGGGAAATCAATGCGATGATGAGCCAGGCCTCAGGGGAAAACGTCCTCGTCGAGCTCGAAATCGGTGGCGACAGACAAAGCCGCACCGCGCTTGTGCAGGAAGTCCAACACTCGCCTGTTGGCGGCGAGATTCGCCACGTCGACTTTCACGCGATCTCGATGGATCAGATGATCGAGGCTGAGGTGCCACTCGAACCTCTGGGCACGGCTATTGGCGTGAAAACTTTTGGCGGGTTGCTTGAGCAGAGCTTGCGCGCATTGGCAATCGAATGTCTGCCGGGTGATTTGCCGGATCGGATCACAGTCGACGTTTCGCAGCTGAACATTGGCGACTCGATCCACGTTCGAGATATCCAGCTTCCGTCAGGCGTTGCGGCGAAAGTGCAACTCGACCTAACGGCCTTCTCAGTGCTGGCGCCTGTGGTTGAAGAAGAGCCGGCTGCGGCCGAAGCTGAAGCTGCCGCCGCAGGACCGGAAGTGATCACGGAGAAAAAAGAAGAGGGCGAAACTGCTGCTGCGCCTGCGGCTGCGAAAGAAAAAGCTCCAAAAGAGAAGGAAAAGAAATAATCCATCGTCATCCCGAGCGGAGTCGAGGGAGCTCAGTCCATTACTTCGATGTAGCTTCGCGGGGTTTTGCGCCTGCGCTTCGCTCCGCTCGGCATGACAAGCTCGCAACCATTTCCACGCGTGGACACAGCAATCCGGCTTATCGCCGGCCTCGGAAATCCCGGACCGGAATACGCCGCAACACGGCACAACATCGGGTTTATGGTCGTCGATCAGTTGGCCGCTCAGTTTGGATCGGTTTGGGAAAGATCCTCAAAATGGGACGCCGTTTCAGCGAAATGTGGAGCTGTGCTTATGGTCAAGCCTTTAAGCTTTATGAACCGCAGCGGGTACCCACTCTTTGCCGTTGCGCAGTTCTATAAAGTTCAGCCGCAAGAAATCCTGATAGTGCTGGACGATTTTGCTCTTCCCCTTGGTCATCTGCGACTGCGCGCCCGCGGAGGTCCGGGCGGTCATCACGGTCTCGAGTCAATCATCGTCCAATTCGGGACGGAAGAGATCCCACGTCTGCGCATCGGAATAGGAGCGGCACCACGAGAAGACTGGGCCGATTACGTATTGGGTCGGTTTTTTGATGAGGAGAAGCCAATCGTGAGATCCACGATCGAGCGCGCAGTGGAAGCTTTGAAATGCGCAATTGACAAAGGTCTCGTTTCAGCCATGAACACGTTTAACAAATCCGAAGAAATATGAATCGCCATTACGAAGCCCTGCTGGTGCTAAACACCCATGCTAAAGAAGAAAATGTGAAAGAAATGATCGAGCGCTTGGAATCTGAATTTGAGAAGGAAGGCGCGAAGGTGGAGCAGGTCCAAAAAATGGACAAGCGGCACTTTTCATACGAAGCCGGGCCGCTCGATGCTGGTTATTATGTTAACTTCATCTTGAATACCGATCCTCAATCGATCGTACGGCTGCGAACGAAATTCAAACTGGATCCTGACGTCTACCGCCAGCATTACCAGCGCCTGGACCAGAACAAGGAGAAGGCGCCAAAAAAGGTGGCAAAATCGAAATAATTTCGCTATAAGCGAGACATGGCGAACCTCAACAAAGTTCTCTTGCTTGGAAATGTCACCCGTGATCCTGAAATACGTTACACGCCCAAAGGCAGCGCCGTCTGTGACCTCGGCGTCGCGGTTAATCGGGCTTACACGACTGACAGCGGCGAAAAGCGCGAAGAAGTCACATTTGTTGACGTCACCCTCTGGGGACGAACAGCAGAGGTCGCCAGCGAATACTTGAAGAAGGGTAGACCGGTTTTCGTCGAAGGGCGGCTGCAAATGGACACTTGGGACGATAAGCAGACCGGACAAAAACGGACCCGCCTGCGCGTGGTGGCCGAAAATATGCAACTTCTCGGAGGCCGCCCTCAGGGCGGAACCGACGCGGGAGAAAGCCGGCAACCCACCGCACCGCCTAAGAAATCGGCGGCTGCAGAACCAGACGAAGACGAAATTCCCTTCTGAGGTAGCGCGAGCCTCCGGCTTGCGGCGTTCGAGATAATCGCAAGCGGGACGCTTGCGCTACTTTTCCCATGAACGCGACCGAAGCCTGTATCGCGCTCAACATGTTACCGACAGTTGGGCCGGTGCGATTACGCAAGTTGCTGGAGGTTTTTCGGGAACCGCAACAAATCCTCGCGGCTAAACGCAGCGATCTTCACAAAGTGGAAGGGATTGGAAACGAGGTCGCCGATCAAATCTCAAACTGGGAATCGACCGTTGATCTGCCGGCGGAACTTCAACGGATTTGCGATTTCGGGGTGACCGTTATGACGCAGCAATCGCCGTCATATCCTCGCTCGTTAAGCGAGATCCATGCGCCTCCGATTGTGCTCTATGTCTGGGGGGAACTCCTGGATCGTGATCATCATGCCATTGGCGTTATCGGTGCGCGACGCACTACTCATTACGGAACGGAATCGGCCAAGAAGCTTGCCTTTCAACTCGCCTATGCTGGACTCACCGTGATTAGCGGGTTGGCACGCGGCATTGATACCGCTGCTCATCACGGTGCGCTCGCAGCGAAAGGCCGCACCATCGCGGTGATCGGCTCCGGATTAGCCAAACTCTATCCCCCAGAGAATGCGGCGCTGGCTGAAAAAATTCGCAACGGAAACGGCGCAATCGTTTCCGAGTTCTCGATGGATATCGACCCCGATCGACAAACATTCCCGATGCGCAACCGCATCATTTCCGGCTGGAGTCACGGCATTCTCGTCGTGGAAGCAGGATTGAACAGTGGTGCGCTCATCACCGCGGCCCAGGCGTTGGAACAAGGCCGCGCGGTGTACGCAATTCCAGGTCACATCAATGCGCCGAGCGCGATGGGGTCAAACCGTTTGATTCAGCAGGGCGCAAAACTGGTCATGGACGCGTCAGACATTTTGGAAGACCTGGAAGTCCTGTTGCCCGAAGCAAAACCGTCTCCCGAAACCGCCAGCCGGCCGTTGCCGCCGCTTTCAGATGAGGAGCGGCGAGTCTTCGGAGCGATTGATCTGACCGAAACTTCCATCGACGACATCGCCGCCCGAAGCGAATTGCCAAGCGCGATCGTTTCATCTACACTTTTGCAGTTAGAACTGAAACGTCTGGTCAAGCAGTTGCCCGGAAAATACTTCGTTAAGCTCGGCTAGCCAGAGGATTATCGCGGCGCTCGACGCCCCGCAAATAGGTCCTGACTTGCAAAGCCATCGTAAGTGAGTTCGATTCCTGCCCCATGTCCAAGTCCCTCATCATTACCGAGAAGCCGTCCGTTGCCGGCGACATCGCCAAGGCTCTTGGTGGCTTCAAGAAAGGCAAGGACTATTTCGAGAACGACAAATACCTGATCTCGTGGGCGGTCGGTCATCTTTTCGAGCTGGCCGTGCCAGCCTCGATGAAAGAGCAGGACAAATGGGACATGACGAAGCTGCCCATCATGCCGCCGGAATTCGAGCTTGAGCCGGCGGACAAAATGGGTGGTCGCGTCAGCACGTTGCGAAAGCTCATCAGAAGCAAGGACGTTTCAGAGATCATTAACGCCTGTGACGCAGGTCGTGAGGGCGAGCTGATATTCCGCTACATTGTCCAATACGCAGGCGCGAAAAAGCCTATCAAGCGTCTGTGGCTGCAATCGATGACGTCAGAGGCGATTCGGAATGGATTCGCACGACTACGTAGTGACGACGAGATGCAGCCGCTGGCGAGCGCGGCGCGAAGCCGCAACGAAGCGGATTGGTTGGTAGGCATTAACGCCACGCGCGCATTTACCCTGCGCCTTAGCGGCGGACGCGGCAGCACTGTGACTTCGCTCGGACGAGTGCAGACGCCTACGCTGACCATCATAGTCGATCGCGAGAGCAAGATTAAGGAATTCAAGCCACGGGAGTTAAACGAGATTGTCGGCACATTCCGTCCCGCGGCCGCGGGAGCAGGCGAGTATCCAGGGCGATGGTTCGACGAATCGTTCAACAAGGAAGAGAGTGAAATCGAACGAACGAAAAGACTGCTCACGCGTCTTCAATTCAATTTGGCTGATGCCGAGCAACGGCTTGATCCCGCGGACGGCTCACTATGGGACGAGCATCGTGCTGCCTGGCGATTGTGGCATCGCGAAATCGCCGAAGCCATTCAGCAAAAGTGCACGGGCAAAGAAGGCGTTGTTGAGCTGGAGGAAAAAAAGCCCAGCACACAAATCGCGCCCCAATTGTACGATCTCACCAGCTTGCAACGCGAAGCAAACAACCGTTTCGGTTTCTCTGCGAAGCGCACCTTGCAGATCGCGCAGGCACTGTACGAGAGACACAAGGCCATTACATATCCACGTACAGATTCGCGCGCGTTGCCTGAAGATTACATCGCGACGGTAAAATCGACCTTGGGCAAACTCGAAAATCCGTTTGCCCGCAAAGTGCTCGACAACAATTGGGTCAAGCCTAACAAGCGGATTTTTAACAACGCGAAAGTCGGCGACCATTTCGCAATTATTCCGACCGACACCGTCCCGTGTTCACTCGATGCCAACGAGCAGGCAATTTTCGACATGGTAACCAAGCGTTTTGTGGCCGTGTTCTTTCCACCGGCCCAATACGAGAACACCATTCGAATCACGCGAGTAGAAGGCGAACCTTTCAAAACAGAAGGCAAAATCATGGTCGCGGCTGGATGGCTGGAGGTCTATGGACGCGAAGCCGCCGGCGATAAGCCCGAAGAAAACCTGCCGGTCGTATCGCAAGGCGAACGCGTCGAAACCGTGCGCATTGAAATCAACACGGAACAGACCCGGCCGCCCGTGCGTTATAACGAAGGCACAATCCTCGGCGCGATGGAGTCTGCCGGAAAACTCGTGGACGATGAAGAACTGCGCGACGCGATGAAAGAGAAAGGCCTCGGCACACCGGCCACTCGTGCATCGATCATCGAAACGCTGATTTCAGCTCATTATCTCACCCGGCAGGGAAAGGAGCTTCAGCCCACAGCCAAGGCGATACAGACAATCACACTTCTCAAAAGCGCAGTGCCGGAGTTGACCAGCCCTGAACTCACAGGCGAATGGGAATTCCGCCTGCGCGAGATCGAACATCGCAAGCTCACGCGCGACGCGTTCATGCGCGACATCCGCGATCTGACGAACGAGATCGTGGGAAAAGCCAAGCATTTTCATCCTGACGAGCACATGCCCGACACCGAGCCATTTGGCCGGTGCCCGAAGTGCGGCTCGCCTATCGTCGAACGGTTCAAAAGTTTTACCTGCACCAATGAGGACTGCGATTTTACAATCTGGAAAACCATCGCCGGTCGGTTGCTGAGCCGCGATGAATTCGAGACGCTCGTCCGCGACAAACAGACTGGGCCGTTAGGCGGCTTTCGCAGCAAGAAAGGCAAACGGTTCCATGCCGCACTCAAATTGAGCGACGATTTCAAGGCAGAATTCGATTTCGGACCTAACGGGCAGGAAAACGGCGCTGCGCAGACGGTGGATTTCTCGACGCAGGAACCATTGGGAAAATGTCCGAAGTGCGGCGGGCGCATATTCGAATCCGGAATGACTTACATTTGCGAAAATTCAGTCGGCCCAAATAAAACCTGCGACTTCCGATCGGGAAAAGTCATTCTGCAACGGCCCATCGAGCGAGAGCAGATGAACAAACTGCTCGCAAGCGGCAAAACCGATTTGCTTGAACGCTTCATTTCTCGCAAGGGGAGGCCGTTCAAAGCGTTTCTGGTATTGAACGATAAAAAAGATGTCGGCTTTGAATTCGAGAAGCGCGATCCTAAAGCGAAAAAGGAACGAAAACCGAAAGAGCCAGCGGAAAAAATTGATTTCACAGGAAAAGAGCCGCTCGGCGAATGCCCAATATCTGGCGGAAAAGTTTTTGAAACTGAGACGAATTACATTTGCGCGGATTCACAGGCCGATCGAAAGCCTTGCAAATTTAAGCTCAGCAAAATGATTTTGGGGCGCGAGATTTCAAAAGAACAGGCGCAAAAGCTTCTCACCACTGGGAGAACCGATCTTCTCGAGGGCTTCATCTCGAAACGTGGACGCCCGTTTTCTGCATATCTGAAGCTGGATGACGGAAAAGTCGCCTTCGAATTTCCTGAAAAAACCGCGAGCGCAAAGGAATCAAAATAGCTAATTTCTTTGAGGCAATTTGCCTCCTCATCTTGTCACTCACGGCGCAGTAAATAAACTGAGCCGGTGCAAGACCGATGGATTTTACCGCAATGCGAAGACCTCAACGGCAGCGCGATTGCGTGGAGCGAAATTTGTGGGTCAGAATGCATCGCGCGCCTGCTGTTTCGGAAACAGTTTCGGAGCATGGACGAAGTTCAAAACTTCCTCCGGCCACGTCTTAGCTCGTTGAGCGATCCATTTTTGCTCCCGCAAATGGGTGCAGCAGTCACTCGGATTCTGACAGCGCTGGATTCACACGAACGCATCGTGCTATTTGGAGACTACGATGTCGATGGCGTGACCTCGCTCGCTTTGCTGGCAGAAGTGCTATGCGCTTATCCCGCAGCCGCGAGACCGGAACTCTTTTTGCCCCTGCGAATGGAGGAAGGCTACGGATTGAGCCACGAGAGCGTGGAGCGTTGCTTTGAGCAACATCACCCGCAATTGCTGATCGCCATTGATTGCGGCACCGCCTCGGCCGGTGAGATAGCCGAACTCAAGAAACGCGGCGTCGATGTCATCGTTCTCGATCATCACGAACCGAAGGCGGAGGTCCCGGAATGCGTCGCAATCGTGAATCCGAAGACCAATTCGGCTTCGCCATTTCATTACCTCTGCAGTGTAGGGATCGTATTCAAGGTGTGCCACGCGCTGTTGAAAACGCGCCCGCTCCCTGAGTTTGATTTAAAATCAAAACTGGATCTTGTCGCGCTCGGTACCGTGGCTGACATCGTGCCGCTCATCGAAGAAAACCGCCTGCTGGTGCAACGCGGCGCGATCGAAATCGGCCGCACGTCGCGGCCCGGTCTTAAGAAGCTGATACAAGTGGCCGGAGTGCGTCCGCCAATTCTGCCCGACGACATTGGCTACCGCCTGGGACCACGGTTGAACGCTGCAGGGCGGTTGAGCACGGCGGAAAAATCTTTGCGACTATTGCTCACTCATGATGAAGACGAGGCGAGCGCTCTGGCAGTCGAACTGGACCAGCAAAACCGTGTACGGCAGGAGGTGGAGAAGGAAATTCTCGCGGCAGCCATTGTCATAATCGAAAAACAATTCGATGCGAAGCGTGACGCAGCCATCGTGGCGGGGGCCCGCGGCTGGCATCCCGGCGTCCTGGGCATTGTCGCGTCGCGGATTGCTCGAAAATATCATCGACCCACCATCGTCATTGGTTTCGACGAGAACGGCGTCGGTAAAGGAAGCGGACGGAGCATCGAGGGCCTGAATCTCGTCAACGCCCTGACACAATGCTCGCCCACCCTAGAAAAATATGGCGGCCACGAAATGGCGGCCGGTGTGGCATTACGCGAGAAAAATTTTCAAAAATTTGCCGAGGCGTTTTGTAGTACTGCGCGGCAGTTGTTGTCAGAAGAGGCTCTGCAACGCTCACTACGACTGGATCACGAGCTGCCGTTCACAACCATCGATCTCGAATTTCTTCGCTGGCACGAACTTTTGCAGCCGTTCGGAAATGGAAATCCGCAGCCCCTTTTTTTTGCGCGTGGGGTCGAGCCCGTTGGGGAACTCCGAGTGTCGAATGAAAAGCATCTCGTATTTCGATTGCGGCAGGGCAACAGGCATCGTCGTGCTGTTTATTTCGACGGCGCGTCCAACGAAATTCCAGCGCCGCCCTGGGACGTCGCATTCCGCATTGGGGCTGATGAATATGGCGGTGAGACTTTGGTTAGCATGCGGATCGAGGGCTTGCGCGCAGCCGAGAGAGCTTGAGTACCAGATCGAATGGCATGAGCAGCGTTTCGACAAAGCTGGAGGACTTAAGCTGGATTCCGCGCCCGCGCCTGCTTGCGCTCCGACGATTGGCCATCGAGACCACGGAAGATTTGCTGACGCATTTCCCGCGTCGTCACGAGGATCGAACGGAGTTCCCCCGCTTTCCGCGAGAAGAAACCGACGCTCCAATTTGTCTCTGCGGCGAGGTAACCAAAACATCGTTGCGCCGCTTTGGCGGCTGGAAAAAAATCTTTGAAGCGACGCTCGAGGAATCGCAGCCAAATGCCCTGAGTGAACCGCTCGTTTGTCGTTGGTTCAACCTGCATTACGTGCAAAAAATGATCGCGACAGGCCAGCGCATCGTTGTGTTCGGCAGACCACGTCTGCGTGGAAAACGAATTTGCATGGATCACCCCGAGTTTGAGGTGATCGAGAATGATGAAGAGATTTCGATCCATTTTCGACGCATCACGCCGATCTATCCGGCAACTGAAGGTCTTTCGCAGCGCGTCTTGCGCGGCATCATCTATCGTGTTTTGCAGGAGTTTCCGCACGTAACATGGCGACCGATTGCGCCTGCCAGTTTGGCAGGCGGTGAACAAACAGACGCAATTCGAGCGATACATTTCCCGGAAAATTGGCAAGCTCGGGACGCTGCGCGGAAGCACCTCGTGCTCTCGGAATTCTTCGCCATGCAAATGCTGATCGCGTCGCGGCGTTTCGAGTCAGTTGCTCGAGCCGGCCAGGCACACTGCGGGTCAGGCGCGTTGCTGGATGAATTTTTGAAGGCGCTTCCGTTCGACTTGACCGCGGCGCAGCAAAAAGTGATCTCAGAAATCCAGCGCGACCTGGCAGCGATTTATCCGATGAACCGTTTGCTACAGGGCGACGTCGGATCGGGGAAAACGGTTGTCGCAATTGCAGCAATGCTTCTCGCGGTTGAAGCGGGATATCAGGCCGCTTTCATGGCGCCGACCCAAATTCTGGCCGAGCAACATTACGAAGTCCTCCGGCGTTGGCTCGAGCCGCTCGGCGTTCACATTGCATTACGAACAGCGGCGCGCCAGGAAGAGAGCGGCCCGCTGCCACTTTTCGCGCAGAATGAAAATCCGAGGAGCGCACGCTTCCAGCGTGTTGGCGATGGCATTCTGCCATCGCGAACTTTTCTCGAATCTGAATTAACA
>DATDFM010000259.1:0-5847 GCA_036522635.1 Candidatus Udaeobacter sp. | reverse complement strand
CCGATCTCTAAGCCGCGCACCGTGCAATTGTCCGCGTTGATGATCAGGCCGCTGAAATTGCTGCCAGAATTCACGCCACTGAGTTCGATCCTTAACACTGTATTGAGACCCATGGTAGGCGGGTTGGTGTTTACACTCGACCCCATCTGCGTGTAGCCGTCGATGGTTACGGATTGGGTGATGGTCGGCAGAACAGTAAGCGGGCTGATCGTGTGAACAGCAGTCCCCAAAATAGCGAACGTGATCGTGCCGCCGCCCATGCTGTTTGCATCCAGGATTGCCTGGCGCAATGAACCCGTACCGGTGTCGTTCGTATTTGTCACACTGAAAACGAGAGGGGTCGTGAGGTTGTGCGGCGTCGAGGAAGGCGATGGAGAGCGGAGCTCCGGCCGCGCCGTGTCACTCGCTGAACGGCCAAATCCAACCAGCGCCAAAGGAATGATGGTTAAGACGATTGCCAGACCGAAGAAAACGTGTGAGCCAAAAAAAGCGGATTGCGAACTGGGGTTCTTTTTCATGGGGCGACTTTTAACTCGCCCCCGCGCGCGAAATCCTTAAGGCTTGACTAAATTTTTCTAAAATGTTCTAGAGAGGTTGCAACTTGGCGCTGCCGTTTCCGTAGAGAACCTGAAAGAATGGAAGGACCGCTATCGAGCAGAGTGGCGAAAAGGGCGGTCACCAGCGGCGCGCGCTATTTCTACGAATTCGGTCCGTTCCGGCTCGATCCGAATCGACACAGACTTTTTCGCGGCGACGAGGTGGTAGCGTTATCGCCCAAAGCGATAGAGACGCTGATTCTGCTGGTCGAAAATCGGGGCAAGCTTCTGGAACGCGAAACGTTAATGGACGCGCTGTGGCCGCACGTAATTGTTGAGGACGCGAATCTGACTGTGGCGGTTTCGCAACTTCGCAAGGCGCTCAATCAGAATGGCGATAACGCCGAGTTCATCTTAACCATTCCGCGTGTTGGCTACCGGTTCGTAGCCGACACCTGCGAAGTAATCAAGCCACCCGAGCAGTTGGTTCTGGAACAACGCACACGCTCACAGCCGATCGCTGACAAGGCGGAAGCGAACACGACCACCATTGCACCACCAGAATTGCAGGCGAAAATATCGCTTTTGCCTGAGCAACGGTCGCTTCTCCGCATGCAGCGAAGGTTGATCGTGGCGCTCGCTCTTTGCCTGACAATCGCAGTTGCGGCGGTCGCGTACCGTTTCGTGAGATCCGACAACAGTGCGCCGGGGAACATTGGTTCCGTTGCGGTGCTACCGCTCAAAAACCTTACAGGCGATCCGAGCGCCGAGTACTTCAGCGATGGCATAACCGAAAGCATTATTAGTGAACTCTCAAAAATCCCGGAGCTGAAAGTCATTTCCCGGGCCTCGGTTTTTGTTTTCAAGGGTAAGGAGGTCGATCCAACAGAGGCGGGCCGGCGGCTCGGCGTAGCCAGCATTGTCGAGGGGAGCTTGCTGAAGAGCAACGACCGCATTCGCGTCCAGCTTAGACTCGTTGCCGCCGCGGACGGCCACGTCATCTGGAGCGGGGACTCCTATGAACGAGCCGCGGCCGACATCTTGAAAGTGCAAGATGAAATAAGTTGCAACGTCGCTGAGCACCTAAGGCCGGTTTTCTGTGCCGGGAAACCCGCCCGGCGCTCAACCGAAAGCGTGGCAGCGTACGAGGCTTACCTGAAGGGCCGATACTACATGAGCCAGCGTACTGCAGAAGGTCTAATGAAAGCGATTCAGTTTTTTCAGCGGGCCACAGAGATCGATGCCCGCTATGCTTTAGCCTATTGTGATCTGGCTGAGTCTTACAAGCTCGCGGTCTGGTATGTTCCGATGCCAGCGAGCGAGGCAGTACCTGAGTTGCAGGCGGCTGCCACTAAGGCCATCGAGCTTGACAGTTCCTTGGCTGAGGCTCACACCGCGATGGCTGAGGTCTACTCCTTCCAATGGAGATGGAAGGAAAGCCTTGCCGAAAACGAGCGCGCGATCACCCTTCAGCCCGGATATGGGGCTGGACATCACAACGTCGCGCTCGCGTTGGCGCTGATCGGGCGAAATGCAGAAGCGCTGGCACACATCAACCGGGCTCGTGAACTCGATCCGCTCTCGGTGATTATCAATACGGACTTTGGTTGGATTTACTATCTCGGCCATCGCTATGACGAAGCCATAGCTCAATATCAGAAGGCGCTGGAACTCGATCCGAACTTTACGCTGGCCCATTTTGATCTGGCATTGGCTTATTCCGCGCTCGGCCTTCACGACAAGGCGGTCGCTGAGATGCAAAACGCGCGTGCGCGTGGATCGGATTATCTGGCGGGATTAGGTTACCTCTATGGCGTTGCGGGGCGGCGTGCTGAAGCGTTGACCACGCTGGCTGAGTTGGAGCGGCTTGCAAAGCAACAGTATGTCCCGCCTTATCATTTCGCCTGGATTTACACTGGGCTGGGGGATAAGGACAAAGCAATCGCGTTATTGCAACAGGTCTATGCAGAACACACCCAGCATGTCGTTGATTTCAAGACCGTGCCCATGTTCGATTCGCTCCGCTCGGACGAACGCTTCCGGGAACTCGTTCAAAAAGTTGGCTTGCCCGACTAACAGAAAAGCTGCTGCACGTTCGACGGCACACGGAGCCAATTTTTCTTTGGATTTCGTTAGCTGGCGTTAATCGTAAGGGGTATAGAGAAAGTTCGCGATCGTGAGGACGCTCTCGCCAACACGCGACACGCGTGCGTCACCCAACGAGAGATTCCAGCGCGATTAAAAATCTTCCAATTAGCGCAGATAATTCCGTGGCTGCATCCATTATATTGTTCCGCTTTAACTCTCGCCATGGTGCTCGCGATCGTGTTAAACGTGCTGATACGTATCGAACAAACAGAAGAGAACCAACGAGGAATGGTCATTAAGGAAGACGAATCAAGACGGCTTTGCTGCAAACAATCCTCCGAACTTAACTTATTCGTGTTGATTCGTGTTAATTCGTGGTTTTCCGGCTAGATTGCCACGCCGTGTCATTTAATAATTTTGGACTTTCGCCTCAGGTCGTGCGTGGAACGCAGGCCATGGGATTCGTCGAACCGACTCCCATCCAGCTTCGCGCATTTCCCATTATTCTTGCCGGAAAAGATTTGATAGGCACGGCACAAACCGGCACCGGCAAGACGGCGGCGTTTGCTCTACCGATTCTGACCTTGCTCGAAAAGCACAGCAGCTTCCGCTGCCTCGTGCTCGAGCCCACGCGCGAACTGGCCGCGCAAGTGGAAACCGCGTTCCGCGATTATGGCCGTTTCACGGATTTGCGAGTGAATCTGGTGCACGGCGGCGTCGGTTATGGGAAACAGCGTGATGCATTGAAGCGCGGAGTAGATGTTTTGGTCGCAACGCCGGGGCGCTTGCTGGATCTGCTTGAACAACGCGCGATGAGTTTGCAGTCGGTTAAAATTCTCGTGCTCGATGAAGTGGATCGAATGTTGGACATGGGCTTTCTCCCGGACGTGCGACGTATTGTTGAGAAGATCCCGGCCGATCGGCAGACTCTGCTTTTCTCCGCCACGTTACCCCCGGAAATCGAACGGCTGGCCGCATGGGTGTTGCGCGACCCTGAGCTGGTGGAAATTGGCGTGCGCCGTTCGCCCGCGGAAACAGTTACGCACGCAGTTTATCCCGTGGCAGCTGAACAGAAATTCGATCTGCTCATGGCTCTATTGGAGCGAACAAATTTCGACAGTGTTTTGATTTTTTGCCGGACCAAACAAAATGCCGATCGGGTCTCACATTTTCTCAAACACGCGAAACATGCGGTGGCGGTGTTGCATTCGAATCGCACACAGCGTGAACGCATCGAGGCGCTGGAAGGATTCAAGAGCGGCAAATACGAAGTGATGGTGGCGACCGATATTGCCTCGCGCGGGTTAGACATCGCGGGAGTGAGTCACGTGGTCAATTATGATGTGCCGGAGCATCCGGAGGATTATGTCCATCGGATTGGGCGAACAGGGCGCGCACAAAATGTCGGCGACGCGTTCACGCTCATGAGTGGTCACGAAGTACAGGCCCTGCAGGCGATCGAACATTTTATCGGCCGGAAAATTCCGCGGCTGAAGCTGGAGAACTTTCCCTACCTGTACACGGCGCTATTTGAACCGGAATCAGCGGCAGGTAAGCGAGCGATTACAGGGCGAAGAACGCATCGCGGATACTCGTTCGGGCGCAGGCGATAAACCCGTCGCCTGCGATGTTGTAGCCGCGGTGTCGACCGCGGCGGCTCGAGATGTCCTGGAGGACGAATTCAGCCGAGGTCGGTGCATTCGGCTATAACGCGTGTTGCCGAATCGTGTAGATTTGTTTATCGCATGCGCTTTAATTCGCACGCTATGTCCGAAGGAAAATTTGTTCCTGATTCACACGCAGAGTTTGATCAGCTCCAGCAGAAGCTGGTGCCGTTGTGGAAATCGATTGAGCGATTCAACCAAGATCCGCAAACAATCGTAGTCGTACCTTCGATGTCGATCGACGCGATTGACTCAGGCGCAGTGATTCAGGCGTACGAGGAACGGTTCTTATTTCTGTTATTGTTGCTACGCCAACCGCGAGCGCGCCTGATCTATGTGACATCGCGAACGATTTTGCCGAGCATCATCGATTATTACCTCGATCTTCTACCCGGCGTCATCCCGAGCCACGCGCGGAAGCGACTTTTCCTGCCTTCACCGATGGACGGTTCTGCGCGCCCATTGAGCGAGAAGCTGTTAGAGCGGCCTCGACTGATCGAGCGCATTCGCTCGCTGATCATAGACCCGGAACGGGCGCACCTGATTCCGTTTAACACAACAAACAGGGAGAAAGAACTGGCGTTGCAACTTGGGATTCCGATGTATGGAGCCGATCCGAAGTTTTTCGCGTTGGGGACAAAAAGCGGCTGCCGGGAAATTTTTATCGAAGAAGGCGTTCCCCACCCGTTGGGCCGCGAAAACATTGGAACGGAAAATGAATTAATCGATGCGGTTGTTCAGATGCGCGGAAGGAAGCCTTTGATACAACAGCTAATGGTAAAACTGAACGAAGGGGTCTCGGGTGAGGGCAACGCTGTTATTGATCTCACCGGCCTGCCTGCACCAGGCGATTCGCAAGAATTAGCCATGTTAGAGGAGCGTCTTCGAGGGATGAAGTTCGAGTTAGAGGGGGCTACTTACGAGAGTTACATGCGCAAGTTGCAGGAGCGAAAGGGAGTCGTCGAGGAACGGATCATGGGAGAGGAGTTCAGAAGTCCTAGCGTGCAGCTTCGCGTGACGCCACTCGGCAAAGTCGAACTGTTATCGACGCATGACCAGCTCCTAGGCGGGCCATCAGGGCAAAGTTACCTCGGTTGCGTTTTCCCGGCCGACACCGCTTACGCGCCGTTGATTACACGCGAAGCTGAAAAGGTAGGCAAACGTCTGGCGAAGGAAGGTGTTATCGGTCGCTTTGCATTGGATTTTGTGGTGGTGCGCGGAAAGGATGAGAAATGGCAGCCATACGCGATCGAGATTAACTTGAGAAAAGGCGGCACTACCCACCCATTTTTGACTCTGCAGTTTCTCACTGACGGCACCTACAATCCCGAAACCGGCATCTTCGCGGCTCCTAACGGCCAGCAGAAATTCTTTGTAGCCAGCGATCACGTCGAATCGCCGCGGTATCGCACTCTTACTCCTGACGATCTGTTCGACATCGTCGTCCGACACAACCTGCATTTCGATCAAACTCGCCAGACGGGTGTGGTGTTTCACATGATGAGTGCCCTGGGTGAATTAGGACGAACAGGCCTGACCGCTGTGGGCAACTCACACGA
>DATDFM010000258.1:0-6747 GCA_036522635.1 Candidatus Udaeobacter sp. | reverse complement strand
CCTGTACCCACCGGACTTATCCGAAGCGGAAGAACACCAGCGCCGCTTTCAACGGAACCGTGTGGGCTATTACTCGGCGTTCCTTGCGATGATGGCGCTCGACATCATACAAACCGCAATCCACAGCGATCTCTTTCATCCAATTTGGTACCTGCCGTTCGCAGGCCACTACGCGGTCCTGGCAGCAATCGGACTCTGTGTGCATCGACGCGGCTACGATCGCTTCTTTGCGTGGTATCTACTGATTACGCTGCTGATTTGGGCCCTGCTGGTAAGGAGATACCTCGTTCCAGATACGATAGCCGGGTAACGCCCTGTTATTGACGTCGAGACCAGTCACGTCGGTTCATTATCCGTTTTTTTGGCCTTCTTTTCTTGGCCATCGCACCCTTGGCGAAGCGGACTAGCCCTAACTCGTGTATAACACGGGAATCGGAGACTTATCGCGGCTTATTGGAAACTACTTTCGCCGCTGGCTTGCCCATCTTGACGTGGGCGTTCAGCCTTTGGATTTGCTCGGACTGCTCTTCGAGGCGGGCCGTGAGCATCTCTATTTGTTTGTGTTGCTCAGTGAGATTGGTCTGCAACTGCTCAATCTCCAGATTGAGCATGGCTTGGGTGGCGTCGGGGTTGACTTTTGGAGTAGTGGAGTGACGCACGCCGGGTTCAGGTCCAGCAGCGAAGGGGACGGTGCCCAACCTCCCGTCCGCATCGACGAGCACTGCTTGCGCGGTGTTGGCGTCAACGAACGCATTAACGATGTATGCGATATAAGTGTGGTTATCCACTTGACCAAAAACACTATGGACCCCAGTAACAGGACCGATGGTGATAATGTTACTGCCGGTAGTGATGGCACTCCCCGAAGATGTACCCAAGCACACGTTGTTGCCGCCGCTGGTGATATGATCAGCGGCGTGCCTGCCGAGGGCCACGTTGTCGCTGCCGTGGTCGACGAGATTGAGCGCTGAATGGCCGACAGCGGTGTTATTCTGACCGTCGATGTTAGTTTCGAGGGCACGATTACCGAAAGCTGCATTGTTGATGCCGGTAGTGTTGGCAATGAGCGCGTGAGAACCCGTGGCCGTGTTGGGGCCACTCGTGGCATTTTGGAGCGCAGCATTACCAACAGCCGTGCTGCCGTTGGCATCGGTGCTGTTCACAAGGGCGAACGCTCCAACGGCTGTGTTATTGTTGCCGGCAGCGTTGAGTAAGAGCGCGCCTGTGCCGACGGCCGTGTTTTCATTTCCATTGTTGAGGTTTAGCGCTCCCGCACCGACAGCGGTATTGTAACTGCCGTCGCTATTGCTGAAGAGTGCATACCAGCCAACTGCTGAGTTCGCAATGCCGGTGGTAAGGGAAGTAAGCACGTTGCATCCTTCAGCGGTCGTGAACCCCGGGTAGCACCCGTCCGGCGCCGGAACGATTGCTTTTGCTATGGGACAAAGTGCGGACAAGCCAAGCGCCAAGAAAATCACCAGCAATTGAATCGTCGTTTTCGTGTTCATTGTAATCTTTTTGTGTTTCGGATTGTTTGTTCTACAAATCATCAATGTTTGCGAGTATTTGGGGTACGGAATTATTCAGTTCAATCTCTCTATCCGCCTCTGGCGATTCACCCTGTGCTCCTAAGGCAAGGCTCCAATGCTTAGTGGCAAATCCAGTCCCGTCCCAAATAATAGATGCGCCAGCGCCGGCGACTGACGTGACCTCGTTATCGGCAGGGCTCACACTGCCATCGAAGTAAAAAGTGGCGCCAAAAGCAAGCGCACAGAAATGCGAGGGGCGGTTAGGACCGGGTCTTCTTCACAGGGGGACGGCACTCACGGGGTGATCGCCCTGCCCGGAAACGGTAGTGGCCTACTGTTTGATCGCCACCCACTCGTTCCGCGCACGAGAATCGGAGACAGCTTGGACGACGCGCATGTAACGCAAACCGTCTTCGAAATTGGGATGGGGAAGCACGCGGCCCTTCGATTTTACTGCGGCAAGAAAATCTTCTTCCACGCGCCATTCGCCTTCTAATTCTGAGGGAACGTCCACGACGTGCAATCCGCGATCGCCAATTTTTCCCGCTTGCATGACGTCGGCCGTGAAGTCGTACGTCAGGGTCCCGTTATCGCCGTAAATTTCAAGGCGATCACCTTTCGCCAGCGCATTGATTCCGCTGAACTCAAGCACGCCTTCGGCACCGTTTCCAAAACTACATAGCACCGTGAGCAAATCGGGAACGATCACGTTGTAGGCTTCGCGAAGTGGTTGAATGATTTTCCCGCGCGCGAATACACCGGTGATTTCACCAAGCCAGCGCTGCAACACCTCAATATAAATGCCGAGTGTGAGTGTGTTGAGTCCACTAATCTCGATCTTTTGGCGCCAGTGAGCCGGCGCATCCGAATCGAGATAATTTTCGGCAAAACTTTGCAGGCGGATGTGGTGCGGCTGCCCGATGTAATTTTCGGCGAGAAGTTTTTTGACCATCAAATCGCCGCGTAATCCAAAAGGCGGCGGACAGAGCATCGTCACCAATTCCGGATATCGCTTGGATGCGGCCAACATTTCTTCCGCTTCGGCCAGATCCATCGACATCCGGGCCTGGCAAAATACATGTTTGCCCGCCTCAAGCGCAGAGATTGTGACGGCCGAATGCATGTAGGGCGTCGTACCGATCCAGATTATGTCAACGTCCGGCATCGCAACCAATTCCGCCCAATCGCGTATCGGTAACGCTGTTAGGGAATTTTCGCGGCAGAAGCGTTCCGCGCTTTCGTACGTGGAGTTCGAAACCGCGACAATTTCCACGTCGGAATTTTTCTTGAGCGCCGGCAAATGGCGAGTGCGCACAATGTGACCAGCTCCGACGATTCCGATTCGCAATTTGTGATTATTTTTGTGCATTAGCTTTGAGCGATGATCGCTACTAACAAAGCGATTGTTAAGGTCAAGTTACCTTTGACCGCGGCGAGCAACTGCGCGTTCAACCTCAAACCGAACGCCATGGTGAGGGCGAATCGCAAGCTCGTTTGGACTGAGATTTGTCCCTTAAGCAACTCGAGGAATGATCCCTTGACCTCGACGCCCAAAGACGGCAAGTTAGGCGGCTTTTTCGACATGAAAGTTTGTGAAATTACAGGATCCAGAGCAGTACGCGGTAGCGTGATTCACCGGCGTGGTTTGGCCAAGAAAAAAGGTGGCGTAGGTCGGCATATCACGAAGATGGTGCCGCGCACTTTCGTTCCAAATTTGCGGCGCCAACGTATCTGGGTACCGGAACTCAAAAAATTTGTGCGTGTTCGTGTCACCGCGCGTGGTCTTAAGACGATCAATAAACGCGGCGCTTACAAGGCGCTGAAAAAAGCCGGCGCCATCTGAAAATGCAGAGGCGTCCGCCGCGGCGGACGGCACGTCAGGTCGTCAGACCGAGTCAGAAGCTCTACAGCAAGAGCTTACGTTCCGGCCAGGTTAGTTGTAGCTGCCAGATTGCCACGGTAACGGTGGTTTCAACCTTGGTACGGGTCGGCGCTACTGCAGATTGTGGCTGCTTCGATTTTGTCCGTGGCCGATCAAGTGAACCATCGTTGAACTCGATGAGGTAACCCTCATTGATCAGCCAACGCAGATCTGACGCGAGCGCGAGTCTGCGCGGCTCGTCGTCGTCACTCGCCCCGGTGCCGATTAACTTTTCGAACAGCTGCTTCCTGTTAATTCCAGCCGTTGTCGAAACTGCTTCAAGTATCGAGTTCACCAAAGGGGAAACGCCGGCCTGTTCATGAACAAACGCACGAACGCGAATGGGCGAAACAAACAACATACCGCGCCGATGCCGGAAAATGTGCAGGCCGTTTTGGCGGAACCGACTCGCCAGCTCCTGCATAATGTTTGACGGCGACTGGGTTTCGCGCGTCCAAGCCTGTTCAATCGCGCGGTTGAGTATCCGGTCCGGCAAACTCCGGCTCGCCGTACCGCCGATCGCTATCTCTTCCACGCTACGCATCAGTTCCGGGAAATAGCGCGACCGAAAATGTCGCTCCGCTTCCGCAGCAGACGAAAATGTCTCAGGCGTTTCCTCGCGCGAGGTTGTGTAAGTCGTAACCTTTCTGGCCTCCTCTTTCCAGCGCTCGACCACCGCGGGGTCGCTAACGATCTCGATTCGCCGCTGGTAATCTGCAAAGCTCATTCGTCGGCTGAAACGTTGCTCGTACAAACTGCGGAGTTGCGGCTGGTAAGCGTGATGATTGGTGGGGCCCAAAAGCGTGCCGCTCAACGGACATTTGGCAACGTTCGAGAAATTTCCTTTTATCGGATCGCTTTCTACAACATTGACCTCGTAAAAATCGCGTTGGGCAAACCGGAATGCATTTCGCTCGAGGAATTCTCGGTCAACGGAAATTCCGCCGTTGTCGCCGAGTTGAAAAAGTGGCGCCTCCGTTTTCGCGCTGAGACGAACTTCATAGCGCCCCGGCTTTTCCAGAAACAAGCGAGCCAGAACAAAGAGGGAATAGGCAACAGAACCCGACTTGATCTGTGCAACTACGTTTTCAAATACGCTCTGACGCGGTAGGAAACGAATCGTTCCCTCAAATGGCTTTGGGGGAGCCTGCGCAGTACGGTCCGACGGTCGGCGATTTTTCGCTCGGTCTGAATCGCGTCGCCCATGGCTTCCTTTTTGGGGCATTCTGCTGCGCTCGTGCCTGCCGGGCTTGGATGTTGGGCGTCGCGCGTCTTCTCGCGGTCCGCGAGAACGGAACTTTCGATCTCTCTGCCCGCCGCGGCGGTCGCGACTGCCTGATTCGGTGGGCGTTTCTTGTCCCGTGTAACGGTCGTAATGACTCGTTGCGCCGGGTTCTTTCACCCATGCAGGCAACAATTTCAGGTCAAGGAGATCGGCAGGCTCGAGGGACGGAGCGCTCATCACGTTCATCTACTCGAACCGCAAACGGAAGCAAACACGAACACCCGGCGCCTTTCAATTGGCGTTTCACATCCTCCTAGCAGCAGCGTTTCCATCGGCCCCGAAAATGATTGACATCCTCTCTAATTCATTTACTTGCGATGCTGTGCCCGGGATTGTTCGGCAGCTGCCGGACTTAACCCAGCGCCACTAACACCAACCGAACAAATTTTATGGCGGAAAAAACGATCGAAGAGAAGGTCAAGGACATCATCGTCGAGCAGCTCGGCGTCAACCCGGAACAGGTCACGCCGCAGGCATCGTTTATTGAGGATTTAGGGGCAGACTCACTGGATATCGTAGAACTAGTCATGGCTTTTGAAGAAGAATTTGGGGTAGAAGTGCCAGACGAAGACGCGGAAAAACTCCAAACGGTCGGCGACGTCATCAAGTACATCGAAGAGAAGTCGGCGAAGCAACAGTAGCGAGAGGCGGTTGGCAGCGAGGAATTCCCAATCAAGGGAAATCACGGACGAGGTACCGGTGTCGGCCGGCGCCTTGGTGTTGGACGCGGCTTGGGAGTTGGCAGCGGTCCTTCACGGAACCCGAGAATCTGAAACACCTGATCGGGCCATACTTGATCGTCCATGCAAGTGCTCTTTCGGTTCCACGTGATGCAGCCGGTTCCGTAGCCGTCACTTGGGTTCTGCCAAACAGCGCCTGCGCGTGATTGAACAGTCCGATTGTGCCAAAACCACTGGCCACTTGGATTGGAATCTTGCCGGGCCTGCACTGACAGCCAGTAAGTCCCCGGAGCAATGCCGAACGGTGATGGGAGACAGATCAACAAATCGGGCGGCGTTTCGATGTACGGCAGGTCCATGAATGCCGCGATGAGTGTACCCGGGAGATTCCCCGCGGCGTTGCTGTAAAAGCTAATGTTAAACGATAATGCGGGACCTCCGCCGGCAGAGTATTCACCTCTCACCCGCAGTCCGGTGATGTATGCTGCGCCAAATCCTTGGGTAATGGTGAAATCGTCAGCTGCCTGACTATTTAATGCGGCCATTGCCGGTTCGAACTGCTGCGACCCGATCCCGACAGGGGCTTGCGTTGCTGCATAATCGGATTGGTCCCAAAACACGCTCCCAAAGCAGCCCCCGACCGGTAGATTTTCAGCGACATTTTGCTGCGCGACTGAGCGCAGTGTCATCGAAATAGAAAGAAGCAACATCAGAAGAAAACAGCCGAACCGAAGCAGCCGGGGATCAACCAGGTTTGTCTTCATTTTTTCCATCGGCACTCGTTACTGGTCTCGTGATCGGTAACGCGTTCTTTAACTACACTGAATCGTGTCAATCGTCTGTAGAATCTCGGGACTTCGCATGTCGTTCACTGTTGCGAAGGTGCGTGACCCGTTCAGACTAACGACGTGGATATCACGCTTCTGCAACGGCCACTCTTCTACGCAGGCAAGCACCACGTAACAATTCTTGGCCTGATTGCTTTTGTTGGCTTTTTGGCAGCCGGTCTGATCATCGCCAGGTTTTTGCAGAGCCATGTTGTTCGGCGTTTTTTCAGTCGGTTCAAGATCGACACAAAGTTCATAGCGATCGTCACGACGATACTGAGTCTGGCGGCGATTGTCTTTTTCGCTGTCACTGCCGTGAATGCCGCGGGAATTCCGCTGGCTTGGACGGCGCCGCTTCCGGCAATCAACCTCAGCCTGCTTCAAATTTTTCTGCTAATCGCGCTGTTGATGGGAGTATTTTGGTTTTCGTCCGGCACCAAACGTTTTCTATTCAACCGTTTCCTGGCGCACAGTGGGCTTGATCGGTCATTGCAGTACGCCATTG
>DATDFM010000257.1:0-3143 GCA_036522635.1 Candidatus Udaeobacter sp. | reverse complement strand
CTTGTCCGAAGTTGTTGGGGCGACTAAAAAAATTGGATCGATCCGATATTCCGCCAGGTTCTGGGTCCACGACTCTGCTTCTTCCGGAATCAGATCTGTCACAAGCACAGCGTCGACGCCGGCGTCTCTTGCCGCGAGGGCGAATTGTACCGGGTCGAATTGCAGCAGAGGATTGAAGTAGCTAAACAAAACGATTGGTACATCGATCGTTCTCCTGACGTTCCTCGCGCAGGTGAGGGTGTCGGCCACCGTCACGCCGTTTCGCAGCGCTCGTTCAGATGCACGCTGAATCACTTCCCCATCTGCGACGGGATCGCTGAACGGTACGCCCAGCTCGATGACGTCGGCTCCCGCTTTCGCGAGTTCGATTAACAACTGTTCAGTAGTTGGAAGGTCGGGATCACCTGCGGTGATGAAAGGGATGAAACCACCGCGTCCTGAGCTCTTCAGGTCGGCAAATTTTTCCCGAATTCGACTCATTGGCCTTCCAACTCCGCTACGAGCTGGACATCCTTGTCCCCACGGCCGGAGAGATTCACGATGACGGAATCATCTGATGGCAGCTCACGCGCCATGGCAATCGCAGGCGCAATGGCGTGCGCGCTTTCCAGGGCAGGGATGATGCCTTCGAGTTTTCCGCACAATCGAAGCCCTTCGAGAGCGTCTGCATCGCTCGAATGAAGATATTCTGCCCGGCCGGCGTCGTGAAGAAACGCGTGCTCGGGGCCGATGGCTGAGTAATCGAGGCCGGCCGAGATGGAATGCGTGGTCGCGATCTGACCATTCGCGTCCTGAAGCACGTACGACATCGTGCCCTGAAAAACTCCCGCGCGTCCGCCACCGCTTTCTGCTCCGCAGTGAAATCTAGCGGCGTGTTTACCTAACGAATCACCGCACCCTCCCGCCTCTACACCGATGAACCGCACAGCTTCGTCACCGGTGAACGGATGGAACAAGCCGATGGCATTCGACCCGCCGCCGACGCATGCAATCAACGCACGCGGCAACTTCCCTGTCGCAGAGAGAACTTGTTCGCGTGCTTCTCGGCCGATGACGCTCTGAAATTCGCGGACCATCAGCGGATACGGGTGTGGCCCAAGCGCACTGCCTAACAAGTAATAAGTGTCATGGACATTCGTTACCCAATCGCGCAGCGCCTCGTTGATAGCATCCTTCAGCGTGCGTGTTCCCGCATTCACAGTGATCACATCGGCGCCGAGTAATCGCATGCGGAAAACATTGAGCGATTGTCGGCGGACATCTTCCGCGCCCATGTAGATCACACATCGTAATCCAAGCAATGCGCACACCGTGGCCGTTGCGACGCCGTGCTGCCCCGCCCCGGTCTCGGCGATGATACGGCGCTTTCCCATGCGCCGGGCAAGCAGCCCTTGTCCAATGGCATTATTGATCTTATGCGCGCCGGTATGCAGAAGATCTTCGCGCTTCAGGTAAATTTGTGCGCCACCGGCATGTGCGCTCAGCCGCTGCGCGTGAAACAAAGGCGTTGGTCGCCCCGCGTAATCGCGTAGCAGCATTTTGAGTTCCCCGCAAAATTCCCGATCGCCTCGAGCGTGCATGAATTCGCTCGTTAGTTCCTCCAGTGGCGCGACCAAAGTTTCCGGAACGTAGCGGCCACCGAACTTGCCCCAATGGCCATGTTCGTCTGGTTCGCTCGATGTGATCATAGGTTTTTGCATTGAAATCTGACCTATCATTATTGACTGCTGTCATGTTGAGTGAAGCGAAACATCGCTGGTCGTTCTTTGTTCGTGTGTTCTAGAAATGATCAGAGATTCTTCGCTTCGCTCAGAATGACACCAGTGGAGGGTTTGCAGCTCGGTGTGACCACAACGAGCGTTCGGCCGCGCGCACAGCGTTTACAAGTTTTTCAAGGGCGCGATGATCCTTTTGACCAGGCGCGCTTTCGACGCCGCTACAAACGTCTACTGCATGGGGCATCACCGCCGCGATTGCTCTTCCAACGTTGTGAGAATTTAATCCGCCAGAGAGAATTAGAGACCGCGAATACCGCATCGCAGCTCTTGCAGCGGACCAATCGCACGTCTGACCCGTGCCGCCTCTGAGTTGGGGATGGTACGAATCGATGAGGACATCACAATCTGGGAACGCTGCTGCGTATTCCGGCTCAAATTGTGCACTGGTTGAGAGCGCGCGAATCACGCGAAATTCTCCAGCCAATTCACTGCACAATTCAGGCGTTGCATTTCCATGCAATTGAACGGATCGAACGCCCGCAATCTTGGCGAGGTCGCGAATTTCTGCTGGATCGGCATCCACGAAAATACCGACGGCACAGGTTTGCGCCGGGAGCATGTCCACAATTCGCCGAACGATGGCAGGCTCGATGTAGCGCGGACTTTTGGGATAAAAGTTGAAGCCAATCATATCCGCGCCGGCTTCGATGCATGCGCATGCGTCGTTCGCATTCGTAACTCCGCAGATTTTGATTTGGATTGTGGATTGCGGTGCAGCTGCGGCCCTGTGGGCCGTCCGAACTCCAGCGGAACCGGCCACAGGCCGGTGGCTACAGCTAATCCGGGTCAGTTCCGGATTTTCAACTTCAGCAATCAAATCGCGCAATGCCGTCTCCGGGTCCGACGCGCGCATTAGCGCTTCGCCGATGAGAAAACCGCGAAAGCCAAGCGCCTGCAAATGGCGCAGAGACTCCGCGTGTTGCAATCCACTCTCTGATATCATGACTCGATCCCTGGGAGCTTCGGCGATCAAACGCTCGCTCGTCTCCAATGAAGTCCGAAAGGTTTGCAGGTCGCGATTATTGACTCCAATGAGCTTCGCGCCCGTCTTTACGGCGCGACGCAACTCTTCCGAGGTGTGCACTTCGACCAAGGCGTCGAGGCCGAGTTCGTCCTCTGCCGTTGCGCGCAATTTGCGCAACGGGGCGTCATCAAGAGCTGCCGCGATCAACAATACAGCGTCCGCACCGGCAATCGCCGCTTCATAGATCTGGATTTCGTCGATGATGAAATCTTTACGTAAAAGCGGAAGGGCCGTGGTCGCGCGATTCGCTGCGAGATCGAGAATCGAGCCGCCAAAATAGTGTTCGTCCGTCAGCACCGACACAGCACAGGCGCCGCCACGCTCGTAACGGGTGGCAATCT
>DATDFM010000256.1:0-6067 GCA_036522635.1 Candidatus Udaeobacter sp. | reverse complement strand
AAACGGCTTCGGCTGCCGCGCTTGTTCTTTCGCATGCCTTCGCGCGAGGAGCAGATTCACGGTGGTCCGCCGCTGGAATTTGAGCGGCCGATTCCGCCCGCGCCGTGGCGGGGAATTACTGTGGTTGTCACGATCACCGTTATCGCTGCGACGATCGCGTGGGAGCTATGCAGTCGCTCGCTCGGCTATGGTCCCACGCTCAATGACAATGAAGATTTGTGGACCCTGCGACGTCACGTTGTCGAACCGGAATCAATTGTCGTCATCGGCGATTCACGCGCTTGGTTCGATGTCGATCTGGATGAATTGCAAAAAGGGCTAGGCAAACGACCAATTCAACTCGCTATGGCTGGCTCGACCGCCTGGCCTGTGCTGGCTGATTTGTCGAAGGACAAGAATTTTCATGGCACAATCATTTGTAGTGTTGTTCCGCATTTGTTTTTCGCGCCGGGTGGCACTCCGCCGATAGACCGTGCCCAGAAAGGCGTAAAGCGATTTTACAATCAAACACCCGCCCAGCGGGTCAGTGAATATCTCGCGATGCCGTTGGAAGAGCATGTCGCGTTTTTGAAACCAGATGATCTGAGCCTCGAAGCGCTTCTAAACAAATTGCCGATTCCGAACCGTCCGGGGGCACTGGTGCCACCTCGTTTCCCACCCTATTTTCAAACTGAAGATCGAGAGCGTCGCGCGCGAATGTGGGAAAAATGCGCCGAGCCCGGAAACGAATTAGCAAAACGAATCCAACAAATCTGGATTCCGCTTTTCACGCCGCCACCACCTCCCACTTACATCCCCAAAGACGTTTTTCTGACTCAAATGAGTGAGAGCATCGAAAAACGTTTTACTGATGTGACCGCTGCCGTAGAAAAACTTCGGTCGCGCGGCGGAAAGATTGTTTTCGTTCGATTTCCGTATACCGGCGGGTTAAAAGAACTCGAAGACCAGATTACGCCGCGGGAAAAAACTTGGGACCCGCTTTTAAAAATGACCGGTGCTCCCGGGATTTATTATTCTGATTTTCCTGAGCTTTCCGGGTTTGGCTGTCCGGAATGGTCGCATTTATCTGCGGGCGACTCGGTGGAATTCAGCAAACGCATTGTCCCGCATCTGCGCGATGCACTGAACAGGTAAGATAGCCCCATCTCCACCTAAGCATTGATGGTGGCCATGCCGGGGGCGTGAGCTTCAACGGTGTCGCCACTCGTCGGGCCACCGCCAAATCGGCGGGCAGCGAAGTACGATCCGATCACGAGCACTGCTGCGATGAGTTGTGCCACAAGCGTTTCGACTGTTGGAAAAACAGCGAACCAAAGTCCCATCCATCCGGGGATGTAGGATTCAAGAAAAGCAATCGGTGTAGTTGGAATCCATTTCGCGAGTTGCATCTCCTGAGCTTGTTCGCCCACCATCACAAGCAACACTACGCCCAGCAGAATTCCGGTTGTGATTAGCATTTTCCGGTACGGCAGACGCTGTTGAAGAACAAATGTGAGCACTGCCACCATACCGGTCAGAACGAGGCCTAACAACGCGCCTTGCAAGACAACCCCGCCGCCAAGCCGCAGATGATAACTCTGAAGGAAAAGAACAACTTCAAAACCTTCTCGATACAGCGAGGTAAACCCAAGCAAGATCAAACCCCACCAAAGACGTTTCCGTGAAATCTCCGCGGCGCGCGCGTTTTCGAGCAAGGCTTTGCGTCGCCGATTATGGGCGCGAATCCACCCGCCCCAATAAATTTTATGAAAGAACCAATTCATGATGACCAGCAGAACAATAATGGCCAGCAAACCTGTGGCAGCTTGAAGATCCAGTGCTGACATATTGTCGCTCAGCGAACCCACTATTCGCACGGCGATGCACCACGTGATTAGGGTGGCGACAAATGCGAAGGCAGCGCCAAAAGCGACCGGCCGGCGATGCTCACGCTTGGCGCCGGTCATGCTCGCTGTGATCGCAGCCAGCACCAGGATGCATTCCAAACCCTCGCGGAATACGAGGACTCCAATATCGAGAAAAGCCACCGTTGAACTCGTGTTTGGCCGCAGCGGATCGGGCGTGCCTTCGGCTGTAACCCCCTGCCAGATTAGCATTGCCACCACAAAGGCCGCCCCTCCGAGAACGCCAATGCGCAAGGCCAGCTTCATTTGCGGTGGAAGCGTAGCACACCAGCAACACAACTGCTGTTGATGGATTGCTTTTTTTTAGCGGCTCCTTGCGCGGGCGGATCGAACGTTCTCGTCCTTCTCGTCGTCGTCGGATCCCAGAAGGGAGGACGACGTTTGAATAGATGCCTTATTCATCTCAGTGACGCGAAGACCTCGCTAAGGTTTATGTTGCTCGTATTTCGAACATTCCGCGGTTGTCGCGGCCATCGCCAAGGCTAGGCTGATGACTGCATGCCGCAATATGTTCTCGGTCATCAATTAAGAGGCGAAGGGGCGCGTCTCGCGTTGATGTCGGAATTACTGGACCCGATGCATTGCCGGTGCATTGACGCACTTGGCGTTGTGAAGGCAGGGGCGCGCACACTTGAAGTTGGATGTGGGAACGGATCAATTTCTGCCTGGATCGCCGAACGAGTGGGCCCCGGCGGAACAGCGGTGGCTGTCGATTTGGATTTGTCCCTAATTCAGGTTCGCGCACCGAATCTTGAATTGCGAAAGGCGGATATCGTTGCCGGCCCGGTAGAGCACGGAACTTTCGATTTAGTCACAGCGCGCGCAGTGCTTCATCATGTTGCCGACGCCCAAGCCGCAATTGCGAACATGATTGCTGGATTGAAAGCTGGCGGCGCGCTTCTTTTGATCGAACCGGATTTTCTTCCAATTACCGTGGCTGAACCTCCAGAGGTGCGTGCGTTCTGGGAGGGCTGGCTGGCGTGGTCGCGTGAAAGGGGAATAAACTATTTCATTGGGCGGACACTTGCGCCACGTCTAGCGTCGATCGGCCTAAAAGAAATCAGTGGCGCCGCCGAAACGGTCGTCTACAACGGCGGTTCATTATGGGCGACCTATTGGATTGATACCGTCACTGAGCTGCGTGCCGACTTGATAAGCTCGGGTAAACTCGATGAGGGGCTGATTGATCGATTTGTGGCGCACTGTGCCGACCCCAACTGGTGGACTCAGACGATTGCTTTCACCGCAGTGCACGGACTTTTACCGCGTGCTTAAGACGCAGCATCGGTTGTGATTTTGCGTCAATCGAGTAACTTCGGCAGTGCAACGATCCCGGGGGTTTACGCTAATCGAGATTGCCCTCAGTATCTTCATATTGCTCCTGATCCTCCTACTGGCCGTCCCGAGTTTAAGCGGAGTGATCGCAAACAGACGGTTGAAACAATCGCTCGACAACTTTAACCAGCTGGTACGCCAGGCGCAGGAACGAAGTGTGACCGAGCGTCGCGCGTATTTGATTGTTTGGGGCAAGAATAGTGTCCTGTTGCGGCCGGAAGTCTTTGCAGAAGGCGAGAAAGAGAAAGCCACAACGGTGTTAGGTCTCAGCAAAGGAAGCTGGATTCGAGTGTCGCTTCCGGCAGCTTTGACCGGCAACCCTCCCGCTGAGTGGATATTCTGGCCATCGGGAACCTGCGAACCGGCGACTGTGCAATTCAGAGGTCCCGCCGGGACATGGACGGCAAACTACTCGCCTCTTACAGCGCAGCCCGAACTTACGCAATATGCGGCAAGGTGACCCCCAACGGAATGATGGATCAGTGGAGAAATGGGGTAATGAAATTTTCAACACTCCAGCACCACAACACTCCAATACTCCAATCATGGCTGCGCAACGAGTTCGAACACGTTCCAGGTCGAAGTACGCCTTTGCTCTGTACGAGGTTTTACTTGGTGTAACGATTTTTGCCGTCGGAGTAATCGCGCTGGGGCGCGCGGTGGAGAATTGCATTAACGCGAGCACGATCAGCTCGGAAGAGAATGTCGTGCGACAGATCCTCTCTGATCGAATGGCAGAAGTTCAAGCCGCGTCAGCGGTGCCCGATCCAGAAAAGGAATTCAAACTCAAGACGGGTTACGGCAACGTGATCTTGACCCAGAAAACCGTTCCTGCGTCTTTAACCGAGCCTGATAACACCCTTATCAACGGAATTAATCTCGTTACGTTGACTGCGCACTGGGATCACGCCGGTGTTCCACAATCGAAACAGATTCAGTTTTATGTCTATCGGTCCAGCTAGATTGGTAAATCGGCGGACTCCCTGGCGTACAGCAATCGCGCAACTGCGGGACCGCTTTCAAAGCGCAGACATTTCCGCGCAGTCCAAAGCTCGCGGTTTCACGCTGTTGGAGATCATGCTGGCCGTCACCATCCTTGGAATGATGTCGCTGGCGATTTTTCGATTCGTGCAAACGAACCTCACGGCATTGCAGTTTTCATCTGAAACATCGGCGGCCGACGCGCAATATGATGGGCTCCGCGATTTGCTTACCACTCAATGGCAAGGCCTGAGCCCGCTTCGAGCAAGGATGGTTGGCGAGCCATTTAAATTAAATGATCGGGAGCGCGATGAAATAAGATGGAATTGCGGCGCCGGCCCCGGATTACTTACGCGGTATGCGCCGGGCGAGTTCACGGTTGTACTGCGTTTGCAACCGGCAAACGACAAGAGCGAGCAACTCGATCTGGGGCTTTTGCGTAAGCCGCTGGACGATTCCGATAAAACAGAAACACACGAAACCTGGGTGCCGTTGATTAAGAATGTGGGTAGCCTTGAAATCAGCTACTTCGATCCGAATGCGAACACTTGGCTGCCGCGTTGGCCCGGCGGAAACCGAATGCCCTCACTGGTGAAGATCAGCGTCGGCCGCCCGGACGCAGCTGAACCGTGGGAAGCCGTCATCCCGCTCAGACGGACGCCATATTAGCGGAACCGTTTCATGAAAAAATTTTTACCAGGCTACAAACGAGATTCGGGCGCTGCGCTGCTGTTGTCACTGTGGGCATTGTTTTTGCTCGCCGGCGTGGTGATCGCATGGGCTCTTAACATCAACTCTCACCTGAGCGTTTCCGCGACGGCAAACCGTGTCTTGTCGGCTGAAGCAATGGCCTCGTCCGGTGCAGAGGTTGCGTTGAATCCTACGATCAAACCCGCCTCCGCAAATCTCCATAAGAAAATGGGTAACGAAAGTTACGACGTTGAGATGAGCGGCGAATGTGGTCGTTTTAACTTGAACTTGCTGGCACCTGGTGGAGTAGAAAACCCCGTGCTCGTAGCAGCGGTGCGCCAATACCTCAACATAAAGGGTGTAGAACTGAACGATCTTGATGTGATGATGGATTCCTTGCTCGACTGGATCACACCAACAAAAGGACTCCGTCGATTGAATGCGCCCGAGGAGACTGACGATTATCATCCCGCCCATGCGCCGCTCACTTCCGTGGACGAACTTAAAAAGGTTTTCGGATGGGCTGAATACACTTCGAAGCCCGGATGGGACCAAGATTTCACAACGATTATCGGTGGCTGTCAGCAGATTGACGCCGCCTATGCCTCGCGCGACGTGTTACGCTCGTTGGGAATTCCAGATGAGTTCGTCGATCGTTTCCTCCAGGCGCGACGTGGACCGGATGCACTCGATGGAACAGCCGACGATCCCCAGATGGACCAGCAAACAGCATTTTCTCTCCTTGGCCTTGGAGCCGCCACAACCGGGACTGCGAACCTACCCCAGACACCTGGAATCCAAAACTTGGTCGTGTATAAAAGCCCAAATCCAGTGTTTCGCATCGTTAGTGTTGGAAAATCGGGCGACGTTTCGCGTTCGGTGGAGATGCTCGTGCTGAAGCAGACAGCAGGCGTTGGCCGTCCTCAGGTGTACAGTTGGAAGGAACTCTAAGATCCAGATCGGGATGCCAACGATTTTTATCATTCCAACTTCTAAGGGCTGGAATTTTGTGCGGTCGACCTCACCCGCATCGCCGCCAGCGTCCAAGGCTTCGAAAAGCAATGGAGATGGGGGGAAAACCGCTGCCCTACCGAGCGAGCAAAACGGGTCGTGGACCGTACGTAAACTGCAAACATTGGAAGAAGCAGTGCCTCTAC
>DATDFM010000255.1:0-9777 GCA_036522635.1 Candidatus Udaeobacter sp. | reverse complement strand
CGGAGGCACAGGTAGCGCGAGAAGTCCTTTGCCCGCCGCAACGATGGCGCGCACAGGAGCAGTGACTCGCCCTGCTGAAATTTCGGGCATTCCGCTTTCCTTCGGCATTCGTCATTCGGATTTTCGTCATTTATTAAGGATGACGGTACCGATTCCTCGATGGCGATAGCGATTACGAGCAGGAGCGGGAATAAAACTTCTAACACATCTACGCATCATGATGCGTCAATTTGTTCCTTGATCGGCTGGCAGAATGCCGTTTAGTTGCCAGACGTTATGGCGACAAACGGAGTTCATCCTTTGGAAGCGCTGATGCGCGAACGTATCGTCGTGCTCGATGGCGCGATGGGCACCATGATCCAGGGCTACAAGTTGTCGGAAGCAGACTACCGCGGCGAACGATTCGGTGATTGGACGGGCAAAGATCTCAAAGGCAGTCTTGAACTGTTGAACCTGACACAGCCACACGTGATCGAGGAAATTCATTCCAATTACCTCGAAGCCGGCGCGGACATCATCGAAACGAACACTTTCAGTGGAACAACAATCGGGATACACGATTTTCTTTTCCAAGGCGAACCAAAGGGTGGGCGGAAAGACCAGGAATTCTTTCAGCGCGTCATCGACGATCCGACTCTTCGCGCACTGGTTCATGAAATTAATTTCCAAGCAGCGAGAATCGCGCGGCACGCTGCGGATCGCGCAGCAAATGAAAGTGGCCAACAGAGATTTGTCGGCGGATCGATGGGTCCCCTTCCCGTCGCTGGTTCCATTTCACCTGACGTAAATGATCCGGCATTTCGCGCGGTCTCATTCGATCAGTTACGCCAAACCTACTTCGATCAGGCCAAATCGCTGCTCGAAGGAGGTGTCGATCTTCTCATCGTTGAAACCATTTTCGACACGCTGAACGGCAAGGCTGCGTTGTTCGCTATCACCGATGTGTTCGCAGAAATTGGCCGCAGCGTGCCGTTGATGATTTCAGGCACAGTGATTGACAAATCTGGAAGAAATTTGAGTGGCCAAACTGTGGAAGCATTCCTCATTTCGATCGCGCATGCGAAACCGCTCATCCTGGGTTTGAACTGTTCGCTCGGTCCGGATGAGATGGAACCATTTATCGAGGACCTTTCACGGATCGCACCGTTCTATGTCGGCGCGTATCCGAATGCCGGGCTGCCCGATCCGCTTTCCCCGACTGGATTTCCTGAAACTGCAGAATCGTTTGCGCCTAAACTTGCGGCATGGGTAGCAAACGGCTGGCTGAATATTGTGGGCGGCTGCTGCGGCACAACACCCGAACATATCCGTGCAATCGCAAAGGCGGTGCGCGACTGCAAACCGCGCGTTGCACCCTTCATTCCGAGCAAAGTCGAGGAACCCCGTGGAAAAGGCGATTAGCTCAACTTCGCAAGATCGTTCGAGTTCTCCCGCGTCTGCGGGATTCCCTCAGGATCACCGCAATTCGAATGCCCTGGAACTGTCCGGACTCGAGCCGCTAAAGATCACACCGGAGTTTGGGTTCGCTGTGATCGGCGAGCGAACGAACATCACCGGCTCGCCAAAATTTTCGAAACTGATTCTGGCCGGCGATTTCGAAGGCGCACTGGTTGTCGCGCGCCAGCAGGTGCAGGGCGGCGCGAACCTGCTCGACGTGAACATGGACGAAGGAATGATCGATTCGGAAGCGGCGATGGTTCGCTTCCTGAATTTGATCGGCAGCGAACCAGAAATCGCGCGGATCCCCATCATGATCGACAGCTCGAAGTGGAGCGTCATCGAGGCAGGACTCAAATGTCTTCAAGGCAAAGCTGTTGTGAACTCAATCAGCCTTAAAAACGGCGAAGAGGAATTTCTGCGTGAGGCACAACTGATCCGACGATACGGCGCAGCGGCCATCGTGATGGCGTTCGACGAGAAAGGTCAGGCTGATAATCTCGAACGTAAAATCGAGATTTGCACACGCGCTTACAATCTACTGACACAAAAAGCAGAATTTCCAGCAAGCGACATTATTTTCGATCCAAACGTCCTCACCGTCGCAACCGGTCTCGACGAGCATCGCAATTATGCGGTCGATTTCATTAATGCGACACGCTGGATAAAAAAGAATCTCCCAGGTGCACGCGTCAGCGGTGGAGTTAGCAATATTTCGTTTTCGTTTCGAGGCAACAACACCGTACGCGAAGCGATGCACGCCGCCTTTCTTTATCACGCAATTCGCGCCGGCCTGGACATGGCGATCGTGAATGCCGGCCAACTCGCAGTTTACGAGGAAATTGAACCCGAATTGCGAGAACGCGTCGAAGACGTGCTGTTGAATCGCCGTGACGACGCAACCGAACGACTGATCGAGTTCGCAGAACGCGTAAAGGCGAAAGGGAAAACACCGGTCGCTGATGAAATGTGGCGAAAGGAACCTGTCGCAGAACGTCTGAAGCACGCGTTGGTTAAAGGCATAGTCGAATACATTGACGTCGACACAGAGGAAGCGCGCGGCCAGTACAAGCGGCCGCTTGAGGTCATCGAAGGTCCGCTTATGGCTGGGATGAGCGTGGTCGGCGATTTGTTCGGTTCGGGAAAAATGTTTCTGCCCCAGGTGGTGAAAAGCGCGCGAGTGATGAAAAAAGCCGTGGCGTACCTGATGCCGTTCATGGAAGCGGAAAAATCCGCCGACGCGAAGCCGCAGGGGCGGATTGTCATGGCGACCGTTAAGGGCGACGTACACGACATCGGCAAAAACATCGTGGGCGTGGTTCTGCAGTGTAACAACTACGACGTAATCGATCTCGGGGTGATGGTGCCAGCGGCAAAAATCCTCGATGCAGCGCGGGAAAAAAAAGCGGACGCGATCGGCTTAAGCGGTCTCATCACCCCGTCGCTGGACGAAATGGTTCACGTCGCACAGGAGATGGAACGCGAAGGATTCCGGTTGCCGCTTCTGATTGGCGGAGCCACCACAAGCCGCGCCCATACCGCGGTCAAGATCGCGCCCCATTATCGCGCCAGCACTGTGCATGTACTCGACGCGTCGCGCGCGGTAGGTGTAGTGAGCGCGTTGCTCAATGAGCAACTGAAATCAGATTTCGATAAAAAAACGCGAGAAGATTACGAACGCTTGCGCCGCGAACATGCTGCAAAAACAGACGGGAAAAAGTTGCTGACGCTCGAGCAGGCACGCACAAATCATACGCCGATTGATTGGAGCAGCTATGTACCGCCGAAACCGGAATTTGTGGGAACGCGCATTTATGGAGCGGGTCTGGGGAGCGCACGCGGCCCGCGTGCTGTTTCCGTCGGCCCGCCGGAAACCTTCAGTGACATTCCCCGGAACATCGCGGTGCGCGATCTGATCCAATACATCGATTGGTCGCCCTTTTTTCATGCGTGGGAATTGCGCGGTCGTTATCCGGCGATTTTCGACGACCAAAAAATCGGTAAACAAGCGCGTGAACTTTTCGATGATGCACAGGAACTCCTCGGGCGCATTGCAGCGAAAAATCTCCTGAAACCGCGCGGCGCCTATGGTTTTTGGCCTGCCAATGCCGTTGGCGACGACGTTCATGTCTACGCGGACGATGCCCGCACCAAAAAAACTGCGATTTTTTATTTTCTACGCCAGCAGATGCAAAAGCCGCAGAACCAATTTAATCATTGTCTCGCCGATTACGTCGCACCTTTTACAAATCGCCAATCGACAATAGGCAATCGGCAATTGCCGGATTATGTCGGCGGATTCGCGGTTACCATTCATGGCGCGGATGAGCTTGCTGAACAGTTCAAGGCTCAGAACGACGACTATAATGCAATCATGGCCAAAGCTTTGGCGGACCGATTAGCAGAAGCGTTTGCCGAATATCTGCATAGAGAAGCCCGCATCGCGTGGGGCTTCGGGCGCGACGAAAAACTCTCGAATGCCGATCTCATCCGCGAAAAATATCGCGGTATCCGGCCAGCCGCCGGTTATCCAGCGTGTCCAGATCACGCCGAAAAACGAACGCTCTTTGATTTACTCGATGCGGAGAACAATACAGGAATCAAACTGACCGAATCTTTCGCCATGCATCCCGGCGCAAGCGTGAGCGGGCTCTATTTTTCGCATCCTGATTCGAAATATTTTGGCGTTGGACAGATCGGCCGCGATCAACTTGTGGATTACGCAACACGCCGAGGGGAACCGGTACCAGCAGCCGAGAAACGGCTCTCGCCGAATTTGGGTTAAATTTGTGCGGTGATCTCATGACGGTCGCGCAAGATCGCGACCGCAACTAGCGCGGCTTAAACTCTTGGGCCCGCTTTTGTCCCTGCGCAATCTGCTCCGGTTTTAGGAATGCGTCTTTTTCCAGCCAGATCATGAACTTCTTCGCGTCCTCGTCGCCTTGCCTCGCTGCCAGCAACACCCATTTGTAAGCCTCGACCAAATCGTCCGCCACGCCTGCGCCCCGTACGTAACAGTTGCCCAAATTGAATTGCGCCGCGGCGTAATTCTGTTCGGCAGCTTTGCGAAACCATTTCGCTGCCTCTCCCCAATCCCGTGTCACGCCTTCCCCATTGGAGTAGCAAGCACCCAGGTTATTTTGAGCTATGGCGTAATTCTGTTCCGCGGCTTTCCGATACCATTTCACTGCCTCCTCTTGATCCTTTGGCAGGCCATCGCCTAGCTCGTAGCAAACGCCCAGATTGTTTTGCGCCGGAGCGAAATTCTGCTCGGCGGCTTTCCGGTACCACTTCGCCGCCTCCACCTGATCCTTCATCACGCCTGCACCCTGGTCGTAGCGGATGCCCAAATTGTATTGAGCCTTGGCGAAATTCTGCTCGGCAGCCTTCCGATACCACTTTACTGCCTCCACCTGATCCTTCACCACGCCTTCGCCCTTATCGTAGCGACGACCGAGTTCCACCTGGGACTCCGGGTTCCCTGCTTCTGCCTTCGCCTTTACTTCCTCAATCGGTTTTTGATCGCCGTTGGTTTGTTGCGCGGCCAATTGAATAACAGCGACACTCGACGCCGCCACAAGCGTGAATATCAATCGACTCGCGTTCATATCGGGAAACTAATTGGTTCCAGCACACCCTCTGCTCAGCGTCAAACACAATCATAACGGTTCCGTGAGCGCGCAGATCGAATTGAGCAAGACCAGACCGCTGAGGGCTGGATTGCTGCCATCCTTTGAGATCGCCCTTGTGCTTGTGCGTTTCGATCACGTCGCCAGTCATGTCGTAAACCCGAATCACGGCGTTGTGCGCACGGCTACAATGCTGGACATAGCCGAACGTTCGTCCGGCCCTAAAGTCCTATAGACGTGCCTGCATCGGAGAGGCAGGATTTTTCTACGATCAACCAATTACCGTCTATGAAAACATACAATTCAATCACTCACATCCTTAGTTTCGCGTGCGTTGCCGTGATCGCCGCGTGCGCAGCAAACCAAGCTGGTGCCGCGACCGAGAATTCAGGTCATTTGGTCATTGATCGCGTCGCAAATTTCGGTTCCGACCTCGGTCTTGTGATCTCAATCGATGGTAAGGACGTAGGAACCTTTTCCGAGGGGCGAAATTACAGCGGCGACTTGCCGGCAGGTGAGCACACGATCATTGTGCGAGTGGATCCGAATAATAACGATGCCAAGCCGGCGCAAACAAAGCTGAATGTAGTAGCGGGCCAAACATACTCTTACACCGCAGGTTGGTCGGGGCAGGATATGGCTTTGACAAAAAATCGGTAACGAGCAAATCGGCAGCCGTCTGCGCGTCCTCCGAATGGCACCTGTTAAGATTTTTTTAAAAGGCTGCCGAGGAACAAGTCTGGGACGAGTCAGGACGAACAGATTACGACACTGGAAAAGCGACTCGCGCCAAATTGTGATTTGGACCGGGGAGCGGACGCGCCCTCGCGCGCTGCGATTGACGCGCTCGCCAATCGCTCTTCTTGTTTAATGGCTGATACCCGTAATACCGAGGGGTTCGCGACGAGGGCGTCGCGAACAGCACGCGGGCCGCATGCGCTCCCCAGATGCGCGAGAACAGAATCCGTGGTAAACAAAACGCTGCATATCCGGGGCGTAGCTTAGCTTGGTAGAGCGCGTGGTTTGGGACCACGAGGTCGGAGGTTCAAATCCTCTCGCCCCGACGTAACTTCCCGCATCGGGAAAGTTGGATACATTCCGCCTAAAGGAATGAAAACATACCTGCTAATCCTTTTTAGCGTGCTGTTGATTGCCGCGCTGATAATGCACGGACAGGAAGCGGCTCCCCCTTCGGTGGATCTTTTCCCCGAGCAGGAAGAAGAACCCAGCCCCACCCCGCCGCCAAACGGTCCTGATTTGCCGGAGCTGAAAAAGCTCGACGAGAGTTTCAAGCCGAAGTCGCTAGGCAAAGCCGCTGATGAATTGCAGGTCCATGCGCTATGGCGAAAATTGAAGAATCGCACCGTCAACGATCCCGACGTGCAGGCGGCAAAAAAGTACGCGCAGGCGGCTCGAACAGACTTGGAAAAACGAAACCGGCTTCACGACTATTACGAGATCTATTATAAGCGAATGTCTGCTTTGGCCACGACGCCCGAGCTGAAGCTCGCGTTACAAGCACTGAGGGATGTGCATCAGGCCATGTTGGCTCAGCCACGAGTACGACCATCACCGACACCTGAGCCTTCCGGGACGCCGTCACCCACGCCGACAACCACGCCCGTTACGAAAAAACCCAAAGAGAAGAAGAGGAAAAAAATGCACAAGTAACGCCCGGCTTTCCGGAGCCGGCGTCGCCGTTTATGGCTGCGAAGGTGGATGCATGGCACTACAGGCCAACTCAGGAATACCGCGACGCTGTAGCCGCGGCGCTCTACCGCCGCGATGCCAGTGCTAGCAACGCCCGCAGCGCCTCGACATGGCGAGGCGGCTAAATCATTCATGAGATGACGTGCGATATGCGCATCTCCGAGTTGGCCAGCATCGCTAAGTGCCGCGCAGTGTAGGATCTAGAAAAAGATTTTGCTTGCCGAGTGAGCCGCAATTTTTTAAACCGTCATGTAACTCTTCAACTCTATGAACTCACTCCTCGAAGTTACGCAAAACATTCTGTTTATTCCCGCACGCTTAATTGGACAGGTCGAGTATTCCTTCTCGAGCTCGTCCCAGGGACAGGCGCCCGGGCCACTATTCTGGATCTGCTGGCTAGCCTTCACGATTTTGATGCTGGCAGCCTGGTGGAAAGTCTTCACCAAGGCCGGCCAACCAGGTTGGGCCTGCATCATCCCGATCTATAATATTTATATTTGGTGCAAAATAGTCGGCCGACCCGCCTGGTGGATCCTTTTGCTGCTGATCCCGTTTGTGAACTTTGTCATCTGTATAATTCTTTGTATCGACTTGGCCAAAAGCTTTGGTAAAGGGGCAGGTTTCGGGATCGGGCTGCTTCTTTTGGGAATCATTTTCTTCCCGATTCTCGGCTTTGGCAGTGCGCAATACCAGGGTCCTTCCGCTGGTACTTTGGCACCAAGAACAGCGCCACAAGTCGCATAAGCGCAGAACCGATGACATGGTGGAACGTGTTGTCCCAACACGTTGACGGGCCCGATGCCAACCGATTGGGGACAATCGGTGGTTCCACCTTGCGATTTGTCTCTAGTCGGTATCGGTGATGCATGCCGGGATCAATTATTCGGATTGCAGCGAATCCTCGTTATTCCGCCCAGTTTGGCTTGCGTTTTTCGTTAAAGGCGGCGATGCCTTCGCGCGCTTCGTCCGATTTACGCGCTTCCATGTGATATTTCAGCGCGATATCGACGTCTTCCTTCACCGAATGCCACCAAAGATCTTCCACTAATCGTTTTGTCTGCGCCAACGCACCGGGTGCGCCTTGCAAAACGGATACGGCAAACTTCTGCGCTTCATTCATCACCTCTTCGGGAGCAACAACGCGATTTACCAAACCGATTTCTTTTGCGCCTGCGGCGTCGATTAGCTCCGCAGTATACAATAGTTCGCGCATGTTTCGTTCGCCGACCTGCCGGCGCAAAAATGTCATCACCAATCCTGCAACAAGACCGCGGCGCACCTCGGGATATCCGATTTTCGTTTTCTCCGCGGCGACTACAAAATCGCATGCCGACATGATACCCGCGCCACCTGCAACCGCCGCCCCATGCACCGCCGCGATGGTAACGAGACGCGTTTGGCTGATGGAGATCAAAGTGTTCGCCACCATTTTCGCGGTCGCGTGCGCTTTTGTCGTATCGGCCGCCTCCTTCAAATCCAGGCCGGTGCAAAACGCCGCGCCAGCTCCGCGTAAAATTAAGATGCGCTGCTCCGGTTGTTGCGACGCGGCGTTAATGGCCGCACACAGGTCGGTTAGCAACTCGAGAGTCAGAGCGTTCCGCCGCTCGGGGCGATTTAGAGTTATTACGGTAATCTGCGGCGATTGTGTTTCGACCAGGATGACAGGCATGACAAGAATTCCGAATGGCGAATATCGAATCAGGTTTGGATGACTCCGGTGTGGAAATGCGCTTTCGGCATTGGGCGCGAAACGTAATCTAAAAGGCGAATCAGAACGTCACGTGTTTCGTGCGGTTGAATAATCGCGTCCACCCATCCGCGAGCCGCGCCATACCGAATGTCGGTTTGCTCTTCATAACTTTGTTTCACATTTGCACGAAGTTCCTCCAGTTCCTCAGGCGACGCTTTCTTGTCTCCGCGTTCACGCGCCTTAGCGAGAATTGAGAATACCGTGTCCGAGGCCTGTGCGGCGCCCATCACTGCATAACGCGCATTCGGCCACGCCACGATAAACCGGGGATCATACGCCTTGCCGCATAATGCGTAATTGCCAGCGCCGAAAGATCCTCCCACGATCACGGTGATCTTCGGCACCACCGAATTGCTCACGGCGTTCACCAACTTCGCGCCGCTGCGAATGATCCCGCTTTCTTCGGCGTGGCGACCGACCATGAACCCGCTGACATCCTGGAAAAAGATGATGGGCAAATTCGTCTGGTTGCAATCCATCACAAAGCGCGCTGCTTTATCGGCGCTTTCCGAATAAATGACGCCGCCCATTTGGATTCCTTCCTTTTTCGTTTTGACCTGCACGCGTTGATTGGCAACGATTCCAACAGGCCGGCCGTTGATGCGCGCATACGCGGTCACCAACGTTTTACCGTAATCCGCCTTGTATTCGTCCAGTGAACCTTCGTCCACGATGGTGGCCAGCAGGTCGCGCATGTCATAATTTTTTCGACCATCGAAACTGATCAGATCGTAAACACTGTCCGGATTTTTCGCCGGGTTTGATGGTAGGGCGCGACCGCCGGGCGCGCCGCGAGTTTTTGCCTCGGGCAAGAGCGCGACTAACGACCGCAGCCGCTTCAGACACGACGGATCGTCCTTCTCAAAAAAATCCACCGTGCCGCTAATCTCCGAATGCATTCGTGCGCCGCCGAGGTCTTCTGCATCGACAATCTGACCGATGGCCGCTTTCACCAGAGATGGCCCGGCGAGATAAAGCCCGCTCCCCTCCGTCATCAAAATCTTATCGCACAACACCGGCAGATACGCGCCACCGGCGACGCAATTGCCCATGATCGCGGCGAACTGCGGGATTCCCGCGGCTGAAATCACCGAGTTATTGCGAAAAATCCGACCGAAATCATCTTCGTCCGGAAAAATTTCATCCTGCATCGGCAGAAAGACGCCAGCTGAATCCACCAGGTAAATCAGCGGCAACGCGCATTCAAATGCGATGCGCTGCGCCCTAATCACTTTCTTGGTCGTTGCTGGA
>DATDFM010000254.1:0-11083 GCA_036522635.1 Candidatus Udaeobacter sp. | reverse complement strand
GCTGTATCGACCCGGGCCGATGGAGCTCATTCCGGAATACGTCAAAGCAAAAAAAGGCATCACGCCGATCAAATATTTGCATCCCCTGCTCAAAGACATCTGCGCTGACACCTATGGCGTAATGATTTATCAGGAACAGGTAATGGCTGCTGCGAGCAAGCTTGCCGGTTACTCGCTGGCGCAGGCCGATCTTCTCCGGCGCGCCATGGGCAAGAAAGATAAGGAGAAGATGGCGAAAGAGCGCAAAAACTTCATCGAAGGCTGTGCGCGCACGAACCAAATCCCTGAGAAAAAGGCGAACGCCATTTTCGATTTGCTGGAAAAGTTCGCCGGGTACGGATTCAACAAGAGTCACAGCGCGGCCTATGGCGTCATCAGTTACCAAACCGGGTACCTCAAGGCGCATTATCCGGTCGAATTCATGGCCGGTCTGCTCAGCAACGAGATCAATAACACCGACAAAATTTCGGTGTTCGTAGCTGAATGCAAACGAATGGGGATTTCCATTCTGCCGCCGGACCTCAACAAGAGCGGTTTGAAATTTACACCAGAAGGTAGCGCATGCGTCCCGCTTGCGGAGTCTCAAAACGCAAGCGAGGACGCTCGCGCTACCATGGCCATTCGCTATGGCCTGGCTGCGATCAAAAATGTGGGCGAGGCAGCGATGGCGATCGCGATTCGCGAGAGAAACGAACGCGGCGAATTCAGTTCGCTGGAGGATTTCTGCAGCCGGCTCGATTCGCGGGTGGCTAACCGCAAAATGCTGGAAAACCTCATCAAGGCGGGCGCATTCGATTTTACAGGACGGGATCGCGCAGAGCTCTTCGCCTGCATCGATGAATCGCTTAATGCGTCAGCAATAGCACAGCGCGACCGGGCAGCCGGGCAGGTTTCCCTTTTCGATGAGGAAACGCACGCCGCCACGGTAGCGAGGCGGCAGCCGATCAAACCGTGGAACGAGCATGAAAAGCTTTCTTTTGAGAAGGAGCTTCTCGGATTTTATGTCAGCGGTCACCCACTCGACGCCTATGCTGCGGTTTTTGCGGCAAAAAATTATAGACCGATTGCCTCGTTAGGCGAACTGGAAGATCGGGCGCAGTTCAGGATTGGTGGAGCGATCGTAGAGGTCGAGAAAAAGTTTACAAAGAAAGAGGGCAAGCCATTTGCTGTGGTGCGGCTCGAAGATCTCATGGACACGCTCGAGGTAGTGGTGTGGAACGAGGTTTATCTCAAAGTCACTGAAATTCTCGTGCCCGGGCGTGTTGTGGAATTGAAAGCAACATTGGACAGGCGCGACGAAATGGTTCGTGCCACAGCGGTGGAAATTAAGCTGCTCGCAGCGGCAACACCCAACGGTGCAACCGCAAAATCGGAAGATCAGATATCTGTGGTTCGCCTGAGATTTTCTTCCGCCACGACTGGTGAGGAGTTGCGCCAGGTTCGGAACATTCTTATCAGCTCACCAGGACGCCATCCGGTTCAACTATTGTTCGATCGCGGGAACGGCAGTTCCTTGCAGCTCGATGCGGGCACCGAGTTCAGAGTGGATTTTACCACGGATTTGGCCAAGAAGCTTGCTCCCTGGCTCCGAGCGAGCGACACCAATAGCTGAGTTATTGCCGCTTCCCCGTTTTTTTTGGAGGTTCATTCGCCGCTACTTCAGCACGCGGAAGGGCGCCGAGTGACAAGATTTTTTCTTCCGGACCCGTTCCAAAACAGAGGGGAAATATGCGCTGCGCAGTATCCGGTGTCGAGACAACAGAAAATTGTGTTGCGAGCTCTTCCTTTAAGCTAATTCTCCAACCGGGTTGAAGAAGTGGGCCGTGGAACTCCAGTTCAGTTGCAGCAGGAGCAAGCGGCAGGGCCGCCGGTGCGATTTCAATTTTGTTCACGCAATCAACGGGATGCGAGGTTAGATCGAAAACGGGTGTCGCTCCGGCGATTTTGACCGCGATGTGTTTCGTATTTTCAAAATCAATCTCTCCACGAAGCGACAGGTCGACATCTTTGGTTGCGAGATTTAGAAACTCGAGAGAAGCGCGAGTACCATCGAAGACGGCAAGGGTGCTGGCTCCGATGACATTGGAAAAAGAGCCGTTCTCGGCCAGCTTTCCGTTCACGAGCTGCACCTCCCCGACAATGCGGGGATGTTCTAACGTTTCGGTCAGCAAGATTTTTCCGCTCAAAATTCCGTCCTCCAAAATGTTTGAATGGAAAAACTGAGGCGCGGCTGACAGGAAAATTGCCGGGAAATCAAGCGATACGTTGAGAGGCGACATTTGAAAAGCGTTCCAACTGATTCCAACGGGAAGCGGAAAATTCGCGGTGAAAGTAAATGGACTCGACTTGGGGAAGTGGATTACGCCCCGGGTATCCCACTGACTCGAATCGATGTTTGCTTGAAGTTCCACTGGAATCGGCTTCGCATTTTGTTTCGGTGAACGGGTAATGGTCGGAACGTAATCGCGCAGATCGTCCGCCCAGGCGTCGAGCTTCCCTGAATATTTGTGCTCTGGTGAGAGATCGATTTTGCCTTCACCCGACAAAAAATCCTTGTTCCGGGCCAAATCGAAGCGTTCGATCTCCAGCTCGCTTGGTTTCAAACTTACTTTTGCAGTGAATTTGTCGATCTCGTGTTTGAAAAATGTTAGCGAGGCGCCTTCAATCGCCAGATTGCCGCCGAAGTTGCGGGCGTGAGTATCCATTGAACCTTGGATGCTGATTTTCCCGGCGAAATCAGCAGGATTCGCACCGAAAAGGGCAAGGAATTCCCCGAGTTGATTTATGTATGCCGAAACGTTTCCGCGGAAATCCGGCCGGAGCCACTCGGATGAAGTCGCGGGTAGCGCGGCTTCGCCGCTGAGAGTGAACTGGTTGCTTTTTTGCCTGATGTAAAGTTGCTGGAGCTCGATTTTGCGATTGTAAAGTGCGGCCCCCAGCATGAGGGCTTCTGCGGTGCGTTCGCGCCACGTCAGCCCGGTTAATTCACCCCAGAGCGATGCGGTTGCGCGGTCCGGCTCGGCCAGGTTGCCGCGAAATGTGAAGTTGCTGGAATGAAGCAAACCGTTGACACGATCGGCGAAACCGAGTGCGTCTGAAATTTGCGCCAGCGAAAGGTCGGCAGCGCCGCCTGCAATCTTCCAGTTCGAATGTGGAGAATGCCATTCGTGCGAGATATTGGCGCGGAGTTTGCCGCCGAAAGCATCAACGTCGAACTGCAAACCTATTCGGCGGTTGCCCAGTCGTGAAAGGTCTAGTGTGGCGGACTGCAAGTCGAGGCCGCGTGTCAAAGTCAAACCGGCGATCATCAAGCGGTTGGTTTCCCAGTGAGTTGCGCCGCGGAGCTGCGAAAAGGTTTGGCGGACCCATGGTGAGGTGATCAGGAGCTCGCCAGCGGTGAACCGACCAGGCTCCGCCTCGCTTGCAAACAGCGAAGCGTTTCGCAGCAAAATCAAACTCGGCCCGTCTTCGACACGTGTTTCCAGCTTGGCGACACTTAATGTTTCCGGGAGCAATCGATGCAGTGTAACCCAGCCAGGTTCGCTTAGCGTTTGGACGTTTGGGTTGGTACGATGCAGCTCGGCGCGGAATTCTCGAACGGAAATATTTCGAATGTCGCGGCCGCTGAGGTGCAAAAGGATGTGCTTCAGGTTCAAAACCACCCGTGTATCAATGAGAGTGATATCGACCCGAACTGCGTCGTTACGTACGCTTTTCAGATGAATTTGACGAATCATAATGGGACGCAGAAAAGGCGCATCGACTTCCTCGATAGTGGCGACGAAACCTTCCTGGCGAGCGAACCACCAGACCCAAAGGCGAACTCCGTTGGAAACTGTCATGGGCGCTAGAAAGACAGCGGCAAGCGCCACGAGCACGATTACCAGAATAATTAGGAAAATTCGATTCTTAAACGACATCGCTGTGAGACGAAGAGATGATTAGTGACGGGCGAGTGGATAATCGGTAATTAGGCGTGCATGTGTCATTTAGATATTGATCACCCTTCGCGGATCACTATTCACTCTTCTTCTCGTCTTTGAAGATCAAACGCAGCGGCTGTGCCATGTGAATGCGTTCTTCGAGTTGTTGTTGCAAATTTTTTTCGGCTTCAGCCGGCAGCCCGCTTTCTGCTGCTTTTTTCCAGGCCAAATCAGGCAGCACGGATAGTTCGCTTTGAACATCCTGTCCGGAAATGCGGTTCCACAAACCGTTTTCAAATGCGAGCACGTCTACTTGTTGCTGTTCCACACCCAAAATCTGCGCTCGCGGCAACTGCACCGTTATTTCGTTCGGGCGAATATCGACCGCGAGGCCTTTTCGCAGATCGAACCCGGCTTTGGCAATGAATGTGCCATGCAGTTTCACGCGTTTGGAGCTGCCCGCCCAGGTGTGGATCAATTCGTGTTCGACTTCGATGCGGCGTGACAGGACGACCAGCTCACTGACCGGCATTGTCTGTTCCATGTAAACGCGATCATTGATGGTGATCCGAGGCTGCAAATGCGCGATGTCGATAAATGCAGCGCGCAAATTTCTGCCGAGCCGCTCCAGCTCAGCCGTGCTTTGCCGCGCTGTCCGTGCCGGCCAACTCTCCAAACGCAGGAAGATCACCACAATCGTCGCTGCAATGATGAGCGCCACAAGCGTCAACGCGATTGGCCATGCCGCGCGGTGCGACTTTGCTGAGTTCAACATTGGACGTTGGACGTAGGACGTTCAGCGTTTCTTTGCACGCCGCAATCGAGCAAGAGCATGAGCGCGAGCAAGAAGAAAGACGCAGACATTTTGCCCCAAAAAATTACCGCCCCCCACGCCCGATAGGCGTGAAGGGCGGCTGTTCCCCCCAGAACAATCGTAGAAAACTTTCAAGCCTCTAACCGAGGTTTAGACCGCTCGCAACAAAATTTTAAACAAAATTTCCGAAAATTTTTGCGCATTCCTTAGGTCGCATGCTCCACAGTACATGAGAGTAGCGTAAAATATGAGTTCGACTGCCGGCTCGATCGAGAGGTTGCGTGAGCGCGCGTCGCGGTCTCTAGTCTCGGATGCGTGATTTGGGCGATGAAAGGGCGTCGCGCAATTTTGCCGGTTCTTTGCTGGTCGCCCATCCGAATATGGTTGACCCGAACTTTCGGCGCACCGTGCTTTTCATTTCCGAACATGAGCCTAACGAGGGTGCGCTAGGCGTGATCATTAATCGCCCGCTTGACCGACCCGTGGCGGAGCTCGTCTCCGGTGCGCCACCGGCCGGCCTCGCCGACGTACCGGTGTTTTTGGGCGGCCCGGTTGGAAAAAACCAACTGATGTTTGCAGCCTTTGAATGGCAAAAGGGAACTGGGATGAAACTCAATCATAATATCGACTTTGACGAAGAGATCGACGCACACGGCCACAAAAATTTGCTTACGGTTTGTGCTTTTGTCGGTTATGCAGGCTGGGGGGCTGGCCAACTCGAAAGCGAGGTGAAGCAAAAAGCCTGGGTCGTGCAAAACGCGAATCCATCCCTCCTTAAGCTCGATCGCCTGCCAAATCTCTGGTTCGAAATCATGCGGAAATTGGGTCCATGGTATAAGATGCTCGCCGCCGCTCCAGACGATCCTTCGCTCAATTAACTGAGAAGTGACGCGTAACCGGTGATCAGTTGTCAGCGTTTTTCTCTTGTCACTTGTCACTCCTCACTTTTCACTTCCGCAAATGATCATCGGTGTCCCAAGGGAAATTAAGGAACAAGAGCAACGCGTTGCGTTGCTGCCTTCCGTTACGAACGAACTTACCAAACATGGACATTCCGTGTTGGTGGAAAGAGATGCGGGGCTTGGTTCTGGCTACTTCGATCAGGACTACGTCAAAGCGGGCGCGCAAATTGTGGAGGAGGCAAAAGAAGTTTTCGCCCGCGCTGACATGATTGTGAAGGTCAAGGAGCCTCTCAAAGCAGAGTTCCCGTTACTGCGCAGGGGCCAAATTCTCTTCACGTACTTGCATCTCGCAGCAAGCAAACCGCTCACTGAGGCTTTATTGAAATCCGGCGTCACTGGCGTGGCATACGAGACGATCCAGGTCGACCATCGTTTGCCATTGCTCGAACCGATGAGTGAAATCGCCGGCCGCATGTCGGTGGTAATGGGCGCCAACTTTCTCGCCAAATACAACGGCGGAAGCGGAGTGCTGCTGGGCGGCGTTCCGGGAGTTTTGCCCGGGCGCGTAGTCATCGTCGGCGGCGGAACTTCGGGCGTGAACGCCTTGCGCATGGCGAAAGGCCTCGGCGCTGATGCCACAATTCTCGATATCGATGTCGAACGGCTACGCTTTTTGGATATCGCGATAGAAAACCTGCACACGCTCTATTCGAACGAAGCAAATCTCGACGAGTTGATGCCGGATTGCGATTTGCTGATCGGTGCCGTGCTTTTGCCAGGAGCCAAAGCACCGAAGCTGATTACGCGCGCAATGTTGGCGAAAATGAAACGCGGCAGCGTTTTCGTCGATATTTCTATTGACCAGGGCGGTTGCGCTGAGACCTCGCGACCAACGACGCATCGCGATCCGGTTTACGTCGAGGAAGGGGTGACCCATTATTGCGTAGCAAATATGCCCGCAGCGTACGCGCGGACGGCGACGCAAGCGCTTACGAACGTCACTTATCGTTATGTCCAGTTGCTGGCCGATCTTGGCCTTGAGGGCGCGTGCAAAAGGCAGCCGGCGCTGGTTGGTGGGATCAACACGCTCGACGGCCGGCTGACCTGCCAGGCCGTAGCGGACGCGCATGGCTTGAAGTGGGACGCCCCATTTTAGTTCTCGTGGCGAGCTATTTGTGTTTCAGACTGCATTCTCGGCGGTCCAAAAACTGCGCTTGCCGCGATTGATCTATTAAAGCATTATGCGTCTCCAAATTATGAAGAAATACATCTGCATCCTGGCTGGTGCCGCGCTTCTCGCGGCGTGTGAGCAAAAAACTGAAACTGTCGCTCCTGTGACAACTCCAGCTCCTACTACTGCACCTGCGGCGACTGATTTGACGACTCCTGCTGCAACGGAAGCTCCAGCTACCACCACTGAATCGCCCGCTGGCGCAGAGGAAACCCCTGCCGAGTCGCCCACGCAATAAATTGCTGGGATCTTTCCCTTTGAGAAGTCTTCCTCCGGTTTCGGTGGAAGACTTCTTCTTGTACCGATGTGGTGCGTGAGGGCTCGGACCACGGGTTAAACCAACTGGTTGCGGGATCGAAGCATGGGAGAGGCAGACGAACAAGTGAGTTCATTCTCATTCCCCAAAACGCACCGGCTGACACATCGCTCGGAATATGACCGTGTGAAACGGAACGGAGTTACGCAAGCCGGAAAACTTCTGATTCTAAATGTGATGCCGATGGAGAATTCCAGGCCATGGAGCGCAGGATTCGTTGCTTCGAGTCGCGTCGGGGGAGCGGTCATTCGCAATCGCGTTCGGCGTCGTTTGCGAGAAATTGTTCGAGGGCACCAGCATGAATTACGACAGGGCTTTTGGTTCGTAATTATTGCCAGACATGCCGCCGGGACCGCGACTTACGCGGCGTTGAAAGATGAATGGTTGCGCCTCGCTAGGCGCGCTTCTATTCTGCTGTGATGCTCGGCCTGGTCCGTTTTGTCATTCGCCTCTATCAGTGCACTCTTTCGCCATTGCTTCGCCTGCTTTGCGGTCCTGACTGCGGCTGCCGATTTACCCCGAGCTGTTCGAGATATTTTCTCGAAGCGGTGGAGACGCATGGCGTTCGGCACGGCAGCTGGCTGGGATTGAAGCGCCTCGGTCGCTGCCAGCCGTGGGGTGGATGTGGGTACGACCCGGTGCCGCCGCGCTGGGCAGGCGGATCTCCGAATGAGATTCGTCGCTGTGTCTGATCGTGCAAAACCAAATTTATGGATCGAACAGCGTGGATTGCAGTCGCTCTTTGTGTCGTCGGCCTCGTGGTGTGGGAAATGTATCTGGCAAAACAGATGGCGCCCAGACCGGCGGCCGTTACCGCAACGCATGGGCAAACTTCACCGACGGCGACGCCGGCCTTCGTCGCGCCTTCGCCATCTCCGTTCGCTTCGCCGGAAGCTTCGCCACAGGGCGCTGAGTCAGTTCCGGCTTTTCCAGAAAAGCTCGAGACATTGCGCAATTCGGATGTCGAATTGCGATTTACTAACCGCGGTGGCGGGATTGCTGAGGCAGAGTTGTTCCATCACATCGGCGAAAACTCGCAGCGCGTGACTCTGAATTCAGCGAAGCATATGCCGATCGGCGCAATGGTTGACGATCCCGCAAAGCCTACGCTCCCGGAGTTTACATTGACGCGTGATTCCGACGGCAGCATTCGTTGCGAACGTGCCGCGCCTGACGGGCTCACAACTCGAAAGAAATTTTCGTTGCTGCAGTCAGGCCAAAAGAAAGACGGTTTTCTTGTCGAGCTGAATCTCGAAGTGCAGAACACCGGTGACCAGCCGCACGCAAACGGTGACTACTTCGTTGCGCTCGGTGCGGCCGCGCCGATTCACCCGAAGGACTATCCGTACTACACACGACTGGTTTGGTGCATCAACGGTAAAGCCAGAGACCGTAACGTGAGTGCATTTCAGGGTAGCGGTGGTTTCATTGGTATCGGTGCGCATGCCGCGCAGCCGGTTTTCCAGGAGAATTTTGCCGGCGCAGAATGGGCAGCGGTGACCGATCAATTTTTTGCGACGATCATCGCGCCACTGAGCGCGAAGGCTACCGGCGTTTGGGGCCGTTCATTTGACGTCTCAACCACGCAAAACATGGTCGGCATCGAAGGGGCAATGCGCATGCCGGGTTTTCAGGTGCAGCCCGGTCAAAGCTACAACGCGCGTTTCCAGATTTGGGTGGGTCCGAAAATTTATCACCGGCTGGCTCAACTCGAGCACAACGAAGCCGAGATCATGAATTTCGGCATCTTCAAAATCGTCAGCCAATTCCTGCTTAATTTTCTCAACACCATTCACGGTGTCGTAAAGGATTATGGCGTCGCCATTCTCGTATTAACGCTTGTGGTGCGTCTGGTGCTCTGGCCGCTGCAAAGCAAAGCCAACCAAACAATGCGCAAGACAGCGTTGCTCGGGCCGAAGATGCAGGAGTTGCGCGAAAAATATAAAGACGATCCTACGCGAATGAACCAGGAGGTGATGAAGCTGTATAAGCAATACGGCATTAATCCCGTAGGCGGTTGTTTGCCGATGGCCATTCAGATCCCGATTTTCTTCGGGTTGTACCAGATGCTGGCGCAGGCCGTGGAATTGCGGAACGCGAGGTTTCTCTGGGTTCATGATTTGTCTCAGCCGGATACCGTGGCCCATCTGCCTGTGCTTGGCTGGCCGATCAACATCATTCCACTGCTCATGGCCGCTACGCAGGTGTGGCTCATGGCTATGACACCGAAGACCGGCGATCCTACCCAACGCCGCATCATGATGTTTACCCCACTGATCTTCCTATTTTTCTGCTACAATTTTGCGGCGGCTCTGGCATTATATTACACCGCGCAAAATCTTTTCAGTATCCTGCAATTTTATCAGAACAAACGGCAACCCATGCCGACGCTGGAAAAAGTTGCTACTGCTGGAAAACGAAAACGATGATGACGCCGAAAGATCTGCTGGACACAATGCTCGGGTACCTCGGCTTCGTGGTGGATATCGAGGAGACCACCAATGAGGGTGGCAATCCGACACTGCAGATTTACACCGAAGAAAGTAGGCGGCTAATCGGACGCGACGGCGAGACGCTGGAGGCGATGCAATTTTTGCTGAATCGTTTGCTGCAGGCCAGAGACAAGGACGCGGAAAAAGTCATCGTGGATTGCGAACATTATCGCTCCATGCGCGAAGATCGGATTGTCCATCGTGTGCGCGAGCTAGCTGAGCGGGTGCGCATCACCGGCCGCTCGCTACAGCTCGAGCCGATGAATTCCTACGAGCGGCGTCTCGTCCATAACGCTTTCAAAGACGACCCGGAAGTCGCCACATGGAGTCCGTCCGATTCCGCGCGAATCAAACAGATCACTCTGCTAAAGCGGCAGCCGAAAAGAGAAGCGGCCCCGAAAGGGTAGCATCACTGTGTAGCCGCGAAATAATTCCAAGCTCGGGGCGAGGTGGACGCGACACCCCTCAATGCGTCACCCACCAGCTGCGAAGGTGCCGCATCACGGCCGTTTTGCTCGCCACCGGAAGCTTTTTCGCCCACTCACCGTTGACCCGCACGCGATAACTGCGCGCGGGAAATGGCAGGTCGATTAATTCAAGTTTGAGCTGGTGGCCGGTCTGGTGGTTTAGCAGAGAGAGGGTATAATGGACGTTGAATTCTGGCATTACCCCCCTCTACCGAGGCATAGATTAAATGACGAGGAAAAAGTATAACCCGCCTCTGTTTTTGAAAATGTACGTGTATTTGCACATTCATTCGTCTACTTCTCGTTAGGCGTTTCAATCCATGATAGAAGTTCACCCACCGCACGAGAACGTTCATACGTGGAGACAATTTTTGATCCACATTGCGGCCATTACGATCGGATTACTGATTGCGATCGGTCTCGAACAGACGGTCGTGTATCTTCATCATCGTCACCAACTGCAGGAAGCCCGGCGTGAGTTGACAGCGGAACTCGAAGAGAACCGTCGCGTCGTGGACAAGAACCTGGACGCGGTCGGAAAGATTACGGCTGAATTAGATGTCAACATGGCGTTGCTGCGCGCCGCCCAAACATCGCCCGCGTCGTTCGGCTCGAAATTGGTCTACGGATTAGGTAATTTTTACTGGCCGAAAGACGCGACATGGCAGGCCGTAAAGCAGAACGGGTCGCTCGGTCTTATGGCGCACGATGAACTGCATTACTACGTCTACATCTACGAGGACATTGCCATCATCATGGAACAGTCGTCCGAAATGGGCGCCCGAATCGAAGTGGCCCGTGCCATTGCTCGGCGATCACCGGACGGAAATCTCACGCCACGGGACATTGAGGAACTGATTACTGTTACTTCTGAGGTGCAGGCAAAAGTCGCCTATTTGACTTTGCTCCTTCGCCTCGAGGAGAATGCCCTGCAGAAA
>DATDFM010000253.1:0-9093 GCA_036522635.1 Candidatus Udaeobacter sp. | reverse complement strand
CGATACGAATGGTCGGTATCACGATGAACCATTTCGATCTCTCGATTGCTTGTGCGACGAGGTAGCCTCGTCGGCTTCAGCGGAAGATCTCATCGCGCCGGGACATTTCGAATTTGAACTCACCAAGCGTCCCGCGGTGTTAATCCTGTCGGCGGAAGATCGAAGTACCACTCGGGATCATCAGCATGTCGGTGTTTTCCTGGCAGGGTTGATGCAACAAACCACCTCTGCAGTAGCGAATTCGACTCCCCGCGGGATCGCTCGATTCGAAATTCAGCAACCGGTCACCATATGATTAGTTCGCAAACGTATTTTGGGTCGCCGAGCAACGCCGCAAATCATATTTCGCCGGTGCTGCCATTCTCATTGCGCAGTAACCAGAGAATCAATCGTGCGCTTCGAGCAGCTTATCGAAAATTTGATCGAACCGCTGAGACCGAAAGACTCTTACGAAAGCATCTTCGTCCATAAACCGTTGCGGTTTTCTACTGGATGGACGATTCCTACGCGATTTTAACGCGTCCGGTACGTGTTCCCCGACGCGTCTTTAAGCGCAGTTCAAACTTAGAGAGTCGATTCGGGGCGTCGAATCGAATTCGGACGCCGACCGATTTGTTGTAAAGTCAGGAAAAGCACAAAACGGTATCCAACCTTTTCCTCGACAATCGACGCGAATCTTGTCATGAAAACAAACCTCTTCGCCGTTTAGCTAAAGAAGAGGAGCGGAGCCTACGGGGCTCGAACCCGCAACCTCCGCCGTGACAGGGCGGCGCTCTAACCAATTGAGCTAAGGCTCCAGCGGAAGAAGCAGAGTGTAAAGGCGCACAACTTCAGTCGCAACTGTTCAGTCGAAGTTGCCACTGGCGATCGGTTTCTCTGTAAAGTGCAATCGCGAAAAACCATTTCCGCGCAACGACGTGGTGAACTTCGCGGTTGAACATTTTGAGACGCGTAACGTCGAACATTGCGAACACCAACTGATGACGGTATAATTAACTCGGTTCGGCGGATTGACCCAAACCATAATGAGCGACGAGCGCAGCGAGGGATTGCAGGGCGAAGGGGACTCGGGTCCGGAAACTCTTCTCGATTCATTGGATCAAATGATCGGATCATTGCCGCCGGGCGATCCGGTCCGGCGTGATTTGTTACAGTTGCGTCCGCAAATTCTCGATCAGCAGGAAACCATGGTCGAGGCGCGTCGCATGATTGAGAAGCTTGAGGAAGTCGTCAAAAAAGTAACGGCTCCCGCCAACCGGATCGGCACTTTTCTCGGCGCCACTTCAAAGGAGACCGCGCACATCGTGGTCGGCGGCGCAGATTATTATTGCAACGTCGATCCACGCATACCGCTGTCGAGGCTGAAAAGAGGCACGCGCGTTTTAGTCAATGACGCATTCGTCATTGTCGGCGATTTGGGATTCGAGACGGCTGGCCCGGTAACTAAAATCACCGAGGTCATTGGCAAGGATCGATTGCGTGTGGGTTCCGAGCACGGGTTGCATTCGATGGTGCTGCAACGCTCCTCAGAACTCGCTCATACCAATTTGAAATCAGGGGACGAAGTTCGCGTTGATTCCAATTACCGCATGGCGTTGGAAATGCTCTCGAGCACTAAAACCGACGAATATTACCTCGACACCGTGCCGGAGTTGCCGTGGGAAAGGGTCGGCGGCCAGGAAGCGGCGCTGCAAGCGATCAAGGACGCAATCGAGTTGCCCCTTTTGCACCCCGATCTTTTCAAAAAATTCCAACACGCTACTCCGAAAGGCTTTCTGCTCTACGGCCCGCCAGGCTGCGGCAAAACGCTCATCGGCAAAGCGACCGCATTCAATTTGACCAAGCAACTCGGCGAAAAAACAAGCACTGAGATGCGGGAATATTTCATGCATGTGAAGGGTCCTGAGATCCTCAACATGTGGGTAGGCGAATCGGAACGAATGGTCCGCGAGATTTTTGCTACCGCGCGCGAAAAACGAAAGGAAGGCTTCATGCCGTTCGTTTTTGTCGACGAAGCCGAATCGATCCTCGGCACACGACGAGCATCGCGGCATTCGAATATTCTTTCTACGCTGGTGCCGATGTTCTGTTCGGAGATGGACGGAATCGATTCGCTCAATGACGTCGTGATCATTCTCGCTTCGAATCGGGCGGATCTGATTGATCCCGCAATCTTGCGTCCCGGACGCATCGATCGGAAAATTAAGGTCGATCGTCCGGATAAGGATGGCACGCGCGAAATTTATCGAATCTATCTCACTGATAATCTGCCTTACGACGGCGTGCTGGCGAAGGAAGCTGATGGAATCGGCGCGTCTATTGAACGGTTGATCGAGCGGTTTGTTGACTGGCAATTTGCCCGGCGGGACGAAAACAAATTTTTAGAAGTGACCCTGCGCAGCGGTCGCAAAGAAACACTTTACCGCAGCGATCTCATCAGCGGTGCGATCATCGCGTCAATCGTGGAGCGCGCAAAAGCGATCGCGATTAAACGTGCTATCGGGACTCAACAAGACGAAGGACTTCGGGAAACGGACCTGCAACTCGCCTTCAATGCGGAGTACGCGGAGAACGACATTTTCCCGGCCACGGACATTACCGAGGATTGGCTTAAGCTGATCGATTACGATCCGGAAAATGTCGTGAAGATTTCACCGGTTAGGCCAGTGTCGGATGAGCGCGCGCGCACAACTTCGGTGATCTAATGCGAGTGCAATGACGGTGATTCCAGATTGTCGGGGAACCTGATCACTTGCTGCGTGTATGGCCGAACCCCCGCGGTTACCATCAATCCGCCTGCCTTGGGAAAACTCGATTATGTTTTGTGACTATCTGCGCGAAAGATCGACGCGGAAGAGTATTGCGGCACGATGAGGAAAGCGGGGACTAAATGAGACGCGTCTTTGGGCTGGAGACGGAATACGGCATCACACTGTCTGGTGCTGAGACAGTGGATGTAGTGGCCGAATCAATCGAATTGGTGCGCCGTTACACCGATCACGGCGCTCTGATGAAATGGGATTATGACCTCGAGGATCCCCACCTCGACGCCCGGGGATTTCGTGCCCGGGAATTACTTCAGGACACCGACGAATCGGCTTACTACGAGATCGACAAACGTCGTCCCCTTAGCTTCGAAGAAATAAAGAGTGACCTCGTGCTTTCAAACGGCGCGCGGTTCTACAACGATCACGCGCATCCCGAATATTCCACGCCAGAGTGCACGACTCTCCGGCAGTTGGCGGCCCAGGATAAAGCCGGCGAGCGCATCCTCGCGGAATGCGCACGCCGCCGAAATCAAAAATTGCCGCCCGGCTACGAGGTCCGCCTTTACAAGAACAATACAGATTTTGCCGGCCACAGTTATGGCTGCCACGACAATTACCTGATGATCCGCGATATCCCGTGGGATCGGATTGTTTCTGGAATCCTGCCGTTTCTTGTCACTCGCCAGATTTTCTCCGGCTCCGGCAAAATGGGAATCGAAGGCGAAAGCAGCCAGGGGGACCCGGGAATCTATCAAATTTCGCAGCGCGCTGATTTTTTCAGCGTGGTGGTAAGCATCGACACCATGAATCGTCGCCCACTGATCAACACGCGCGATGAGCCCCACGTGGACGCCAGCCGCTACCGTCGCTTTCACGTGATTCTTGGCGATTCGAACATGAGCGAGTGGGCCACAGCGATGAAAATTGGGACCACCGCATTGGTTCTGGATCTCATTGAGCGTGGCGAAGCGCCACAGTTGGAAATTGCCCAACCAGTAGACACCAACAAATCCATCAGTCGCGATCAGACTTACGACTGGATCATCGAATTGAAGGATGGCCGCAAAATTTCTGCGATCGACGTGCAAAGACTTTATCTCCGCGCTGCCACCAAGCTGTGGCGCGATCCGCCGGACGACGAGCACGCATGGATTTTGTCCGAATGGGAAAACGTGCTGAACGATCTGGAACGCGATCCGATGGCAACGCGAGATCGGGTCGATTGGTCCGCCAAAAAATTCCTGTTGGATGCGTTACAGCAGGACGAGAAACTTTCCTGGAGCGATCCGTGGCTGCAATCCATTGACCTCGAATATCACAATCTCGATCTCGATCATGGCTTGTACTACGAATTGTTGCGCAAAGGTCTGATGCGTCGCGTTACCAGTGAAGACGACATTAAGATGGCAATCTTCAATCCGCCGGAAACCACACGCGCGTTCTTCCGCGGCCGAGCAGTAGCGCGTTTCAACGACGAAATCTCGTCGATCCAGTGGGACGAAATCGTCTTTTCAAACGGCGCCTACTCACATCGCGTCGCTCTGCCCGAAGCGGCGATGGATGCGCGCCTCGACGCGCTGAATCACGCCGCGCGCAATGGCAAAGATTTCATGGAGTTCATGAACGCCATCGCGCAGATCGGTTGAGACAGTCCCGCTCGATCCGAAATCAAAAATCGCCAATCGCCGATAACATTACTCCCATTCGATCGTGCTCGGCGGTTTACTTGAGATATCGAACACGACCCGATTGACGCCTTTTACTTCGTTGCAAATGCGATTGGAAATTCGCGCAAGCAATTCATAAGGAATGCGCACCCAGTCGGCGGTCATGCCGTCCTGACTCTCGACGATTCGCAATGCGATCGTGTTTTCATAGGTGCGCTGGTCACCCATAACGCCAACCGATTGCACCGGGAGCAGAACGGCGAATGATTGCCAGACTTTGTAATACCAATCGGCGGCTTCCATCTCACTTTGCACGATGGTGTCCGCCTCGCGCAGGATCGCCAGTCCCTTAGGCGTAACCTCGCCAAGAACGCGAACGGCAAGACCCGGGCCGGGGAATGGCTGTCGATAGACAATCTCTTTCGGCAAACCTAATTGCAGACCCGCCTGGCGCACTTCGTCCTTGAACAATTGCCGTACGGGTTCAACCAACTCGAAATGCATTTTGTCCGGCAACCCACCGACGTTGTGATGGCTCTTGATTACTTGCGCGGGATTACCCTCAATCGACACGCTCTCGATCACATCGGGGTAAAGCGTGCCTTGAGCGAGAAAACGAAACTTGTGATCAGAAACGGGTGATCCGTCGTCACTTTTTGCAAGATCAACGATTGTGTCTTCAAACACACGGATGAACTCGTTGCCAATAATTTTGCGTTTCTCCTCCGGATCAGTAACGCCGCGCAGTTTCGACAGGAACCGTTCGGAGGCGTCGACATACTTCAGTTTGATATGAAAGTTTTCGCCGAAAACACGCTGCACGATTTCTTCCTCCCGCGCACGCAGCAGACCGTTGTTCACGAAAATGCACGTCAATTGATCGCCGATGGCCTTGTGCAGCAGTGCAGCCGTCACCGAAGAATCGACACCGCCGCTCAACCCGAGCACGACGTTGTCGTCGCCAACTTGTTTTCGAACGCTGGCACAAGCTTCTTCAATGAACGAACCCATGGTCCAGTCCATCGCGCAGTGGCAGATGTTATAGACAAAATTTTGCAAAACCTCTTTACCTCGCGGGGTGTGCGCGACTTCCGGATGAAATTGAAGACCGTAAAGGTGGCGCTGCGGATCCTCGACGGCAGCGAAATCGCAACCTGCGGTCGTTCCCACAACGCCAAAGCCGTTCGGCAACGCGGTTACTTCGTCGCCGTGGCTATTCCAAACATCGAGCTGATCGCCTAATCCATCGAAGAGTTTCGATCGTTCTGCCACGTGCAACACGCCCGCGCCATATTCGCGGCGGCCGGTGAAAACGACACGGCCGTCAAGATGATGCGCCATCAGCATCAAGCCGTAACAAATTCCCAATATTGGAACGCCTAACGAAAAGATCCCCGGATCGACTTGAGGCGCGCCTTTGTCATAAACGCTGGCTGGCCCACCTGAAAGGATCAGCCCTTTGGGTTTCATCGCCGCGATTTCAGCTGCCGGTGTATCGAAGCGAATGATCTCAGAATACACCTGGCATTCCCTGATCCTCCGGGCGATGACCTGCGTGTACTGCGACCCGAAATCGAGGATGAGAATTTTCGAGTGCTTGGGACGTTCTGCGGTCTTCACAAATTAAGGATGCGTTTGCGGCACGCTATGCGCCGCCGCTGGGTCGTCGGGTGTTCCCCCCCGGTCCATCGGGCCAAGCGTTCCCTGACCGGTAATACCGCGACCGAACTGCTCTTGCACTTCTTGCCCACTCCGTTGTTCGAGAGGGTCCGTGCAACCACTCAACGCAAGCAATGCGAATGCCAGCAGAATTGCAGGGGGCTTCATCTGCTCATTTTATGAAGCGCCGATTTCATTGCAAGAAGGTTGACGGAGTGATTCGGTCATTCGCGGGATTGTTATGTTGAGCGAAACTCTGCAACGAAATGCGAAGCATGAGGCAAACATCTCTGAGTATTGCCTTGTACTCCACAGTCATCAGAGATTGAAAGCCTGGCCTCGCAGACTTTGTCTAATGCGTTGCAGCTTCGTTTCGCTCAGAATGACAACCTTCTTGCCGCTTCAACGCTTCAGCGCTTTAAACTTTCAATGGTCATGATCGATCCGGAACTTTTGCTTCAGGGTTACCGGCTCGGTGTTTTCCCGATGGCCATGAACGACGATTCGATCGAGTGGTTTTCCCCGGATCCACGCGCCATCCTACCGTTGGAGGATTTTCATGTGCCACATGCATTACGGCGCCTGGCACGGAGGAAGCCCTTCGAAATCACAATCGACAAGGCGTTTTCTTCAGTGATTCAAGCCTGCGCGGAACGCGAGAATACCTGGATCAATCGCGATATCATCGACAGTTACACGCGGTTATATGAGCTCGGTCATGCTCATTCAGTTGAGGCTTGGAAGGAAAACCAACTCGCCGGCGGCCTGTACGGCGTCGCGGTCGGCGCCGCGTTCTTTGGAGAATCGATGTTTCATCGCGTAACCGATGCGTCCAAAATTGCGCTCGTAGCGCTGGTGGAACAACTGCGCGGGCACAAGTTCGCCCTGCTCGATACGCAATGGCTCACGCCCCATCTGGAACAGTTTGGCGGGATCCAAATCTCGCGGACCCATTATCTACGGCTATTACGAAGAGCAGTCGATTTGCCGCGGAGTTTTAGTTAGCGTTTGTAATCTGTAGTCACCGGCCTATAGCGGGCCCATTTCCGAAGCGGGTTGAAGCTCGGCGGCCCAAAGGGCCGTGGCTACAGATTGATAGTCGAGGAATCTAAACGATATTAACGGTTCAAATGGTTGCTTGGATTTTAAGGAAAATTTTAGGATCGAAAAATCAGCGCGAGCTTAGGCGTCTGACGCCTATCATTCAGCGGATCAACGAATTGGACGAGCAGTTCAAGAGCTTGTCAGACGAGGAGTTGCGGGCAAAAACCGCGAACTGGAAGGAAGAGCTCTCAAAAATTTCAGACGTGCAAGAACAATGGAAAAAGCTGGATGAAATTTTGCCGGAAGCATTTGCGGTGGTGAAAAACGCTGCACGCCGGCTCAAGGATCACGGACAAAGCTTTACCGTGTGCGATCAGCCGATGGTCTGGGACATGGTGCACTTCGATGTACAATTGCTCGGCGGGATCGTTTTGCACAGGGGCCGAATCGCGGAGATGGCGACTGGCGAAGGTAAAACCCTGGTCGCGACGTTGCCTCTTTACTTGAACGCGCTCACTGGCCGCGGCGCTCACCTGGTGACGGTGAACGATTACCTGGCCCGGCGCGACGCGGAATGGATGGGGCAACTCTACGGTTTCCTCGGCCTAACGGTAGGCTGCATTCAACACGATCAGGAACCCGATGTGCGTCGCGAGCAGTACGCAATGGACATCACCTACGGAACGAACAGTGAGTTCGGCTTCGATTACTTGCGCGACAACGGCATGGCCACGACGCGCGAACAACAGGTGCAACGCGGCTATTGCTACGCGATCGTCGATGAAGTCGATTCGATTTTAATCGACGAAGCCCGGACGCCACTCATCATCAGCGGGCCCGCGACGATTTCCACGCATCAATACGACAAATGGAAGCCGCTCATCGAGCAGCTGGTTCGAAAGCAAAACATGTTGTGCAACCGGCTGGCCAGTGAAGCGATTGAGAAGTTCGAACAGAACGATGTAGAGACCGGCGGCCGGCTGATGTTCAAAGTGAAACTCGGGCAGCCGCGCAATAAGCAGCTCTTGCGCCTCATGGAAGACCCCGACAAGCGCCGCGCCATCGATAAAGCCGAGCTTTCATTCTTCCAGGACACTCGCAAAGAAGAATTGTTTCAGCTGAAAGAGGAATTGTTCTTCACCATCGACGAAAAATCGAACGAGGCCGATCTGTCCGAGCAGGGACGCATTTTCCTCAATCCGGATGATCCGAACGCATTCGTCCTGCCAGATTTGATCAACGAATTCACCGAAATCGATTTGGATGAGACGCTCTCCCCGGAAGATAAGGACAAGAAGAAGGCGGAACGCCAGCAACATTGCGACACCCAGGCGGAGCGGATTCACAATATCTCGCAATTACTTCGCGCGTACTGCTTGTTCGAGAAGGACGTGCAGTACGTGATCGAAGACAACAAGGTTGTCATCGTCGACGAATTCACCGGACGCAAAATGCCGGGGCGCCGTTGGAGCGACGGGCTGCATCAGGCCGTGGAAGCGAAGGAGGGCGTGCAGATCGATCGCGAAACCCAAACCCTGGCGACGATCACCATTCAAAATTATTTCCGGCTTTACCAAAAACTCGCCGGAATGACCGGCACCGCAGAAACCGAAGCGGCCGAGTTTCACGACATTTACAAACTGGACGTGAACATGATCCCGACGAACCGGCCGGTGCGGCGGACGGATCATAACGATAGAATCTACAAAACGCGTCGCGAAAAATACAACGCCGTCATCAAGGAAATCAAAGAAGCTCACGCAAAGCATCAGCCGGTGCTGGTCGGTTCAGTGAGCGTGGAAGCTTCCGAGTTGCTGAGCCGAATGCTGAAGCGGGAAAAAATTCCGCATAACGTGCTGAACGCGAAATTTCATATGCAAGAGGCAGAGATCGTGGCGCGTGCAGGACAGCCGGGCACCGTCACGATTTCAACCAATATGGCCGGACGCGGCACG
>DATDFM010000252.1:0-28560 GCA_036522635.1 Candidatus Udaeobacter sp. | reverse complement strand
CTGCCACGGGAACCTTTGCCAGATTGCGAGGAAAAGGAGGGCTGTAACGAATTCCACTATGAAGTAGCGAAACGAAATCCTTGCGCTGCAATTTGCGCACCGGCCGCCAAGCGCGAGCCAACTGATCAACGGCAGATTCTGATGCCATGGAATCGGTTGTTTGCACTGCGGACAAAACGAGCGACGCGGCTCATTAATCGAGAGATCGACCGGCCAACGGTAAATGCAAACGTTCAAAAACGAGCCAACCGTCGCGCCGAGCACGAATGCAAAGGTGCTGAAAAGGAGATTTTGAGCCGAATGCTGCACGCGATTAAATGGCGATCCGTTTTGATGCGCGGCGTTCCATCAGCCATGCGATCCAGATGCAGCTTTCGTATAGCAGGCACATCGGCAGAGCCATGGCAACCAAGGTCAGGATGTCGGGGGTAGGCGTGATAATTGTTGCCAGGATAAAGATAAGCACGACGGCGTAAGGCCGGGTGCGCGCCATAAATCGGTACGTGATCAGTCCGAATCGGACGAGGGCCAGCACCACGACGGGCAGCTCAAATGCCAGGCCAAAACCGATGGTGAATCGCGTCACGAACGAGTAGTACTGCTGCACCGTCCAAGTCGGCGCCCAGCCAAGCGATTGAGTGTCGCGAAAGAAAAAAAGAATTGTTTTCGGCAGCAACCAGAAATAGCAAACCAGCACGCCCACAAGAAAGAGCGCGAAGCTTACAGCGATCGCTGGAAATAGAAAACGTTTCTCCACCACGGTGAGCGCCGGCAAAACAAATTCCGCCAGGAAATACAGGAGCAGCGGGAACGACAAAATGATCCCGGCGTAAAACGCCAAATGAAATGAAATCACGATCGAATCTGTGATTCCGAGTGCTTTAAGCGTTCCGACTTGTGACCCAAGATGGTTGAGCGGTGCCTGGAGAATGCGCACCAGTGTTGAGCGAAACGCGAAACAGATAATCATCGCTATCACAAGCGTGAGAGCCATCTTCACGATGGTCCAGCGGAGGTCTTCCAGATGCTCGAGAAAAGGTTTGGAGGTTTCGGTTTCCGGCGGATCACGAAATTTGAAAATGTCCCGCAGCGTCATCGAGTTACCTTCGTGTAAACGTTCCAGAGACTTCTTATTAACACCTGGCTTGAGCCAGGTGCGGCCAACAGAAAAAGCGACAAACGGTTTCGACGGTTTTGAACGCAAGTGAAAGCCGTTGAAACGGCTTACTGGCAGGTCTCACTTTTGCACTCGGCTGAAGCCGAGTCTCAATGAAAACAGCCGGACCGTAAATCATGGGCACGGCGCAAGCGAAAGAAGACCGCGACCAGCGAGCTTTGCGCAAATGCCAAGCGTATTGGCGTCGCGAATTTCATTCTCCACTATCATGCGCCGAATTTCTTCGCTGGAGAATCCGCGGCAATCAAGAATAGATTCGCCTTCCTCCCGGTCCGGGCCCTCTGCACATGGTTGAACTGGACGCGCGAGAAAGAAAAAACCACGTTCATCAGTAAATCCTGGTGAAGAAAAAAAATAGCCTAATGAAATAAGTTCGCCGCTCGAACCCAACTCGTAACCGGTTTCCTCCCTGAGTTCTCGCAACGCCACATCTTTAACGTTTTCCGGGTCGATGTCGTGATTGTCGATTTGACCCGATGGCATTTCCCAAATCGACTGTTTGATCGGGATCCGTTCCTGACGAACAAGAATGATTTTTCCGTCGGCCGTCATTGGCGCGATCACCACTGCCGGTTTCCGATGCACAATCGTCCATGCTCGCGGGTCTGGACGGGCGGGAGTTTGGACACGATCGGTCACAACTTCGAGATTGCGATCAGCGAAATGCCGCTCCGTCGAGATCGTTTTCCAATCACGCCCTGTCATCCGGCAATTCTAGTGGCCGCCTTCCTCAGCGGCAAACTCCAGCCGTCGCCTTGTGTGGCGTTAATCCTCGTTGTGAGAATTAGCAGAGCGCTTCCCACAGGGAAGCGGCCACAATTTCGCTCGTTCATGCCTTCACCAAATTTTATCTTTCCGACCAATCCTCTGCGAACAGCGGACATTTTACCCATTCGCAGTTAACCGACGTGTGCGGTTCGGGTGACAGTGACAGAAACATATTTCGCATCCTGCAGAGCGAACTTCCGCAGTTCGATTGTCACCTTTCGAATCGGAAAACTCTTCAACAAATGACTGGCGAGCCGATCCGCCAGTGTCTCAATGAGGTTCATTGCTTGTTCACGCGCGAACCGTTTTGTCTCTTCGGCCACAGCCGAATAATTGACCGCTTTATCGATGTTGTCGGCTAAAGCCTGCGCGTGTTTATGAGGCCAAAAGGAAATCGAGACGGTCAACCGCTGTAAACCTTTACGCTCGTGTTCCAAGACGCCGATGACGGTAAAAACTTCGAGCTGCTCGATGCGGACTTCGTCCGGAAGTGAATGCGATTCAATGGGCACGCGCGAACCTTAACCACGAAACGATATTCGCCAATCATATGTAACGATTCAATGGGCAAAGCCATTCGCGTCATTCACAGGCTTCGAGTAAATTTGCGATGAATGAAAACCGTCTGGCGTGTATTTGCTTATTTGAGGCGATATCCCGGTTTGGCTGCCGGGACGCTCGCATGTGCGATCCTGGGCACGCTGATGGTGATCGTATTTCCCGGGGTGACCAAATGGATCATCGATGACGTGGTGTATGCTAATCGGCCGGACAAATTGCTGCCGCTCATTTTGCTGGCAACAGTGGCTTTTGTTGTTCAGCACCTTTTCAATTCGCTGCGGATCATTCTGAACAACACGTTCGAGCAGAAAGTCATTTTTGATCTGCGCAGTGATTTGTATTCGCACATCCAATTGCTGCCGTTGCGCTGGTTCGATAACCGGGCCACGGGCGACCTGATGACGCGCGTGATCGAAGACGTGAACTCGGTCGAGCGTGTGTTGATTGATGGAATCGAGCAAGGCGTTGTCGCGGTTTTACAAATCATCATCGTGGTCGCGGTGATGTTTTATTTGAATCCGGTCCTTGCATCCCTGGCACTGGTGCCGTTGCCGCTGCTGATTGCGGGTGCGCTCGGTTACACGCTGACAGCGCATCGTCGTTACCGGTTACAGCGGCGCGCTGCATCCAATATCAACGCGCTGTTGCACGATAATCTTGCCGGGGTTCGGCAAATCAAAAGTTTTGCCCGCGAACACGAGGAACACGCGCGTTTCAATCGGGCCAGCGATCAACTCCGGCATGCCACTCTGGTGGTGATGCGGACATGGGCGATTTACTCTCCGTCGATGTCGATGTTTGAAGCAATCGGTGCGTTGCTCGTGCTGGGATTTGGCAGTCAGGCCGTTTTGACTGGCAGCATACAGATCGGCGATCTGGTCGCGATCCTGATGCTCACGGCATTTCTTTATGATCCGATTAGTCGATTGCATCAGCTGAATCAATTGGTGCAGGCCGGTCGGGCTGCGGGTGAACGCGTCTTCGAGATCCTGGACGAAGATGCCGAGCCAGGTGTTATGCCCGGAACTGGTAACCGGGCCTACAGCAGCCGCGTCATCGGCGACATTCGGTACGAAAACGTCAGCTTCAGTTACGCCGACGGGTTGCCGGCGCTCGTGCAAATTTCGTTTCACGCGGCGCCGGGCACCACGACCGCGCTGGTCGGCGCGACCGGTGCAGGGAAATCGACGCTGGTCAATTTACTGGTGCGCTTTTACGAGTTCGACTCCGGCCAGATTTACGTCGATGACAAACCCATTCGCGACTACAGCCTGCGGACATTGCGCGAAGCAATCGGGGTTGTCACGCAGGAAAGTTTCCTCTTCAACGGATCTATTCGCGAAAATCTTTTAATGGGCAAGCCGACCGCCACTGAGGCGGAATTATGGCGCGCCATAGATGCGGCGAACGCGCGACAATTTATCGAGCGTTTGCCGCACCGGGTGGAGAGCGTAGTCGGCGAGCGTGGCGTCAAATTGAGCGTGGGCGAGAAACAGCGGCTCTCCATTGCACGGGCGCTACTCAAAGATCCCCCGATTTTGATTCTTGATGAAGCGACTGCCAGTGTGGACACAGCGACAGAACGATTGATCCAGGAAGCTCTGGAACATTTGATGGCGAATCGAACGTCGATTGTGATTGCGCACCGGCTTTCGACGATCGTGCACGCAGACCAGATTCTCGTGCTCGATCACGGCCGAATCACCGAGCGCGGAACACACGATCAATTGCTCGCGCTCGATCAAAAATATGCGCAGCTCTGCCGGCAAAGTTTGTTGGAATCCTCACCTCAGCGGGAAACCGAACCGCAGCCGGAAATTCTCGCGTCAGAAGTCACGGAACCTGAAGAGGAACGATTACCGGTTTGAGGTTACTTAAAGTTCCCGGGGTACCGCCGCCCGATTTACGACAGGTCGCGCAGTAGGAGATCCTGATATTTTCGTTCCAGCTCGTTATAACGTTGCTGACTCTCTGCTAGCGCGCGGCGTTCTTCCTGCAGCGTTTGTTCCAGATCGCGAATTCGCTCCTGAAAACGGATCGACATTTTGGCTACGCCCGGTCCGACCGGGTCGCCGAGTTGAATTTGGAATTGATTTTCGTCGGTTTCTGGCTGGGCGGTTTCCCCCAGATCGGGCATTTCCCGGATTTGTCTGCGAATACCATCGCAAGTATTGATCACGACAGTTTCGCCGTCGATTTCGCCGAGCCGAATAAATTCGCGCAAAGCACCGAGTGTGGTTGGTCCGTAATAATGCTCGCTGGTTAGCTCCACCAACCAGTCCATGCCGAGTTGCGGATGCATCGGTGCCTTTATCCAGGTCTGTCCATCGCTCGACAAAGTGTCATGTGGAGCGACCTGCGCCGCAGCAGCCCAGCGCGTAATCTGCTCGAACTGCACCGGTCCGAAGGTGCTACCGTCCTCGTGCTTGCGAAGAAACCAGTTTTGGTTCACCGGAAATTTATTTGTCAGTCAGGGTGACGGCGCGGCCGAAGCAGCGGGTGACGTCGTCGGGATAGTGATCGTTTGGCCCGCTTGCAATTTACGACCGTCTTCAATGTTGTTGGCTTTTTGTAATTCATCCACGGTGACTTTGTACATTTTGGCGATGGATGTGAGCGTTTCTCCCCGCGCAACAGTGTGTGTGTTTCCGGCGACCGACGAATGCGTCCCAGATGCCGGTGGAACAGCAGCAGTTGGCGGGGCGGCGGAAGCTTCTCCAATCATTACACCTGGCCGGGAATGTGAGAGTTGTTGCTCCAGTTTGAGAATCTCCTGGGAAAGCGCGTCGATTTTTGCGTTTTGCTCGTCGATCTTTTTTGCCAAAGCTTCGAGCTCCGTGGATTCAGCGGGTTTTTTTTCATGCGGGACGGGAGTCTCCGCGAAAGCAATGCAAAGCGTGAAAGAACTCATTGCGCACAGAATGCCAGCTGCCTTCATCGCAGGGAAATTTTGCCACCGGCACATTTGTCTGACAAGCGACTTCACACCATTGAGTCATTGTTTTTAAAACTGTTAATGAATGCAGTCTAACCATTTAAGGGATGTGCGGAGGGTGCGCCCCTTGCGTTTCGAACTTTTGCTCGTACGTTTTTTCATGCCTGAGCGCATTCAAAAGCCAGTGGAACCGGCTCCGTGGGGACCAAAACAAGGCGATGGCGGTGGTCCGCGTTCGCCGGATGTTTCGCGACCGGACACAAAGGATCTGTTAAAGAAAATGCGCAAAGTCGATCCCAACCAATCCAAGCGCTATCGCCAGCGCACGGGTCAGTGATGGACCGTTCACAGTCGGGATTTGACCAGAACTTCTCTGGTGTAGCGGACGACTTTCCTTCGCTATTGCGACGCAAAGGTCTGATCGGCCCGGCTGCCGTTGGTCCGATGCCGCAAAACCCGACGCCACAGCAGATGTGGCAACCGACCGAAGCGACGACGATCCTTGCATTCAAATTTTCCGGCGGCGTTCTGGTTGCTGGAGATCGCCGTGCAACTGCGGGTAACGTCGTTGTGTATGATCGTGCGGATAAGGTTTTGGAAATTGATCAGCATTCGATTATGGCGATTGCCGGTGTGCCTGCCACCGCCTGGGAGATGGCACGCGTGCTCGAGCATTCACTCCAATATTTTCGCCGTACTCAGCTCCAGGAAATGAGTGTCGACGGCAAAGTGCGCGCCCTCTCGAAATTGTTGCGCGACAATTTCGGGTTTGTCATGCAGGGCGTCGGCGTTGTAGTCCCGATTTTTGCCACTTACGACGGAAATTCGAAGCCGGAAGCACGTCTCTACTTTTATGACGCGATGGGCGCACAATTTGAAGCGACCGATTACGCGGCAACGGGGTCCGGTTCCCCTGCGGTTCGCGGCATTCTTTATTATGAAAATACCTGGGGCGCAAAGCGGCTACACAAATTGAGCGAACAGGAAGCAGTGTCTCTCGCACTGCGCGCTCTCGATACCGCTGCGGAATCTGACACGGCGACAGCGGGCGTGGATCGGAGCGGAAAAATTTATCCCGTCATCAAAATTGTATCGCGCGAAGGCATCATGACTTTGCCCGAGGAGAAGATCGCGGCCGTGTTCAAGGAAATGGTTGCATGATCGAAGAGCCGTATCGTTGGGTCGAAGCAATCGCGAATCGGCGCGAGTACGTCGAAGGACAGCTTGCCCCCGGTAGTCCCATCGCCGCTCTGGGGTACCGTGAAGGTATCTTGTTCGTCACTCTTGGTCAGACGCGCCAGAAACTTTTCGAAATTTACGACCGGATCGGCATGGGAGCGATTGGGCATCCCGGCGATATCGAGCGGTTGCGAATGGTCGCGATCGAACTTGCGAGCACCGAAGGTTTCACTCGCTCGGCGGGGGATGTTTCACTGCGACGGCTGGTGCATTATTCGCTCAGTCCGGTCATGAAAAGCGCGTTCGAGCAGGTCTATGGACCGCCGTACCTAACGCGAATGCTTTTCGCGGAGGTAGGCGCACGCCCCGAGGACGATTTGTTTTTGCGGGTTGAATATGACGGCGAGATCGCGAGCAACGGAGCGACATATGCCAAGGCGCGACAGGATTTCGCCGTGCTCAGCGGCACGCGCCAGTCGGTCAACTTCATGGAAACATTTCTCAAAAGTGAGCACAAACCGGATGCCAGCTTTGAAACAGCAATGAATTCAGCGCTCGATGCATGGAGTGTTGGCCACATGTTGTTGCAAGAGGGCGAGACAAAACAGTTGCCCGCGCCCGAGGCGATTGCGCAACACCGCCAGGAACAACTCGCGATTGCCGCAATAGAAGCGGCCGTGCTGGAACGCGATGGCACCAGACCGATTCGTTATCGCTCGTTAGCAGATAAGGAATTGCGTTCCATCATTACTCAGTGATTAATGATGAAGAGAGCTCTTCTCACAGGGACCATAAATGAAACAAGCCTTCCGGAATGTGCTGGCGGTCGCAGGCTTGTTGTTGATGATCGCGTCGCTTTTTTGGATTTCGTTCCACCAGGAAAAGCGCTCGATCGTTAACAGACAATCCAAGGCTACTCAGTCACCGACCCCCAAAGCATTTGCGGTAGTCGTTCTTGATCCGGGCCACGGTGGTCAGGATTCCGGAGCAATGTGTGGCGCCGTCATGGAAAAAGATCTCACGTTAGACGTGGCGCGTCGCGTCGATCGCCTTTTGGATTCTCAAGGCATCGCTACATTGATGACCCGGGTGGGGGATAGCTATGTCTCACTGGCGGATCGCGCAGCGCTCGGAAATCGTGCCAACGATAGTATCTTTATCAGCATTCATTTTAACGAAGACAACAAACCGGTCGCCAGCGGTGTTGAAACTTATTATGCTGCGCATCAGGTTGCTCCCGATTCCACGCTTGCTTCATGGCTGCCGTTTTTCTCACGGCCACCATCTGGTTCCCCTAAACCCGAAAGCCAAAGTCTCGCCAGTTTCATTCAAGAAGCATTGGTGGCGCGGACGCGTTCGGTTGATCGCGGAACGCAAGCCAAACAATTTTTTGTGATCGCAAATGTGACTTCTCCAGCGGTTTTAATTGAGGGCGGCTTTATCACGAACAAGGACGAACTTTCGAAACTTGCGAGCGAGGATTATCGCGACCAGCTGGCCGCAGCGGTTGCTGACGGCATTCTGCGATATCGCAATGTCATCGGTCAGCGGGAATCAGGATTGGCAGTTACAGGTCAAAAGGGCGCTGAATAGGCAAGGGCTTGCACGTAAAACCACCATGAAAATCACAACTGCTGCAGTGATATTCATGGGATCGATGATGTTGATGCGAGCCGATCAACTCGTTGAAAGCGTGCAACAGGCGTTGAAAGACGAGGGTTTTTACTACGGCGAAGTCAACGGCGACATGAATGCGAATGTCACCGCAGCGATTCGCCGTTATCAAATTCGGAACGGCCTGCAGGTGAGCGGTCAGCTCAATGATGAGACGCTGCGATCGCTCGGCATTAAGTCTTCCGGCTCCTCGCGAGCACCGGGTAACGCCGCGTCACCGGCTCCGCCGGTTGGTGTTGCGCCGGGAGCATCACCTTCCGAAGAGACGCAAACCGCAAGCCCAACCCCGCCGGTTCAGCTTTTCAACAATGGGCCACCAGGCCAGCAGGTTTTTCCATCAACTCCCATGGGTCCGGCCGGCTCACCGGGTACAGTTTTTGCGGATACACCATTTCAGGCCGCTCCGCCCGCCGTGCAACGGAATGTCATTGTCTCAGCGCAGATCGCTCTCGCCCGGTACGGACTTTATCGTGAACAAATTGACGGTATCTATGGACCTGCGATGGAGCTTTCACTGCGTGCTTTTCAAGCGCAAGCGAGGCTGCCTGTGACCGGCCGGCTGGATCTGGAAACCCTCTCGGCGTTGCACTTGTTTCCGGGGCCGCGCCAGCCATTTTACAATCCTTATCGCCAGCGTATGCGGCCACCGCCTGGGCCGCCAGTTCGTGGTCAATGGGAACCCAACTAGCGTTGGTTTGGAGAGTCGAAACGCATCGACTGCAGTTCGGCGAAAACTGTGCCGACAAAAATTTGGGCCTCGATGCGAAGAATGAGCCGCTCGGTATCGTCTGAAACCCAGATTGTAGCACGACGAAATTTCTTGTGAGGCTCCAATTCGAGATGCTTCCCGATGCGTTTCAATTGCAGATCAAGTTTGATCGCATTGTAAGTACCGGCGCGCACGGAGATCTTGTCCCGCCCGATTACTTTGATGATAGCGAGGTAAGCGTTACTTGCCGGGTAAACGGCAAGGCGGTAAACGGTCCCTTGTTTGAGCGGCTGACTGCGCAAATAAAGCGCGGCCGAGTGCAGATCGAATAAATTGCTGAAGGCGAACTGCTTTGTTTTTGTCTCGGCATTATTACCTTCGCCTTCGGTTCGTGCCCGAGTCACTCCGCCATCGGTGAAAGTGAGATGGGTGACGATTTTTTTTGACCGGTAGCTTTCGATTTGCTGCGTTTCGATCGGAGTCAGTGTGTGAGAGTTTGCAACAGCTCGCTGCGTAACATCCAGTTTCCACAAGGCCCTGACGAAGCCAACGGTTCGACCTGTACCTTCGAGCTGAAATTTGTCGTTCGATGGCCTGGTGAAATGAATCTCGCCCGTGGCGGCCGTCACTCCCGACCATCCAAAGCGATAGGACGCGCGCAGAGGACGCAACTCCGGAAAATTCCCAACGGGCTCCTTGCTGAGTGTTGCCTGCCAATCCGCGCCGAATAAACCAGTCGGACACGCGAACAGGATGGTGATCGCGCATTTTGTTATTCGAGTTGGGGTTCGAAAAAACATTCTCCAGAGGTTCGCAGTTGCTCACAACCATCAGCGTGCCAGCTGATAATTTCATCCGTACAAAAAAATACACGCGAGTTTAGCCCGCGTGTATTTTGAAATTCTAGACTAAGCTCAGGGCTTCGTTGGTTTTGCTGCCGCCGGGCTGACGGGCGCCGCTGCCGCAGGTTTCCTGGCCGAAGCCGTCGCGCGACCAGGTTTATTTAGCGTGTCGATAATTTCATTCGTGAAATCAACATTTTCCGGCGCGTACAACACCACCGGAACTCCATTGATGCTCATACCCGATTTATCCAGCACAAAATCAAGGCTCTTGGCTTTGACTTTCTCAATGACGACGTCGGTAATTTCCTTGACGATGCCCTCGCGCATTCGCATCAACTGCTCCTGCAACTGACGCTCGCGGGTCTGTCGAAAATCGCTGATCTCACGCTCCATGCTTTTGATATTGGCGATTTTCTCGTCACGCTCCTTGGCCATGCCGGTCTTTTTGTCAGCGCTTAATGCCGGAGACTCGAGCTGCTTGTTTAGATTGTTGATTTCGTCGAGCGCTTTTTTGTAAGCTTCGGCCCGGTCATCGTATTCTTTTTTAGCAGCATTCTTGGCATCGTTGATTTTTACCTCGGCGTCCTTGGTCTTGTTGTAATCCTTGAACGCACGCTGCATATCCACCGTTCCGATTTTGCCAGTGCCCTGTGCAAAGGCTGCAATGGGAGCAGCCAGCGTCAGCGCAGAGAGTATTAACAGAGACTTTTTCATAGAAACAGAGGATATGGTGGACGAATCGCGTTAGACTGCAACCACATATATTCGTTCAAAATTGATAGCCCACATTGAAGTTGAAATGGCCACCCCCATGATAGCCATCACGCATCACCGGGTACCCGTAATCGAGCCGTAGCGGACCGATCGGCAAATCAAGCCGAAGTCCGATACCGATATCGGAAGCCAGATTATTGAACCCGAACGACCATGCGTCGCTGTTCACAAAACCCGTGTCGTAGAAAACTGCGCCTCGCGCCTTTTCGATAATAGGAAAAGTCCACTCAATTGTCGCGCGCGCCATTGATTGGCCACCAGTCGGCTCGCCGTTTTCATCCTTGGGCCCGATTTCGCGGAACGGAAAGCCACGGAGATTGTTCGAGCCGCCGAGGAAAAGCCGCTCATAAATCGGAACCTCGCTACCGGCCCCCCATTGGCTCACCGTCGCAATTTCACCGTTGATCAGCAAGATCGTGTCCCAGGGCAGATGGAAATACTGTGATCCCTCCAAATCGAGTCCGTAGATCTGCGTATCACCTCCAAGAAAGCCGCCGGTGACAGCTGGCGAAAGTGTAATGCGTTGTCCACGACGGGAAAGCAACGGGTTGTCGCGGGAATCGTAAACGAGGCTTGAGAAAAGCTTGCTTTCGACCGTGGATCCAGCTTGCGACCGGATAAATTCAGAGGCACTGGGGTCGACGTTAAAAATGTCGACGTCCTGCAGTGTATAGCCCACGGTGCCGTACATGTAAGCGTTGATTGGCTTGCGCATCTCGAACGTGACCCCGTAATTGCGCTGGTCATATTGAGAACTCAAATAATTCGCTTCGGTGTAGAACGCGGAGCCGGTGAGGGCAAGACGCCGATCCAGGAAATACGGTTCTGTAATCGCAAGAATAAAGTCTTTGCGTTCGGTACCGTACTGCAGACGTAGCCGGAACTTCTGTCCGCCGCCAGTGAACGAAGGCCAGTTAAATAGATCGAAATTGCCCTGAGTGAGTTCCGCAAACCCGACCAGTTTATCCACCGTGCTGAAACCACCGCCAAAACTCAGTGAACCGGTGCGTTTCTCCTGGACGAGAATCGTCAGATCTTTTCGACCGGGGATATCTGTGTCTTCCGGGTAAGTCTCCACCTTCGCGAAGTAACCCAGGTTCTCCAGACGCTTCTTTGTTGTGTCTACACGAACGGTGTTGAAAACGTCTCCGGGGGCGACGAGTACTTCGCGACGGATGACCTTATCCTTCGTTCGCGTGTTGCCCTGAATGTCTATCCGGTTCACAAACGAGCGGGTGCCCTCGTCGATGGTGTAGTGCACGTCTACCAGTGCTGGCCCTGCTGGCGTGCTTTCGGGCGTAATCACGAGATCGACATACCCTCCGCTCCCGTATGCGTCGGCAATGGCCTTGGCGTCGTCGTGCAGCTGTTTCGGTGAATAGACGCTGCCTTCTTTCATTTTTAAGAATTGGCGAATTAGTTTGTCGTTGCTGTGCTGGTAACCGCTAATTGAGAGCTTACGGACGTGATATTGTGGGCCTTCTACGATCACGACCGTAATAATCATCGGGCCCTTCGGAGTGCGGTCTTTGCGCACGTCTCTTATTTCCACGTCGATGAAGCCGTGGTTTTGGTAGTACTCACGGATCTTGTCCATGTCCTGTTGCAACTGGACTTCATCAAGCCGTCCGGTTTTATCCATGAAATAGATGAGCGACCTGCCACGGGTCTTCATCTGTTTGCGCAATGTTGCAGCCTTAACGTGCTGATTGCCCTCAAACCGGACCTGGCTTATCGCGCCTCTGACGCCTTCGTTTACCGTGAAAACGACACGCGCAGTACCGCGTTTCTCGTCGATGGGATCCACACGGAATTCAATGCTGACGTCGTTGAATCCGTGCCCTTGGTAAACTTCGATCATTTTCTCGCGAGATTCCTCGAGTGCCTGCTCGTCAACGGCGTGATTAAGCTGCACTTTGATCTCTTTGCGCAGTCTTTTCGGTTTGACCCGTTCGGCGCCGGTGATTTCGATTTCACGCACGATCGCCCGCGTTTGAACCGCCACGATTACCTTGACGCCATCGCCTTCGGGCTGAGCAAAGATTCGAACGTTTCGAATGTATCCTGTTTTGTACAGCGCCTTGATATCCTCCTGCACGATGTCGTTCGAATACACCTGGCCAACTTTTGTGCGCATCTGCGCCAGAATGCGTTCTTTACTAATCGTTGCGGGGCCCGTGTATTGCACCTCCAGCGAGTGAATAACGGGAGGTCCGGGAGCCGACGGTGGCGCCTGCGCCCGGACTATCAAGGCCGTAAAGAGTGTACAAAAGGAGGCGACCCAAATCGCAATCGGCGGGGGGCGCATCCATCCACAAAAACGTTGCATATGTCAGAAGCGCAGCCCCACGCAACCCAAACCGACGCAGGACAGGCGCCTATATCGGAAATAAGACCGCAATCGTCAAGGCGAGATTTTTACTGAATCCCGGAGGGCCGCCGCTTGTTCAATCCGTAATTCGTGAGTGCCGAGCGATGGCCATCCAGATTTATTGCAGTTTCGAGATTCACTCAATGAGCTTTCCTCCTTAGTTTAATGGTCAATCCGTGGACGGCCGCGATCTCGGCCTCCTGGCCTTTTTCTATCGGGGCATCGCTGATCGCGTTCCAGTATTCGCCTTCGACGAAGATCCTGCCGTTGTGCGAATCAATCGGAGTCAACGCCGTCACCGTCTTTCCGATCAGCGTTTCTTTTCCCACCTTCACTGGCAACATTTGCGCGCGTACTCCTTTTCCGATGATGAAAATGAAAAATGCCCCGGTGACAAGTGTCGCAGGAATGATGAAGCTCAGGGACAAGCGGAAAAGTGGATCGGCGCGATTGAACAGCATGAGCGACCCGATCAAAAATGCAATGATTCCACCGACGGTGAGCACGCCGTGTGTGGGCGTGTACAGATCAAATATGAAAAGCGCCATTGCGAGTGCGATCAGGACGAGTCCAGCCACGTTAACTGGTAGGATCGCCGCCAGATAAAGCGCCAGAATCAATGCAATCGCCCCAACCACACCTGGAAGAATTGCTCCGGGCGAACTCAGTTCACCAATGATGCCGTAGATCGCGACCAGCATCAGGATGAACATGACTTCCGGTCGCCACAGTTTCTGAAACACGCGCTCGGCCGGCGACATCTTGATTTCGGTCACTTGCGCACCGGCGGTGTTGAGGGGTTTGCCGTCCACAAGCCGCCCATTCAATTTTTGCAGCAGATCGGGCGTATCCGTTGCGATCAAATCAATAACTTTCAATTCCAAAGCTTTTTGTGCAGTGATCGAAGCGCTCTCTTTCACTGCGGATTTGGCCCACTCAACATTGCGCTGACGCTTCCCCGCGATCGTCTCCATGTAGCTCACGGAAAAGTTTTCCAGCTTCTGCTTCATCGTTTCGTCTGGTTTTTCTTCGCCGCCACTTGGAAAACCGCCAATGGAAACCGGATGCGCCGCTCCGATCGTAGTCGCCGGAGCCATTGCCGCAACGCTGGCCGCCATCGTGATGAAACACCCTGCACTGGTCGCGGTTGCGCCGGTGGGCGCAACGTAAACCACGACCGGAACTGTAGAGCCGAGAAAGCTTTGCACAATTTTCTGGGTCGAATCGAGCAGACCGCCCGGCGTGTTGAGCTGAATGACCAGGCATTGCACATTTTGTTTCTTCGCTTCTTCGATGCTTCTGGAAATGTAACTTGCTGTCGCCGGCCCGATCGCACCGTCGACGTTGATAAAATCGACTTTTTCCACGGCAAAAGCTTTCGGCGCTGACGCACAGACCAGCCACAACAGCAGCGCAACAACGCAAATGAACGGGCGACCTCCGCGAGCCCGCGCACAGCGATCGCAATCTTTCGCTCGGCGTCGCACAGCTTCGCCCTTCATAGTAAAATCAAGCTCCCTTCATCGGGTGAAGCTTGATCGCCAAGTCTCCTACGTTTGGCTTCACGATGTTCGCGTAATCGGTGTAGCTCATTTTTATCGCGTCAGTGTGCGTGCCAGCTTCGAACACGATGTAGTCTTGTTCAGCGAGATGCTTGTCGACGTAAGTGGGCAAACCGTAAAAATTGCCAAACGGCGGCATTGCTCCGGTCACGGAGTCCGGAAACAGTGATTTGAATTCGGTTTCCTTCCCAAGCGAGACGGGTTTTCCGATTGCTTTTTCGACTTTCTCCAGATCGATGTGGTGATCCGCTGGTAACACAACCATCAAGTGTTGATCGCCAGATTTCAGCATCACCACTTTCGCCTGGTGTCGGCCCTTGATGTGTTCGACTTGCGCGATTCGTTGCGCGGTGACCGCTTCGGGGTGGTGCAGGATTTCGTACCGTACTTTGTTTTCATTCAAACAATCGAAGAGTTGTTTCGGTATTCCCATGGGCGCCTCCGGTAAAAAAGTATCACTTTCCCGGGCTATCTCTACTACTCGGAAGAGTCGCTATTCTGTGTCCTCGCGCCTAAGAACCACTGTGACGAGCAGACCCAGGAGACTGACTGCCGATACAATTCCAAGAACACTCGGAACTCCGAATTTCTCTTTAAAGATCGGCAGCAGGAAAACGCCCAATGTCGCGCCAAGTTTCGCAACGGCAGCGGCGAATCCACCTGCCGTCCCGCGCAATTGCGTAGGAAACAGTATTGGGGCGAGCGTAAAGGTAGTCGAGTTTGGACCGGCGTTCATCAGCAGGTTGAACAGAATGAACCCCGCGAACACCAGTGGAATGTGCCAAGCCGAGTTCGTTAGGCCAACGGCGGCCAGTAACATCAGCATGCCGATAGCCATCCCTACAAAACCAACGGCTTGCATTCGGATACGGCCGAACCGGGGAACCATCCAGATTCCAAGCAGGAAACCGATTAGCAAAAACAAATCGATAAGTGCGCTGCCCTCTGCCAGGCCAAAATCGCGTGCGGCCAGTCCACTGGTCCTTGCGGAGATTTCGATCGCTGCCAGAATTGTGGGGGTAAAAAGTCCGACGCCATACGTGGCAATATCCATCAGGAACCAGGGGATTGTTACCAACGCCGTGCGTGCCCGATACGGGTGCGAAAACAGCATCGATAGTCCGCCGGTCATGTGCGGGACTGGGGCTGCAAGCTTCTCGTGATCGCCGGCGAGTTGTAATACTGCCCGTCGTTGCTCGGGAATGATCCGAATGAAAGCGTTTGCCGCATCTGCAAATTTACCGCGAGACATCAACCAGTGCGGACTCTCTGGGGCTGAAAGGCGTAAAACAAAAAAGAGCAGAGCGACCGCGGCTTCAGCCGCCAGAAATAGCCGCCAACTCTGAGTGCTCCCGTTCCTTAGCAAGAGCAGCGTAGTCGTTGCTGCCAGTAGCATGCCGACCGATTGGCACGCAATCGTGGCTACCATCATTCGCGCGCGACTCGCCTTCGGCAGAATTTCAGAGACGTAGCTGCTACTGACTGGGAAATCGATACCTACTCCCATGCCGACGAGTAGTTGCCCTATCAACAGCATCGCGGGTCCTTTGGCCAGCGCACTGATGCAAGCGCCAACCCCGATGATGATCATGTCAGCGAGCATCAATTTCTTTCGGCCGAGATGGTCTGCCATCGGTCCGCCAACTCCCGCTCCAATGACGGCGCCGAAAACCAGGCTCGCCCCAATTAGACCGACTACGTCAGATCGAATATCAAACTCTGCGATGACGATCGGCATCGCCACGCCGAGAACGAAAATGGCGTAACCGTCGAGCAACGTTCCTCCCGTCGACAGCACCCAAAGCCATCGCTGAACCCTATTCAGCGGCGACTCATCCAGCAGAAGCGTCAGGCGTTGTGGCAGCGCGATCTCGGACAATTTCAGGATTTTTTACCTCTGCCCGATTTCTCCTGCTTGGCGGCCTGATGATATTTACGCCGAATCTCTGCGAGGTTTACCGTCGGTTTTGGAAATTGCATGTCCATCTCTTCCATTGCCCCGACAATGATTTGCGAAATCGCCAGGTCCCGAAACCATTTGTGATTCGAAGGAATGATGAACCAGGGCGCGTCCTCGGTGCTGGTTTTATTAAGCACATCCTCGAACGCCTTCGTGTAATCATCCCAATATCCGCGTTCCTTGTAGTCGGATTCACTGATCTTCCACTGACGGGCAGGGTCATCCAGCCGCTTCTCAAACCGGGCAAGCTGTTCCTCTTTTGAAATATGCAGAAAAAATTTAAGGATCGTCGTGTTGTTTTGCTTCGTGATCAGTTTTTCGAAATCGTTGATCTCATCGTAGCGCTTGGACCAAATTTTCTCGGGCACCAAGTCGTGAACACGCGCCACCAGCACATCCTCATAATGTGAGCGATTGAAAATTACCACCGAACCTTTGGCAGGTACATTCGGGTGGATGCGCCAGAGAAAATCATGCGCCAGTTCTTTCGGTGTCGGCTGCTTGAAACCAACAGAAACACAACCCGCTGGATTCATTCCAGTGAAGACGTGGCGAACTGTGCCGTCTTTGCCACCAGCATCGAGTCCCTGCAATACAACGAGAAGCGAATGCTTGTTCTCGGCATACATCAGGTACTGCAGTCCGTCCATTTTCTGCTGGTTCTTCTGAATTTCGGGCAAAGCTGATTTGCGTGAATCATGTTTGCCATGCTCGCCGGGATCGAATTGTTTTAACCGGATTTTGGATTTCGGTTTCACCACAAATTTCTTGTGATAGTTGGGCATGATCTTTCAGTTTTGATTTATCTGAGAGCGTTTTGCGTTTGCGTAATTGGCACTCGGAAGGGTTCAAGAAACCATCGTTTCCACGAGTGAGCAGGATCCAGAATGCGATAAAGCCCAAGTTTCACGATGTCCTGCACGATCATCCACGCGATGTTGTAAGCCCATACAAAGCCAATAATTTCCCAGGGCAGTGGCGGCACAAGCCAGCCCTGACTGCACATGAACACGGCGGCGATTTGCGTCGCGACGATAGCGAAAAAAAGCCGCAGGCTTGGATACGGCGGTTTCCAAAAGGGGCCTCTCGTGCGGACGACAAACAACATAAGATGACCACCGGCGACGAGTTGCAGAAACATCATTGTTTGGAGCTGCGCATGCTGCAGGTGATGAACCGTGTCGCCGAGATAAAGTAACCCGAAGCTTTGAATAACACCGAGCAATCCAAGAACTGATGAAATCACCAGCACTCTCTCCAGTTCCCATCTCACCGGCTGCGGCGGCACAGTGGCATTATCAAAAGCGATGGTCATAATGGGCACGTCGTCCAGAAGGGCCAGCGCGATCAGCATGATCGCGGTGAGCGGAAAGAAGTGGTAGTAGATCGAGGCCAGCACCACAAAGACCATGATGGCGATGGTCATGGCAATTCGATACAGCACGTAGCTGGTCATTCGCTCGAAAATGCGCCTGGCCTCTGCGATCCCGTCGATGATTACCGATAAACCGGGCGCGGTCAGGACCAATGCCGCCGCTGCACGTGCAGCTTCCGTCGCTCCGGAAACGGCGATACCTACGTCTGCTTGCTTGAGTGCCGGAGCATCGTTTACGCCGTCACCGGTCATACCGACGATGTGACCGTTCTGCTGGAGGATCCTAACGATTGCATATTTGTGTTCAGGAAAAACCTCGGCGAAACCATCGGCTTCGTCGATCTTCTCTGCTGCATCCAGCGGGACTTGTCCTTTCGTCACATCGCCCGGAAAAAGATCCGTTGCCGGCTGAATGTTTGCACCCATGTCCAGCTGCAAGGCAATTTGTCGTGCGATGGCGACATTATCGCCGGTGACCATTTTAACTTTGACCCCGTAATCGCGGGCCCGGGCGATAGTACTCTTCGAATCGGGACGCGGGGGATCGAGCAGCGGCAGAATTCCAAGAAAAATCCAATGATCGTTGCGGGCGATGGCGACACCGATGGTGCGGTAACCGTGACCCGCCAGATCCTTCACTGTCTGCTGCGCTTTTACCAAATCGGCGTCGGCCAGCTTCGTTAGGCTCAGAATCACTTGTGGCGCTCCTTTGCTGACGCGAAAAACTGCCCCGGACCCATCCTTGATTGTGGCTTCGGTGCGCTTGTGAACAGGATCGAACGGAATGTACGCTTCCTGGTGATAGGTGCTAAGGACTGACTGGCTTTTAAGTCCGGCCAAAATGGCCAGATCGATTGGATCGTCATCGGCTGCCCGCGAAGCGAGCGATGCCATTAGAATCAATGTGTCGGCATCGGTGCCGGCCGACGGTTGCGCTTCGCCCAGGGTAAGCTTGTTCTCCGTCAATGTGCCCGTCTTATCAGAACAGAGCACGTCGACACCGGCCAGTTCCTCAATCGCTTCCAATCGCGACACAATTGCTTTCCGCTTTGCGAGCATTCGCGCGCCAAGAGCCATTGTCACCGAGAGCACAGCCGGCATGGCTACGGGCACTGATGCTACAAGGAGAATCAGAACAATTTCCGCCAACCTCAACAGAACAGCTCGATCGTAATGGCCGCGCATGTCGAAGAGACGAGCGGCGACCAGAATGACTACCAACAGCAACGCGAGAATGATCAGAAAGTTGCCGATGTGCATCACAGCCCGCTGGAAATGGGAAACACTTCCGGCGCCTGCGACGAGTTTCGCTGTCCGTCCAAAAAACGTGTTCGCCCCGGTGGCAATTACCACGGCCGTCATTTCGCCTTGTTTAACGATCGAACCCGAGTATGCGCCCTCGCCCGATTTCTTGCTGACGGGCAACGATTCACCAGTGAGCGCAGATTGATCGATGCTGATGTAATCGCCGGCGATGAGTGTGCAATCAGCGGGGACAACGTCGCCGAGATACAATCGAACGATATCTCCCGGCACAAGCGTTCGAGCATCTATCTGTTGCCAACTTCCGTCGCGCAAGACGCGTGCTCTTAATGCAAGTGAACTCTTCAAAGCGCCGAGCGCATTAGAAGCTTCGTGTTCTTCCCAGAATCCCAGAAGAGCATTGAACAGTAGAAGTGAGGTGATAATCGCGAAGTCCCCCCAATCCTCGACAATGAACGCCATCACTGCTGCCGCTTCGATCATCCAGGGCATCGGTCCCCAAAAATATTCGAACAACGCAGCGAACCCGTTTTTCTTTTTTTCCACCAGTGCGTTTGGCCCGTGCTTTTTCAGACCCGCCTGGACTTCAGCGTCTGTTAACCCTTTTTTGTCGTCGACACCGAGCTTTGCCAGTGTCTCAGCGACAGTGGGCGCAGCAGCCCCAGTTACATCTGGCGTTTGCATCAACAAATCCTCGCTCCCGGGTGACCAGTGATAACTTTCCGGCTGAGCTAAGACCAGAAAAATTTCCGGAGCGCACTGTGTTGGCGGCATCGATGGTGCCAGACCAGTTCGTTCTCAACACTAAATAAATACCGCCGCGTAGCTCGTCGCGCGCGAACGAATTATGTATGCCTACATGCGAAGTTTGCGAGAACGATTATGACAAGGCGTTTGAAGTGGTCGTGCGCGGAGAGCGTCACACCTTCGACAGTTTCGAGTGCGCAATCCACGCTCTCGCGCCTGTTTGCCCACACTGCAATTGCCGTATCGTCGGCCACGGCGTTGAAGCGGACGGAAAAATCTTCTGCTGTGTCCACTGCGCGCGCAGGTCCGGAACGACCCAGTTGAAGGATCGTGCCTGATGGTAAGGCGAATGATGCGACTGGACGCGCCGACTCGTGCGAAATACAAATGCTAACATGAACTTACTCAAAGCTTTCTTCATCGGGCTGGTGCTTGCATCGTTTGCAGGTTTGATCGCGCTGGCGCAAACACCCGCGGCGAAATCCGCGGCATCATCAAAAGGGATTTCAGTGCTGCATCCCACTACCGGCAACAAAGTTAGCGGCAAGGTTACGTTCACGCCGGTCGCTGATGGCGTGCAGGTCCATGCCGAGATTGCTGGCTTGTCCCCTGGTAAACACGGTTTTCATATTCATGAATTTGGCGATTGCAGCGCAGCCGATGCCAGCTCCGCCGGCGCGCATTTCAATCCCAGCAACCAACCGCACGCCGCGCCAGACGCACCCGCGCGGCACGAGGGCGATATGGGAAACGTGGAAGCAGACTCTTCAGGCAACGCAAAGCTCGATTATGTGGACCATCAGATTTCCCTCGCCAATGATGCAAAATCGGCAATTGGCCGTTCAGTGGTCGTTCACGCGAAACCCGACGATCTGAAGACTCAACCATCCGGCGATGCAGGCGCGCGCGTTGCGTGTGGCGTGATCGGATGGGCAAAAACACAATAGGTCGCTTGCACGGCTGAGTCTGACAGCAGCGCCACTACAGGCGGTTGGAGACCTTAACCTTTTCCCGAAAAATCTCTTTGCTCGACAGAGCAGATTTCATCTGATCAAATTACTGGAAACCATCTCCCTGCACGCTTATGCCACGACTATCCAAAATTGAATTGTCTCCCGACAACGGGTGCGTCATCGACATGAAATGGAGCCTCGGCTCATTGAGCTATCACTCTTCCGGGGCCGGCAAAGTCACTGTCGAGCCGACAAAGGAAATTAGCCGCCTGCCCGAAGTAGTGCTTTACGACCATATCGGCTTCAAAGGTTCATACGCGCGCACGAATTTGAGTTTCCTTTATGTCGGTGACTATTGGAACGACCGCATGAGCTGCGTCATCGTGGTGAGCGGCGTGTGGCGATTTTTTCGTGACGATTATTACAAGGGCCCGTATTGGGACTTCGGCCCGGGCTATTACGAAAGCTTCTTCTCCGAAAAAGGTCCCGATGACGTCGTCAGTTCGTTTCAGTGCATCGCACTGACCTAGTCGCTAATTCGAGTACTTTCCGCGCGCAGCCCCACGACATGGTGAATCCGGCGCCGCCGTGGCCATAGTTGTGAATGACGGTGCGGCCGTCGCGCAATTGACCGCTCTCGATCCGCACGCCTGATTTTCGGAATGGGCGCAGACCGACGCGTTCGGCGAGGATGCGCGGTTCGTCGATGTTCAGCACTCGACTGCAGTCAGTGACAATTCGAGAACTGGTTGCGGGATCAGCGACCAGATTATCGCTGAGTTCATTTGTTCCACCGAAAACGCAATCATTCCTGCGCGGGATAGCGTACATGAGCGGTTCGTTATCGCAGACGATTGCGCAGGACAGACCCTCAATTTTGGGAACAATTGCCACCTGCCCGCGATGTGGCTCAAGATCGAGATCCTGCAGGAGGTCGCGCGCGCCAATTCCCGCACAGTTGATCACGAGGTCGAATTTTGTATCGACATCTTCAAGTTTTTCGAAGCGGACGTTCGCGTGGATTCCGCCACCGCTGTTGCGAAAACGTCCAGCAAGGTAATCGAGATAAATCGTGGTGTCCGTGAGCGGTGTGCGCAATGAGAAGCCGCTTTTGAAGCTGTGATTACCGTAAACAGGCCCCAGGCCGGTTTCTACAGATGAAAGTCGCTCCGCGCCCAGCGGAATTGCCCACTCTGGAATTTCAATTTCACCGCTGCGCAAAAACTGCCGCGACTCGATGATCGAGACACCGGTCTCGGGAAAGCGAGCCAGGTCGACGAGCACTTGATACGTTTCCAATGCCAATGGGATCGCCCTTTCGGCCGGTTCGACGTGGTAGGGAAACCAAACCGCTGCAGCCGCGCTGGAGGTCGTTAGCTGTCCAACATCTTTCGCGAAGATCGTAACGCGACAGCCGTGTTCAGCGAGGACCACACCGCAGGTCAAACCAGATACGCCGGCGCCGACGATTGCGACGTTTCGCTTCATTTTCAAATGGTAAGGATGGATCGCCGAGCCGTCCGCAAAATTTTTCGGCGCCGCGTGGCGATCACAGTACGCACGGAGTGACGCGTCCTACCAAAATACCCGAAAGCTAGAGCGGGCGGTCCGCTCGCCTTAAGAGGTTACAGTTGGTGCGTGCCAAATGTTCGGCAGCGTTTAAGATTTGTTGACGATGGTTTCACTTAATCGAGATGTGCTCACGGAAAGAATCGTGGAGGGCGCGCGAATTTCGACGGATGACGCGCTGGAGTTGTATCGCTGGCCGCTGGAGGAATTAGCGGCACTTGCGAACGCGCGCCGGAATTTGGCAAAGGCCAAAAGCTATGGCGATCGCGGCCGCGAGATCGTGACTTACATCGTCGATCGCAACATCAATTACACGAATGTCTGCAACGTTTATTGCAAGTTCTGCGCGTTTTATCGCACCGAGCGCGATGAAGATCATTACGTGCTGAGCTTGGAGCAACTGGATCAAAAGCTGGACGAACTTACTGCTGCGGGCGGAGTGCAAATCCTGATGCAGGGCGGGCATCATCCGAAATTGCAGTTTGAATGGTACATCGATCTTTTGCAGCACATCCGCAAAAAATATCCGCACATCAACATTCATGGATTCAGTCCGCCGGAGTTTCAACATTTCGCCGAGACATTCCGGATGCCGCTGCGAGAAGTGATTTCGAAATTTAAAGCGGCTGGGCTCGGCTCAATCCCGGGCGGAGGCGGCGAAATCCTCGTCGATCGGGTACGGAAGAGAATTGCGCCCTTAAAAATCAACAGCGACCAATGGCTGGAAGTCATGCAGGTAGCGCATGAACTGGGATTGAAATCGAGCGCCACGATGATGTTTGGCCACGTGGAGACGATCGAAGATCGCGTCGAACATTTACAGCGGATTCGCGATCAACAGGATCGCAGCGGCGGATTCACTGCGTTCATTTGCTGGACGTTTCAGCCACAGCACACAGTGTTAAAAGTGAAGCAGCCGACGGGCGTGTCCGAATATCTGCGAATGCAAGCGCTTGCCCGAATTTACTTGGATAACATTGAGAACATTCAAAGCTCGTGGGTAACGCAAGGTCCGAACATTGGACAGATCGCGCTTAGATATGGCGCAAATGATTTCGGGTCAGTCATGATGGAGGAGAACGTGGTCAGCAGCGCCGGGACGACGTTTCGGCTGGATGCCGCACAAATCGAATCGCTCATTCGCGGGGCAGGATACGAACCGCGCCGGCGGAATAATTGGTACGAACTGTTGAATTAAGAGGAAGCCATGGAATTACTCGAAGCATTTCCGCGACTAATCAGTTGGGCGGTGCCAATCATCGTTCTTGTCATCATCATTTTCCCGCAGGCGATCCGGGTCCTGCGCGAATACGAGCGGGCCGTGGTTTTTCGTCTCGGAAAACTAATCGGCGCAAAAGGACCAGGCGTAATCTTCCTTATTCCAATCGTCGATCGGATGGTGCGCATGGATTTGCGTGTGGTCACGATCGATGTGCCGCGACAGGAAGTCATGACGCGCGACAACGTTCCGGTAAGCGTGGATGCGGTGCTTTATTTTCGCGTGATCGATCCACAGTCCGCAGTGGTGAAAGTGGAGAATTTCTTGAAAGCCACATCGCTCATCGCGCAAACCACGTTGCGTAGCGTGCTCGGGCAGGCGGAGCTCGATGAATTGTTGTCGCACCGCGAAAAAATTAATCATACCCTGCAGGAAATCATCGATCGCCAAACCGATCCCTGGGGAATCAAAGTCACGGCAGTTGAGGTCAAGGACGTCGCGTTGCCCGACACCATGAAACGCGCCATGGCCAAGCAAGCCGAAGCCGAGCGCGAACGCCGCGCCAAAGTGGTCAATGCTGAAGGCGAGTATCAGGCTGCAGAAAAAATGGTGCAGGCCGCGGCAATCATGAGCAGGGAACCGATCGCGCTCCAATTACGTTTTCTGCAAACCATGCGCGAGATTTCCAGCGAGCATAACACCACTACGTTTCTTCCAGTGCCCCTCGACCTGTTTGGACCCTTGAAAAGGAACGAGCCACCAAAGCCGTAATGTGCCAGAGTCAGCGAACAATTCTGGCGATTTGCTCGCGAAAAAGTTTCGCACCGCCGGATGCCGGATGGCGGACGCAGTGTGGATGAACACCGAGTTGCTCGACCTGTGCCGCAGCAATTTTCCCCAACGTCACAATTTGTTCGCAACGGAATAATTCGAGGAAAGCTTTCAACACAGGGCGACCGTAAAGTTGTTCGGATTTGTTAGGCGTGCGATTGCTCAACAGGCCGCCACTCCGATCGAATGAATGCCACGGAAACGCATTCCACAACACGAACTGATCCGGCAGAACGCCAATCTTTAGCAAAGCACCCCAGACGATCGTGGCCGTCGGTTCAGAAAAACCATCAGGACAAATACTGGGTTTGCTCGTGCGACGAGGCTTGATCGTCTCAAGAATCTGTAGCGGCGGTCTGACACCGCCGCTCTTAGATCTCGCCTTTCGCTTTCGGCGCTCACAGGGCGCGGCTGCAATCTCTGGCTTTTTGCCAAGCAGTATGCGCTCCGAAGTCATCGCAATTCCGCTGAAATGACCACCGCGGTAACCGAGCGCTTCGCCGATGATAGCGATCTTTGCGCGTCCGAGACGTTCCTGGAGATAAGCATTCAATTGCTCGCGCCGTATCGTTGGCGCGCTTTGGCTGACGTCGTTCACGTCATCGATTTCCCACCAGGGATTAAACACAGCGCCCGAGGGGTGTTGTTTTAGCAGTCTAACGAAGCGCTCGACCGAATTGATGCTCATGAGGACGCTTAACCCTAAGCTCTATCAACCGGGCACACCCGGCTGAGGCTTTTGATGCGATAGCTCAGCGTGAGGGTGAAGATTAAGCGGGTGTACGACGAGCCAGCGAAATCCGACGGCCATCGCGTATTAGTTGACCGGATCTGGCCACGAGGGCTGAAGAAAAGCGAGGCGCGAATTGATGAATGGTTGAAACGAATCGCGCCGAGCACCGGTTTGCGCAAATGGTTCAAACACGATCCACGCAAATGGGAGCAGTTCAAAAAGAAGTACGCCGCCGAATTAAAGGAGCATTGCGAAGAAGCTAAGAAACTAGCCCACAAGTCGAGGAAGCAGAATATAACTTTTCTGTCCGGCGCGAAAGACACCGCACACAACAACGCCGTAGCATTAAAGGAGCACCTCGACCGGATAGCTGACTGACGCGATCCAAGATTCCCTCTGTGATCGCGCATTTGTCGGACGCAAAGCTGACAGACAAAATCGCCGGTCTCATTTACCTGTAAGGCAACCGCTTCGGTTGCCGGCGATTTGGGCAGGCGGAGCACCCGCCCTGCAATTAGAATCGTAACCACGATGCCAGAGCTGCCTGAAGTCGAAACGTTCAAACGATATCTCGACAGGACATCATTGCGCCAGCCGATCACCCATGTTGAAGTGCAGGATTCGTATGTCTTGAAACGCGTTTCGGCGTGTGAACTGGCACGGCGACTGAACGGACGTCGCTTCGAAAAAAGTCATCGCCATGGCAAACATCTTTTTGTGCGCGCCAGTGATCAGCTCTGGTTGCGATTGCATTTCGGCATGACGGGGTCGCTTGAATACTTAAAAGAAGACGAGGTAGAGCCGAAAACTGCGCGCGTGATTTTTCGTTTCGCGAACAATTGCCGATTGGCGTTCGACGATCAGCGAAAATTTGGCGAGGTCGAGTTGATCGAGAACCTCGATGAATTCTTGCGGACACGCGGCCTTGGCCCTGACGCGATCAAAATTAATTTCTCGCAATTCAAAGCAATTTTTGGAAAACACCGCGGTGCAGTGAAAGCGATTTTGCTGAATCAGCAGTTGATCGCCGGCATCGGCAACCTTTACGCCGATGAAATTCTGTTTCGCGCCCGCATGCACCCGGCCACTCGAACGGTCCGGTTGCGAGACAAGGACCTGACGCGGTTGTTTCGCGCGACACGCTATGTGCTGCAGAAAGCGATTGCGTTGAAAACCGATTTCAATCGTTTGCCGAAATCCTGGCTGCTTACTCATCGTGGAAAAAACGGTAGATGCCCGCGTTGCGGTCGCGCGTTGAAATCGGCAACGATCGGCGGCCGCACTTCGTGGTTGTGCGCGCATTGTCAGAAACGCATCTGATTAACACCTGGCTTCAGCCAGATGTTACCAACCTAGATGGAAACAAGCCGTTTTAACGGCTCTTGCACTTACTGTCTTTAAACCACCGGTCTAAAGACTCGTGTTAATGATACCGGATTTCGTCAGCGCAACATTTCCAGAAGTGTGAGCGCATTCTTCGGCGCGGCACCTTCGGCGTCGTTGTCGAAGTAAACGTGAACATCGCGATTCTGGTTTAACCAGGTGCGGACTCGATTTGCCCAGTTCTCGAGGGAGCGCTTGCTGTAATTGGACGCGTATTTCCGCGTGTGCCCGTGTAAGCGGACGTAAACCATATCCGTTGTCACCCGGTCCCATAACGCCCAGTCCGGTGCGTCCGACATACAGATCGCGACGGCATGCTTGGTCAGGCATTCGGCTATGTCGTCATCGAACCACGTCTTATGACGAAACTCGATGGCGTGCCGCGTGGTTTCCCACTGCCGCAGCGTTTGTAAGAACTTTTCCAGTCGTTCGACATTCTTTTTAAGAAAAGCTGGAAGCTGCCACACCACTGCAGCCAATCGTTCGCCGAGTGGTGATGCGGCGTCGCGACAGCGAATTACCGGTTCTTCGACGTCGATTAGCTTTTTGTTGTGCGTGACGTAGCGATGCCCTTTGATGGCAAAAGGAAATCCGCCAGGAGTTTCGTCCCGCCATTTATTAAACGTGCTTTGTGGCTGGAGTCTGTAGAACGTGCCATTCACTTCGATCGAGGTGAAGCGTTCCGCGCAGAACCTGAGCCATTTTTTTTGCGGCGTATCACCGTAAAAACCATTCCGCCAGCTTTTGTAGTTCCATCCACTCGTACCGATGTATGCTTTGCCGGACATTCTTTCTCACTGAGAATTTCGCAGCCGGAGTGACGGGCACGCGTGTGGCGCAACGGGGCGATAATTGTAGCGTCCGCCGTCCCCAGCCGAAAAGAGGCGTAGATGAAGGCGCATTCGCTGACGAAAGCGCACGCTACAGTTTTCGATCGCCTACACCATCGGCCTAAAACGGCCGACGACTTCCTGCAAACGTCCGGTGATCTGGCCTAACGAGCAAACTTCCGCTGCTTCCAGCAAGGCGGGGAAAACATTCTCGCCGCGCTCCGCGACCGCAGCGAGCTGGTCCAGGGCGCGTTTCGCTTTTTCCGCGTTTTTCTTTTTGAATTTCTGAAGTCGATCGACTTGTAACTGCTGTTTTGTACGGGGCGTACGAGCGAGCTTCACTTCCGGAGCATCGTCATCGCCATCACGGTACTTATTCAATCCAATGATTGGCCGGGTCCCGTCATAGATCTGTTGTTCGTAACGATGCGCAGCGTTTTGGATCTGGCTGCGTTGATACCGTTCTTCCACCGCGGCGAGCACGCCACCGAGTCGCTCGATCTCGCGGAACTCATCCAGGATCGCTGCTTCCACAGAGCGCTCGACTGCTTTCATGCCAGGCGAGCCACTCAACATGTTCATGGTGTGTTTAAAAATACCTGATTCTTCAAGCAGAATGGCCTGGCCATGCGCGGCAAGCCGGATCCATTCCTCACTCGGAGTGGTGAACGGTTCGTCAGCGCTGTTTGAGTGACATGAATTGGTTGCGTTCATGTACGACAGGATCAGTTCGGTGGCCGTCCGGGTGAGATTATTTTTGAATTCGGCGGCGATTAATGAGCGTCCGCTGGTTTGCGTGTGCAATTTGAAGAGCTGCGCTCTCGGACCTGCGCTGAACACGTCGCGCATTCCGATGGCCCAGATGCGGCGCGACACTCGCGCGAGCGCGATGTACTCCGCGTCGAGTCCGCAATCGAGGAAGAACGAGAGACGCGGACCGAATTGATCTACAGGGATTCCGCGCGCAGCGAACATTTCCGCGTACGCAAAACCATTCGAGAGGGTGTAAGCCGCCTGTTGCACCGGCGTGGAGCCTGCCTCGCCGATGTGGTAACCACTGATCGAGATCGGGTACCAGCGCGGCATTTCGCCGGTAGTGAATTGCACCATATCGGTGAGGAACCGCAGCGACGGTTCAATAG
>DATDFM010000251.1:0-10047 GCA_036522635.1 Candidatus Udaeobacter sp. | reverse complement strand
TGATCGCATAAATCAGCAAATGGCCATGGACGCAGCCAATGCAGCGGCGCAACAGCAATTTAATGCCGCCATGGCAGCCGCTCAGGAAACGATGAACAACGCCAACAACGATCGGGCAACTTCTAACTGGTAACGAGCTGTCGTAGGTTCGCTTCGGAAACCCACTCCGTGGAGCCGAAAGCAGTATCGACCGTATGCTTTGTCGCTAGATGTTGGGCGTTGTCTGTAGCGCCGCCGTGTCGTCTACTTCAGCCTCTTACTTCCTTCCCGGAATGCCGCGATTGGACGATAACCGCGAAGGCTGCCAACAGTCCGATAAAAACAGCAAAAATTATGTCGGCTGTTGCCATTCCCGTTGCGTTCCCCATTATGCCGACGCCGATAACCGGCAGGGAGATTCCCGCATAACATGCAATCAGATAAGCCGACACGATCTCCGAACGTTGATTGTCGGGAGCCGATTCGTTGACTTGTTGCAAGCTGCAGCGATAACCAAGTCCCGTCGCAACGCCACTGAGTGCTGTTCCAAGCAACAAGATCAACATGGACCGGGCATTCTCCGCGACGACAATCAGGCCCAGACTTGGCACTAATGCGCAAAGACCAATCAGCAATCCAAGATCGCTCCGCAGTCGCCGAGTCAACGCGATGACAATTGTTCCGGCAAAGAAAAGCTCAGCTACAACGGCGCCAGCCACTGCATGGTTCCTATTCTGCAACCCATTTTGCAGGAGCGATGGCAAAAGCGCGGTGTAAAATCCCAGCACCGCAAATGTGGCGAATGCGGCCACAGCAGCTGGGATGAACGTTCCCATGATTTCCCTCGGAACTGCCAGCCTCGGCTTAACGGAAGCATCGCCTAACGAACGAGGTTTGCAGAGTGTCTCCTCTGTTTTCCAAATAACAATCGATACAGGCACCAAGGCGACAATAAATACCCCGTAAGGCAGGCGCAGCGGCCAAGGCAAATATTGCGCGAAAATTCCAGCCATCAGCGGACCGATCCCCAGACCCAGAAAATTCGCAGCAATTGCAAACTGCGTCGCGACTGCTTTGTCTTCATCGGGTTCGGATTCCACAATCCACGCTGTGGCGGCACCCGACACAAGCGCGATGCCAAGTCCGGACAGAATTCGTCCAGGGAAAAGCCACCACATTGCTTGTGCCAACGCGAACACCAGCGCGGCGGCGGCTGCGATGCCTAACGAAATAAGGACTACGATTCTCCGCCCAACCTGGTCCGACAAACGGCCGAAAAAAAACATCGCTGTGATCGTGCCGATCACGTAGACGGCATAGATTACCGTCAATATGATCCGCGAAAAGTAAAACCGTTGTTCGTAAACCGGATAAAGCGGCGTAGGCAGCGTGCTTAGGATATAAGTCACGCAAATCGCGGCGCCGGCCGCCCACATTACGTGGCGGCCTCGAATCGTCGCACCGTTAATGTGTTGTCGATTGATCGCAGGCATTTCGTGTTTTGATTTGGCATATGAGGAATGCATAACAACCGTTTCCCTCCGGGAAATAATTCGCCCGCGGGCGGGATTTCAGATTGCAGGAACGCGCCGGAGCGATGTAGAGACATTCGATGTTGCGTGGTCCGCTATCTCAGCGGAGTTCTCCCGGGCTGCCTAAACAAATGCGCTGGGTACAGCGCACGCTAGAGGCGCCACTACAACACCCTGTTAACGACCCTTACGCAACGCACGCCCCTGCGGACCGGAGTTCACGTTTGGAACTTCTTCGCCGAGCGCGGTGGCTAGATCAATTTGATGATCCTGTTCCTGCACCAGGATCTCACGAATCTGTTCAGCCATCGCATATTCTCCAAGCGCTTCACATTGCGGAATGCGATCGCGGTAATTCCGAATGGTTTCATTTTCGTTATCGAGATCGAAGCGGAGCATGTCTTTTGCGCTTTTCGATGTGCGGACCGGCTTTGGATTTACTACCGGCATTTTGCCGAGATAATCGATCTGCCGCGAGAGAATCAGGGCATGATCCAGCTCTTGCTTGGCGTGAATTTCGAGCTGAGCGGCGATGTCCATGTATTCGGCGCCCTTGAGCACCTGGGAATAGACGACGTATGCGATGATTGCTTGATATTCACGAGCCAGGTCTTCGTTCAACAACTCCGCGAGCTGGTCGCGAGTAATTCCATTAGATTTTTGTTCAGGCATTTGCTTCCTCCTTTAGATTGAAACACAAAGCTAAATCGCTTTGGACGCGCCGCCAATTTTGAGATCGCGTTTCACTTCGACATTGGACGTTGGGACTTTGATGGCGCGCCGCGATTTGTCGGAGTTCAGGCTATTCAGCTGTTATGACAATGGCCAACGGCACGTACAATCGCAAAATGCGTAAGTTCGTGCTCGAGCGTATTTCGCTTTTTCTCTACGATCCTCGCGCACGTCTCTATCTCATGAAAGCCCTAACAAGTGCGGCGATCTCGTCTGCTTTGGTATCGAGCGCGAAATGTCCGGCCTCGAGCACGTGCACTTCCGCATTTGGTACGTCCTTGCGATAGCGTTCCGGTTCGCCGGAATCGAACGACAGGTCGTGTATGCCCCAGATGACCAGAAGCCTGGGATGTGTCTTTTGCATCCACGCTTGCCACTTCGGATACGCCGCAACATTTGTCCGGTAATCGTAGAAGAGATTGCTTTGAATCTCAGCCTGCCCCGGCGCGTTCAGGAAGGCGTATTCGTCCGTCCAAAGATCCGGATCGTAGAGCTCAACGTTGGGATCGTCACCGACATGACGGGTCCTGGTCGTCTGCAATGAAAGCAGGTTGGTGCGAAGCGCCGCCTCGTTAGCCGTCCGATCTTTCCAAAACTCACGGCGTGTCTTCCAGTTCGCACCCAGGCCTTCGTTGTGCGCCACTCCATCTTGAACGATGAGGGCGTCCACCCGCTCTGGATGCGCCAACGCCATTCGAAAACCAACCGGCACACCGTAGTCCTGCATGTAAAGCGTATAATGCGGGAGCCGCAGTGTTTGCGTGAAATGATTCATGATCTCCGCAATGTGATCGAATGTGTAGGCAAATTTTTTCGGGTCCGGCCAATCACTGTGACCGAAGCCCGGATAATCCGGCGCGATCAAATGATAACGGTCGGAAAGCCGAGAAAAGAGTGGCTCAAACATTCGCGAGGAAGAAGGAAGACCGTGCAACAGCAGAAGCGTCGGGCCTCCCTTCGGCCCGGCCTCCCGATAAAAGATCGACACCCCATCGACCTCGATCGTGCGATAATAAGTGGCGCGTTCGCTCTGCGGTTTGGCCGGGTCCTTCCGCGAAATTTTCTCTTCAGCATTCACGCTCATCAAAACACAAGCAGAACCTATCCACACGAGCGATGGTAACATCGCCAACGACCTCAGTCTGTTCATAAGAATGTCTACATTACGCCTGCATCTCGCGTGCGCGCCGACTGCTCGGGAACGATTTCAACGTTTGATCACATATGTGAGCTAATATTATAAAGCGCCGAATTCGGCGTTTCCTGTAGCAGCTGATTCGCCACGGCGAATAGAGCCGCCGGGATGAGACCGACATGGATAAGACACGAGCGGGAGCGAGTAACTCAATCCGTCCTGTGACCGAAGTGTCATCTGCGATGAGTCAATTAACTCCGGTCTTAAGCTACTCAGATGTCAACAGACGCCGCTCGGCGACTGCCAAGATTTCTTTGAAGCGCGGATCGTTGCGGATGCTCTCGAGATCAGGGTCTACTTTGGCGTGATTAATTAAGCCACTGCCAGCCTGTTCAAACGCTGGCGGGAGCATCTCCAAAGCCGCGTCCTTGTCATCGAAATATTTAGCCAAAGTACACACAAAATTGTAGCGCATGGTGATGTTGTCGGGATCGATGAGCAACGCGCGCTCCATCCATTCCTTGGCTCGCTCGCGCTGACCCAATACCGCTAGTGCTACACTTGAGTGGCCCCATGCCGATCCATTATTTGAATCCCGGGCCAGGATCTTTTCACATCTTTCCAGCGATATTTTTGCAGCCCGTCGAGCAGCATCGCGGTTGCCGAGCGCGGTGTAAATGGTGATCAGCATCCCGGCTGATCCAAAATCACTCTCCTCGAGAGTCAGCGCCTTTTCCCAGTGTGTCGCGGCTTCTTCGATTCTCTCGCGTCGAAATCTAAGAAGACCGGCACCCAAATTAACCTGATATGACTCAGGATCCAGCCGAAGCGCGATATCGATTTCGCGATCTGCCTCATCAGAACGATTTTCCTCGGACAAGATTCTCGCCTTTACCGCATGGGCTTCGGCGAGGTTTGGATTAAGCGCAAGCGCTCGTTCCGCCGCTGCCAGTCCGGCGTCACCACCTTTCCGGCCGACGGTCGAGCGGAGCGCCACTTCGGCCAATGCAATTAACGCCCAGGCATCGGCATAGTTAGGATCGATCTCTACCGCCCTGCGACATATCCTAATAATAGCGTCGAGCTTGCGAGCGTCGCCTTCGTATCCGGCGGCTAAAACCTGCCGCGCCATTAGAAACAAATTGTAAGCATCAACGTTTTCGGTGCCGTGCTGTTCGATGGCTTTCTTCTCCTCAGGGAGAAGTTTTACTTTCAGGGCGTCGACAATGGCGTGCGAAATTTCATCCTGAATCGCGAAGATATCGTTCAGATCGCGATCGTAACGCTCGGCCCAAAGATGGCTGTCGTTCGCCCCATCGATTAATTGTGCCGTGATCCGAAGCCGCCCGGCGGCCTTGCGCACGCTTCCTTCCACAACATGGGTGACGTTGAGCTGACCGGCGAGCTGGCCAACGTCCACTGCTTTTCCTTTGAAAGTAAACGCGGTGTTTCGTGATACTACATGCAGGGCGGAGATCTTGCTCAGATCGGTGATGATATCTTCGCTGATGCCATCGCTGAAATATTCCTGCTCAGGGTCGCCGCTGATGTTCGCGAATGGCAGCACACAGATCGATGGCCGGTGTGTCGCCGCTAATTTACCTGTCGCTGGGGCTATCTTTTCACCATGATCTGGTCGCGCGTTAAGAATTTTTCTTGGCAGCTCCGAGTTGCCGGCATCAGCTGTATAGAAATTAAAAATATGAACGCGCTCGCCGTGTTTCACTTCCACCTCGCCAAGATCATGGAGGCGAGCACGCCATCGGCTGTACTGCTGCAAATCTTCGGCAACTCGTTTCGAAATCAAGATGTGGCCTGTATCGCCGCAATCCATAATTCGTTGCGCCAGGTTAAGTGCCACACCGGCGGCGTTGGTCCGGTTATTTAGATCCGTTACGGCGCTTACCGGACCGCTGTGTACACCCATGCGCACCGGCAGCGAGAAATTTTTTAATGCGCGACTGATTTGGGCCGCGCAGTTCACCGGTTGTTCCGGGCTATTGTAAAAAATGAGCACCATCCCATCGCCAGTCGGAATTTTGACCAAACGATCCGTAGCCGCGGCTTCTTTAAATTCTTCGGAATCGCGAACGACCTGGTTGAGCCGATCGATCAGTCCCTGCTGCTCTTCGGTCAGCGCTTTGGAATAACCGACAATGTCGAGACATAGAACATGCGCGATCTCGAGTTTAACTTCCCGCTTAATTTCCGGCGCCATCCCAGAGCAGTATTCAGAAACCGGCGACAAGCGTCAACCCGCTGGCATTTGCGAACCATTTTGTTTATGCCTCGCCGAGTTGAAGCGGTTACAGCAAACGCTATGGTCGCGATCACTAACTCATTTCCACACCTGAATGAATGTCACTGACTGGAATACAATCGCAGACGCGTATTCTGATATCAATGATCCGCAAGAACGTCCTGTCCTTTCTTTCGTTCAAGACAAACTAAAGACGCTGCGGCCGAAACGATTGCTGGATTACGGTGGCGGTGACGGAAAGTTTTCTGTCCAGTGCGCCGAAAGCTCGTTGATAGAAGAAATAGTTACCTATGACCCGGCGCCGAAGATGACATCTCTCGCGCGATCTCTATGTGCGCATTTCAAACAGATCCGCGTGGCCGAAACGACACAGGACATTGGCCCTGGAACATTTGACATCGTGACCTTTAACGGAGTGTGGATGTGTCTGACAACTCGCGAAGCTTGCCTGAATACGTTGTCAGAGATCGCCAGAGTCCTTCGCTCAACTGGCCGCCTGATCGCCTCGGTGACGCATCCATGTTTTCGAAACTGTAAGTTTTCGGATTACGCCACGGATTTCAGCAATGCCGATTATTTTAACGATGGCACTCTGTTTAATGTCACGATTTCCAACGCGCACGAGCTTCACATCGTTGATACGCATTGGAACCTGACTGCGATGACTTCGCAGTTGAGCGAAACAGGATTTGTAATTGAAAATCTTTACGAGCTGCCACGCTCGACCCGCGGATCGCGCCAGCACGATGCGAGTCTCTGGTTGGTGATCGTCGCTCGCAAGCTCTGAGTTAAGCACTGCTCAGTTCGACCTCTGCCCACAACGTATCGGAGTTGAACGTTGGGCTTTTTCAACACGGCGAGTTTGTGCTATGGCGAACGCGTCGCCTGTGAGTTCCGCCCTTGCCGCGAATCTCATTCCGCCGAGACAATGTATTGCTCAAATTTTCCATCGGGCATGGCGTACGTGCTAATTTCCAAAGTTTTCTTCTGAAATTTTGCCCGGTAGCGATGCGCACTCATTCCACCGCGCAATCCTTCGCTGATCAATTCGAAGTCCGTAGGCGCGCCGAGAGATGCCAGACTATTCGCAAGGTCATGCAAACATTGTCTATCGAAATAAGCGTTGGCGTTATCGGTAAACAGTGAGCGATCAATCTGACCTTTTTGGAGACCAACAAGGATCGCTTGAGCCTTCGCCAGCGAGTCACGATTGCCAGTCGGGGCAAAGATTATTTCACCTATCTTCTCCGCGAGATTCACAGCTGCTCGGTTTGCATCCATGTTCGTCAACACGATGACCGCGGCACGATCGTCGGGATAAACTACGTTCTCTGCCGTGAACCCTGAGACTTCCCCACCATGAGCGAGTACCCGGCGACCATTGACTAAACTTACGCCGATTCCCAAACCATATTGGCTACTGGCGCCACTTTTGAGTAGTTCCGCTCGTTGCATCTCGCGGTAGGACTCCGGTTTCAAAACCGTCTGGTCGATCATTGAGATATCCCATTTGGCTAAATCGGAAGCCGTCATCGCCAGCTCACCCGCGGCAAACAACCAGCCTTTTGCTTCTTTTGGAGCCGGACGCGCTGGCCCGAGTCCGTAGCGATGGTAGCCAGCAGGCGCTCCGGTCGGGAGAGCCGAGCTATCACAGTCGAATACACTTTTCATGCCGAGAGGATCGAAGACGCGGCGTTTCAGGAAGTCGAGCATAGGCATGTCGCTAAGTCGCTCCACGATTACACCGGCGGCGACGAAGTTTGTGTTGCTGTACTGCCATTTCGTTCCCGGTTCGAAATCGAGGGGCTTTTGCGCCCAGCCTTTTAAGATTTCCTGCGGCGAAACTGATTTCATCATGGAAGGCATAACATAATCCTGTGGCCAGAAATCCTGGTAACCAGAAGTCATCGAGAGTACCTGGCGGATCGTAACTTCGTTCGCTCGTGTAACATCGGTCAGCCAACGACCTACGGGATCATCAAGCGACAGTTTACCTTCCTCGGCCAGGAGAAGAATCGATGCGGCAGTGAACTGTTTGCTAATCGATCCAATACTGTAAATCATCGAAGTCGTCGCGGATCGGCGCGATACAATGTCGGCGAAACCGTATGCCTTCGCGTAAGCCAGTTTTTCATCCTTCACCACCGCGATCGAGGCACTCGGGACGCCGCTTTGGCTCAGCATTTTAGTGGCTGTCTCGTCGATTTTTTTGGTGATGTCAGGCGGGAGAGAATTTCTTTCCTGCGTCGCCGACAATGCTGGCGAGGGTGTTGATTCACCAAAAGCCGCCCGACCGAAAAGAAGAAAAATCGAAAGAATCGCAAGGCGACCGATTGAAAGGCTTCTCATAGCATCTGACCCATCGAAGCGTAGCCCCCGTCATTTATATGGCGAGAAAAAGCGTCGGTCTGGCGCGGTCCAGGGCCGCAGGGTGCAGGAATTTCTGCCGCCTATTGCTGCTGCTGCGGCGGCGTGGGCTGCTGTTCGGACGGTTGCTGCGGCGGCGGAGATTGCTGCGGCGGCGGCGATTGCTGCGGTGGCGGATGCAGAGATTCCTTAACTGAGTCCGGCAGTTTGTTGGCGTTCTGCAGCAACAGACTTACCTGCCAAATTTCTGTATCGCTGAGTTTCTGGCTGAATGACGGCATGGCGCTGAAACGAATTCCGTTTTTCACCACCCAGTGAGTGGCACCTATCGGATCATTGGTTACTCCTTCACCTGGCGGAAGCAGGTGCGGCGGCTGCGGATAAAAATTTGTCGCACCGCTCGACGGCTGATCCGGTTTTCCGTGACACCCTGCACAAATCTGCATATAAACTTTCGCGCCCGCCTGAAGATTGATCTCGTCTGCCGGTAGCGGCGACTGCTCGTTCGCACTCTTGCCAATCGACGCGGTAATAGCTGCCCCTGCGATGGTTTCCTCGAACGGCAACGGTTTGGTGTCCGTTCCCATGAAAATTCCGCCGCCCTTCACAAAGAGATAGCAGGCCAGCACAACGAGCCCGATTCCAACGACAACCCCGACAAAAAACTTAATCATGATTATCAGCGCTCAATCGTGAGCCTTCGACGGCAAACACGATGCCTTCCTTAGTTTAACGATCCGATTTCCATTCTCTTCTGAAAAAACGATCTGACCGTGGCCTTTCGCGTCAAGTCGAATCGGCCACACGAGTTCTCGAGTTTACGGAACCAGAAAAAACTTTCCAGTGTAGGGATCTTTCACCATGGACCCGGACGGAAAATCGGTGACATCGATATATTTTCCGTCCTCCGGCAAATAAGGACTCGTGACCATCCCTTTCCGGCCTGGGACCGGAACCGCATAAGGCAAACCAGCTTTTACTTTTTCGATATCCGCGGCCGAAACAGCTCGGACAGGGGCAGTAGACTCTCCTTCTTTTGGCGAGTGTGATGATTCTGTGACTGCGGGTGTCGTCGCGGCTGTCGCAGGTGCTTCGCGCGAACTGGATCGCCGCGTGGCGTGCGGTGTCTTCGTAGGTGGAGCGCGCGTCGACTGAGGCTGAGGCTGCGGCTGTAGAGGTTTGGAAATCGACTGTCCGACTTTCTTGAAGAAGTCTCCCACCGGACCGGCGTTTACAGAGGATCCGCTCAAGAATAAAAGCGCGATCACCAGCAACAACAAGCGGTCCTCCTTCATCGCTGACAACTCAATAAATCGTCTCGTTTGTTTGGGTTGGATCCCTAAGACTGAAAGAAAGACAAATTCTCCTGCCTCAGAGCGGACAGGATAGCATAAACCATCGTGATTTTCACTAGCAGCGAGTAGAGTCCGAAGCCGCGCGCGGCCGGGTGGAAGATCAGGCCACCAACATCCACTTGCTTCGATCTCTCATCACCGAATCCCTGAATGATGCCGGTGCCAAGAATGTTGCCGGTCGTCCGCCTTACGACATGAAACAATCGGCGCTCTCGCGCTGCTTCAAGGAAAGCATGCGCTGGACGACCAAACAGAGTTCCTTCGTTCAGCGCCTCGATGAACGTGAACGGATGAGATACTCCGCCTCTTCTGTCAGCCTCACATCGATCTGGTCCCGATCTCTGATGGCTGCTGGTCTAATGGCCGTATCGAAGGCCGCCACTGGTTAGGCGAGTGTCTCATCGAATGAGAGAATTCGCGCTTTCATGCGCGCGAGATTCTGCCCTTTGCGTAGCCAGGTCCCTCTGAACCATCGATGAGTGGATGAAAATGCCATTCCTTGGCCGGCTCGACGAGCATGTTGTCGCGCTGTAGACGATCTTCGGCGTGCTTCACGTGCGCCGTGGCAATGTGTGCTTCAAAACACGCTTTATCCCGCCATTCCATGTACAGTAGAAAAAGCGTTGGATCTTCCGTGCCTTGGGACCAGTGATAGATTTGGCATCCTTCTTCATCGAGACTTGGCGC
>DATDFM010000250.1:0-4721 GCA_036522635.1 Candidatus Udaeobacter sp. | reverse complement strand
GCTTGCGGTATGAAAGGCGTGCGCGGCTAGCCGAGGATTGTAGCTGGTGCATCCGAAGGTTAACGAATCAAGGAACATGTCGAGAATGTTAGCGAAGCTTTTCGCCCAATAAATGACTACGGTTTCCAATGGGGCTGCTTTAACGCGCGATGCGGGGGCGTGAAAAGCCAGGCAACAGGAAAAAGGATCGTTTTCAGTCGGATCGCAGCCTTGGCAGGGTAACAAGCTAGTGGCCAGTAGTCCGCCTACACGTTCGTCTAAGGCTTACGAGGAACACGGCAGGAATCCGCATCTTAGTCAGGCGGTTAATTAGACACTTCCTTAAGAGTGGCGACTGATAGAAAAATCAGGCTGGCGGCCGGATAGACAAATTTTATTTATTTTCGTAAAAAAAAGGAATTGGCGGTATGAGCAGCGACTTAGAGAGTGTGGTGCTGGTGTCGGAGAGGCGGTAACCGGATTAACGCCGTGCTGATTCATTGAACACCGGCTGGGTAAAAGTCCCCGTCAAATTCCCGGCCCTTGCAGTCGCTGCCGTGCGCAGCATCGAGTGAAAACGCTGGCGAAGCATATCGAGTATGAATTACGACATGGACTATGGTCCCACTGTGCTGTCTACGAAGATGAATTGCAGCGCCTTTGGTCCTTAGACGCACCGTATCGCGAACTTAGGATGGCGGCTTTTGCGGAAAAGTACGGATTCCGTTTGAGATCCTATCACCAAGAAATGTGCGCCATCTTCGATAGGCAGCCGCACGATGATGCTGCGTCAGATACCTCCTGAGTCCCCTCACAGCATGAAGTTCGGAAGAAAATCGGACAGAATGCGGCAATCTCTTGCTGATTTGCCGAGCCCTGCGACACGGGACGAGTCCTTGTTCTTACGACAGCACGATTACTGGATCATTCGCTATCAGGGCGTCAGTGCATTGCTTAGGGCCACGCGTGGCCTGTACTATCTCGCCATCATGCTTCGTTTCCCGAAACGCGAGTTCCACGTTTTGGAATTGGTCGCTCGCGCGACGGATACCCGAAGTTTTGCTGCAGCAGTGGCCGCGAAGGGATGCGTTAAACGCGAACTCTATGCCGCCGTTCCAGTGCTGGATGCAAAAACTAAAGCGAATTTACGATGCCGTTGCAATGATTTGCGACAAGAGTTGAACGAAGCAAAACGATTCAATGATTTTCATCGGAAGACCGAAGCTCAAAACGAGTTACACGCAATTGCTGAGTATCTGGCGTCCGCATTAGGAGCCGGAGGCAGGGATCGCAAGATGTCCACCGATGCCGAACGAGCGCGTTCTGCTGTGACCAAATGTATAAAGAAAGCCATCAAAAAAATCACAGACGCCATCCCATCCCTGGGTTGTCACTTGGCTGCCAGGATTAGAACTGGATACTTCTGCTCCTACAATCCGGATCCGGATCGACGGGTTGCCTGGAAATTTTAGGTGCCTGTGACCACAAATGTCACAGCGTGACCCCAAAAGTCACGCCCACTATAGCGAGTGAATCTCCACCCATATTGGCAATGGGCGCGAGCAAATTCATTTCAACAAAAATGAACCCAACAAATTAAGGAATAACAAAATGAAACGAATAAGCATTATTACACTTGCCGTGATCGCTCTCTCGAGCTTCGTGGCTAACAACGTATGCGGGCAGAGCCCGCACTTCCTCAAATGTAGCGCAAGCGGCGTCAACGCTGATGGTTCTCTGCAGGCCTGTTTTAAGATAGCAGGACTTGGCAGTAATCAGCAGCTTACGGTGACCGCTTCTGCTGATGCGACTGCCGTCTGGGGTTGCTTGAATCATGGCGGACAATGCCCGAACAGCAAAGTAACGTCGACAGGGACCGTCACTGCGTCGGGCACGTTCACATCGGGCCAGAACGGCCAGATCACAGGTTGTCTTGGGGTCGAGCCGCCTTCGCCGCCCGCTGGCTTCGGCTGCCCTAACGGGCAACGTTTGGTTTTGGTTTCGGTGACTTACACGAATGTTTCCGTTTCAGCACCCGGGGCGGGCAGTTGTGACACCTCTCCTGGAACCTTTTCCGCGAACTTCTACCCGCAGTGTCCGTAACGGAAAACCTGTAAAGACTCTTTCATGGTCGAGAAGCCGCCATGTTAATACGTGGCGGCTTTTCTTTAGCTAAAAGCGCAAACACCATTGCGCTCACGCTGTTGAACTCGCCGCGTGCTCGTGCGTTTCGATTAATTGCAGCAACATCGTGAACGGAGGGAGTAGCTGTAGAACTGCGCGTAACGATTGCATTCGCGACAGGCTCTGGGGCCGCTGCCCATAAACGGCCCGAACGGCGGCGCGTCCGAGATAAGCTCAATGTTAGAATAGCATGAAGTCCCTCGCGATGAAGGCGTGGTGACGAGAAATGTCATTCCCCCCGCCCCGGCCGGGCGGCGGATCAGCGTTTCAACATTGCAGCAACGGCGTCCAGTTTAGCATCGAGAGCTCGCACCTCCGCGCGTTCCTCTTCTGTCGGCATTGGAATATTGGCGATGTTTACATTCACAGCAGCGGGTTCGTTCCATCCATGCAGTTGCGCCGCGCTGCTCACCACGTCCTTGAGTTTCGCCGCAACGTAGACCACTTCATCACCTTCGCGTTCTGCAAGACTAACGCTGGCTTTTCGAGTCGCGGTAGATAATCCGATATGCAGTAGCTCGAGATTGTTGCTCGCCAGCCGTTAGCCCCCCCGCCCCGCTGCTTCTCTCTCCGCTTTCATCCCCTGTCTCGCTTATCAGGAAAGACTTCGAAGAACAACTTTAACATCAGCGGAAATCCGCGGATTTGTTATGTTTAAGTGTTATGCATTTCCTGCCGCTCACAGACCTAGGAGGCAAACGGTGAGGGAGGGATTCGAACCCTCGGTAGCCTTTTGGGCTACGGCGCTTTAGCAAAGCGCTGCTTTCGACCACTCAGCCACCTCACCAAATAATCGCGCGGCTGGCAATATCGCCGCGAATTGCTGATTGCCAACACCGACGTTCGTCGCATGCTCGCGATTTCATCGGAGTTGCCAATTGCGTACGCCTAACGGAAATGATTAGAAATGATCAGCGAAGAAGAAGCGCGAACCCGGATCTTAAACAAAATCAGGCCACTGCACGAAGGAACAGTTCCGCTCGCAAGTGCGCTCGATTGTTTTGCAGCCCGGGATTATTTCGCCCAGCTGCCGCTACCTGCCTTCGACAACTCGGCAATGGACGGCTACGCAGTCATAGCGAACTCGTCTAAAAAAGGTGCGCAGCTCCGCGTCACGGGGGAGCAACCCGCCGGCCCTGATCGGAAGCTGGTGGTCAGAGCTGATGAAGCCGTCCGAATTTTTACCGGTGCCCCTATTCCAGAAGGGGCAGACGCTGTCGTCATGCAGGAGGATGTAAGCCGCGACGGCACCGTCATCACTCTGAATGTCGACGTCCAAACCGGCGAGTTCGTACGCCTCCGCGGCTGCGATTTGGCAGAAGGACAAATGATTTTGCGAAAAGGCGAGCGAATCCGTACAGCGACCATTGCTGTACTCGCGTCGCAGGGATTTGCAGATGTGGTCGTTGGCGGCAAGGCAACCGCGGCGGTGATTTCCACCGGAGACGAGCTGGTGAAACCCGGAGAAACACTTCAGTCGGGCCAAATTTACGACAGCAATTCCGTGTTGCTTAGTGCGCTCCTGAAACGGTGCGGCGTGAGCGTGACAGCCGTAGAAGATTGCCGAGATGATCGCAAGTCGTTAGGCGACGCAATTACGCGTGCAACTAAAAATCACGTCCTCATCATTACCGGCGGCGTTTCGGTTGGGGAACATGATTTGGTGAAGGAAGTGTTAGGCCAACTCGGAGCGAAGATCGAAATCTGGCGCGTCGCAGTTAAACCTGGAAAACCGTTTCTGTTTGGCAATGTTGGCAAGTGCTTTGTGTTTGGACTGCCTGGAAATCCCGTGTCGGCGTTCGTGACGTTTTTACAATTCGTGCGACCGGCGATCCTCAGAATGATGGGCGCAACCAACCTCGATCTGCCGCAGGTTCCGGCAAACCTGGCGATTCACCTGACCAATGACGGCGATCGACCGCATTATATCCGTGGGAGAGTTGAACACGGAAAATTCACGCCAATCGGTCGCCAGGAATCACACGCGCTTTTTGGTTTGAGCCAGGCAAACGCGTTGCTGCGAGTCGCGGTCGGTGAATCCTTAACAGCAGATGACATTGTTCACGTTCAACTCTGGGAGTGAGCAAGCAGGTCCGGTCGCAATCGTGGCCGGCCGGTTTGACAGTCCATGCCCGTGTTCCTAATTTTATCGCGTTGAACTCGGGACCGATTACCGCGTTTGCACGAAGTCCGACGGAGCAAATTCGCTCGGAAGCCGAACAGCTTTCTCACATCATTTTGGAAATGCAGCGCTGTTTCCTGTTGCATCTCTCCAAGGAACTCGCACCGGGCAATGTTTCGTTCCCGCAATTTTTTCTTCTCGCATATCTCGACCGCAAAGAAGTGCTGAGCATGTCGGAGATCGCCAAGAAAATGGGGCATACCACGGCCGCAGCCAGCGGTCTCGTGGCACGTCTCGAGAATCTTCGTTACCTGATGCGCTCGGCCGCACGTGATGACCGCCGCAAAGTGATGGTCTGCATCACGCCGAAGGGCTCAGCCCTCGTTCGCCGAATTCGTGAGGAAATGGTTGGTAACGTTATGAAAATACTGAACCA
>DATDFM010000249.1:0-13623 GCA_036522635.1 Candidatus Udaeobacter sp. | reverse complement strand
TTCGCTGTCGAACAGCCAGGGATCGGGAAGAGTTTCGGTCGGTCGTTTCATCGGTGTGCTCCTGAGTTGAGGCGGCCTGCACACGACTCGTTGACGGGACCGCTGTCTCAGCGAGCATCGACCGAAGGGGTTCTAACCCCGATCTTTGCGGGAAGGTGTGAGGCCGTCGACCTGGAGGGGCAAGAAAAAGAGTTGACGAACATAATCCAACACGATTTTATATGACATATATTGTCTGATGTTGTTGGCGGTTGGTCTTGGCAACCGTCGATTGGCCCTTGGCCCACTGCCTCTTTTCCGCAGCGCCCCAACCCTTGACCCTGTTCTGCGCAGTGGTAGCATCCGCGAATCTCGTTTTCCTATTCTTTAGCCATGAAGATTTGCCGCGGTGCTTCTCTGAGTTTTGTAAGCTTAGCTTTTTCCTTGCTTCTGGCCTGCATCTCGCCGGCGTTTGCTGCGCCGCAACAGGAGATGTCAGGCAGCATCAAAGAAATGATGTCGCCGGAGGAATTCAAGGCTGCAGGATTGAATAAGCTGTCGCCGGATGAGCTCCAGAAACTCGATGCCTGGCTTCAAGGGTACCAACAGATCACCGAGCAAAAGGCTGAAAAGAAAGCTACTGCCCGCGCTGAGCGGACCAAAATGGATGTCGTCGTGAGCCGCGTGGACGGCCAGTTCCTCGGGTTGACCGGCAGGACGATAATTCGATTAGAAGATGGTACGGTATGGAAACAGGCCAACGCTGATGACCGTTTTCATTCGAAAAATACGGATCACCCGGCAGCGGCGGTGATTCACGGCGTTTTCGGCTACAAAATGCAGATCGAAGGTACGCAGCCGTTTTACGTGGACCCGGTTCGAAGTCGGTAATTCGTCAGGCCACGGGCTGCGTCGCTGCGTTGGCGGGCAGCAATCGTCCCAATCCGAATTCTGCATGTATTAACTGTGCAGCGCGCTCGGCTTGCTTTTCTTCAACAATCACCGCGATTTTAATCTCCGAGGTCGAGACAAGCTGAATATTGATTCCAGCGCGGCCGAGGCATTCGAACATTCGCGCTGCGACACCCGAATGAGACCGCATTCCAATACCAACAACGCTCAACTTGGCCAGGCCGCTGGCGGTGTTTAAGCGCTTCGCGCCCAGTTCGGCTAGCACCGGCATCAGGATTGTGCGGGCGTTTTCCAATTCATCCTGGTGAATGGTGAAGGAAATGTCGGTCGTCCCGTCAATCGACGCATTCTGGACAATCATATCAACGATAATGTGCGCAGCGCCGATGTCGGAGAAGATCCGGGCAGCAATTCCCGGCTTATCCCGCACTCCGGCAATGCTAAGCTTGGCCTGGTGCCGGTCGAGACTGATCCCGCGAATCAGGATATCTTCCATGCTGGGGGTTTCCTCTTTTGTCACCGTCCCGGGAGCTTGTTTGAAGGTCGATCGGACCTCGAATTCCACGCCGAATTTCTTGGCGAATTCGACCGCGCGCGATTGCATCACTTTTGCGCCGCCACCAGCCATCTCAAGTAGCTCGTCGTAAGCGATTTCGTCTAGTTTTTCCGCCTCTTTAACAATTCTAGGATCGCAGGTAAAAACGCCGTCAACGTCGGTGAAAATCTGGCAGCTGTCGGCATTCAAAGCGCCGGCTAGCGCAATCGCCGATAGGTCGGATCCCCCCCGGCCAAGCGTGGTTGTTTCGCCATCCGCGGTCTGACCTTGAAAACCGGCCACGATGACAATGTAGTCGTCCGCGAGGAGCTCATGAATCTGTTTAGGGCTTATATTTGCGATGCGGGCACGGGTGTGGTTGTGGTCGGTTAGAATTCCAGCTTCGGCGCCGGTCAATGAGATCGCCGTTCCGCCGAGTCCATTCACTGCCATCGCCGTCAGTGCAGCGGCGCCCCGTTCACCGGTTGAAAGCAAAATGTCGAGCTCGCGCTTTGTTGGCTGCGGCGCGACGGCGTGCCCCAGCCGGAGCAGTTCGTCAGTGGCTCCTGCCATGGCGGAGACTATCGCCACTACTCGACAGCCCTGCCGCTGAGTCTCGAGGATTCGCTGCGCAACGTTACGAATTCGTTCCGGCGATCCAACAGACGTGCCGCCATATTTTTGAACTACCAGGCGCATTTTGAGATGGAGATTAATCGGAGCGAGATAGGAACTGCGATTCTTTTCGAAATCGGCTACAGCTCAATGGCGCGTCGGACTTCGTTTACCGTGGTATCGACCGGCTTCAATTCTTTCAGTTGCCCGATAATCACGTCGGGGTCTTTCAACCCGTGTCCGGTCACAGTGCATACGATCCGGCTGCCTTCTTTAATTCTTTGAAACGAGTGTTCGGCATCGTCCGAATCACACCACCGGAAGAGCCCGGCGATCGACGCTGCGCTCGCTGGCTCAACAAAAATTCCTTCATGCCGTGCAAGCCAGCTCTGTGCCGCCAGAATTTCGGTATCGCTGACCACATCAATAGCGCCGTGAGATTCATCGATGGCTGCACGCGCATGTTTCCAGCTTGCTGGATTTCCAATTCGAATAGCGGAGGCGATCGTTTCCGGCTTATCGAATACGTGATCATAGAAAATCGGCGCAGCACCAATCGCCTGGAAGCCAATCATCGCCGGCAGTTTTGTTGATCTTTCACGTGTAAAATATTCCCGATAACCGGCCCAATACGCGGTGATGTTCCCGGCGTTGCCGACCGGCAGCAAATGAAATTCCGGCGCATCGCCGAGTTCATCGACGATTTCAAATGCAGCTGTCTTTTGTCCCGCAATCCGGTCCGGATTAATGGAGTTCACGATCGTAAATTCGCCGGTTTCGCCCAGTTCGCGCACGATTCGCAGCGCGTCGTCGAAATTGCCTTCGATGGCAATGATTTTGGCTCCGTAGGCAAAAGCCTGGAGCAATTTCCCTGTTGCGATTTTTCCGGCAGGCAGAATCACGACGCACGAAATCCCTGCACGCGCCGAGTACGCAGCTGCTGAAGCTGACGTGTTCCCGGTTGAGGCGCAGATCAGCGCTTTCATACCTTGTTCCATTGCCTTGGACACGGCTACGGTCATCCCGCGATCTTTGAATGACCCGGTGGGATTAACCCCTTCGTTTTTGACGAAAACTTCGCAGCCTGCGCCGACGCGTTCGCTCAACCGCGGAGAATAAACCAGGGGCGTGTTCCCCTCGCCCAGCGAAATGATCGGCGTCGCGGGGGAAATTGGGAGAAATTCGCGGTAATATTCGATTACTCCCCTGCTTCGTTGTGATTTTGTTGTTGTCGAATGCATTAACTTTTTTTATCCGAAGCAGGTGCGCGCGATTGTCGATGAAGAAGCGAGATGTAAAATCCACCGTATGCCTGCCCTTAGCAAAGACGATAAGCTGCACCTGTTAAGGATTATCCTCGAGAGCCGGCATGCAGATTTGCGCGAACAGAACCTGATTCGCCAGGGCAAAGGCCATTTTCACGTTTCCGGGATGGGGCACGAAGCGCTGGCAGCGGTTTCGATCCAGATGGAGAGGGATGATTACATCGTTTCGTATTATCGCGACCGTGGTCTGGTGCTCGGCCGCGGCATGACGACTCGGCAACTCGGCCTCGAGTATTTCGCAAAACGCAATACCGGCAGCGGCGGACGCCAAATGCCCTCGCATTACAGCGACTCAGATCTGCACATTTGGAGCGTCCCTACGCCGACGGGTTCACAGCTTCTTCCTGCGTGCGGCATCGCCTGGGGTATCCAACTTGATGGAAAAAAAAATGCTGTCGTCACCACAATCGGTGACGCCGCCACGCGCCAGGGAGATTTTTTCGAGGCAATCTGTTTCGCCAAAGAAAAGAAACTCCCCATTCTTTTTCTCGTTGAGGACAACGCCTACGGCATCAGCATGCCTACGCGAAAAAACAATCCGCTGGCGCTGAACATTCTTGACCAGGACAACTGGCGCCAGGTCGAAGGACAAGATGTCCAGCAGGTGTACGATGCGGCCGCGGAAGCATTCGAAAAAATTCGCGCCGGCGGCGGACCGTTCTTTTTCTGGATAAAGATGGAACGGCTGTCGAGTCACACCAGTTCCGACGACCACAAACTTTACCGCAGTGCCGAGGAACTGAGTGAACTGGAGAAGTGCGACCCCTTGATCTGTTGGAAGGACCAACTGATCAAGGAAGCCGTCCTCACAGAAAAGGATTACGCCAAACTGGATAATGAAATTAAGGAGCGCGTTCGCCGCGAATATGCCGAAGCGGAAAGAGCGGAAGACCCTTCGCCTAACGAGCTCCTCGCGAATGTCACCAAACCGGCGCCAAAGGTGGAAAAGGAAATTCTTCCGCCCGGCAAATACCGAATTGGCGACACGGTGAACAAGGCCCTGCGTGCCGGCATCGAAGAGAATCCAGAGCGTATCGTCTTCGGCGAAGACATCGAAGATCCAAAGGGCGGCGTGTTCCGCCTGACGCAGAAGCTTTCATCTGAATTCCCGAAGCAAGTTTTCAATTCACCGCTCGCGGAATCCACCATTCTTGGGGTTGCATGCGGGCTGGCTGCCTATGGAAAGCGCCCAGTGTTTGAGCTGCAATTTATCGACTTCATTTATCCCGGCTTCAATCAGCTCGTGACGAATATTTCTACCCTTCGATGGCGATCCTTTGGGAACTGGAAATGCCCGGCGGTATTCTATGCTCCGTATGGCGCGTACCTGCCTGGTGGCAGTTTGTGGCACAGCCAGGCAAACGAGTCAGCGTTCGCTCATTATCCCGGTCTGTATGTGGTGATTCCAAGCACGCCTGCTGATGCTGCCGGATTGCTGTGGACCGCTATGCATGCAGAAGACCCGGTGATTTGCCTCGTTCCAAAACATCTGCTTTGGGCCGAGCACGAATACAGCGAGCCAATCTGCGCCATCCCGCTGGGCAAAGCGCGTCTAGTGCGTCCAGGATCTGATGTCACCCTCGTGGCATGGGGCAACACAATTGAGAAGTCGCTCGAAGCTTTGAACAAAATCGGTGACGATATAAGCGTCGAATTGATCGATCTTCGCTCAATCGTGCCGTGGGATGCCGCCGCGATTGAAGAATCTGTACGTAAAACAGGCCGGCTGATCGTTGTCCAGGAGGACACGGAAAATTGCAGTGTGGGTCAGATGATTATCTCCCATGTCGCTAACAACCCCAGGCTTTGGAACGAATTGCTCAGCCCGCCCATTCTGGTCAGCAAACCCAATGTAGTGATCGGTTACAATCCGATTTACGAATACACAGCACTGCCTGATGTCGAGCGGATCGTGACCGCAACCAGACGCTCCGTTGCAACTAAACAGGAGCGTTCGGTAACCGCGAGCGCCGACCGCGGTCCTTCGGCGCAGGAACCAACGTTTGCACGTCCGGGAGCGACGCCCCCCGATACCGCGGGAACAACTGAACAACACGTCCAAAGCATCACCGTTCCAATCATGGGCGAAGGAATCCGGAATGCGAAAATTGTTTCGCTGCTCAAAAAGCCTGGAGACCAGATTCAGTTGGATGATGAATTGTGCGAGGTGGAAACCGATAAGGCGGTTTATCCAATTCAATCATCATTCGCCGGAGTGATGGGTGACTGGAAAACCAAAGTTGGTGATACAGTCGAGATCGGTCAGGAATTGGGCACGATCCTTATCCGCGAACCCGCGTTTGCCAAACAATTCGATGCAGCAGCAGAGCAATCATCCAAACGTGAAACTGTAGAGGCAGCCCTGCCGGCTGCAGGGCATTATGAACGCGGACGACACGCCCGCCCCTACGCTATCGAGCCGGCGCTTTCACCGACTGTTATACGTAAACTGAGCCGCGTTATTTCTGCCAACCTGCAAATCGACGCGCGCTGGGGCGCAATCCAGGAAGCACGCGAGAAATTAAAAAAGACGGACCCCGAGCAGGCTCCCTCGCCTTCGATGATGATTGCGTGGGCAGTCGTGCGCGCGATGGAAAAACATGCGGCGTTCCGCCGACTGATTCTCGAAGACGAGCAAATCGTTCAGAATGACAATTTTGATCTCGGTATTGCCGTAGCGTTGGAAAAGGATCGCCTGGCAACAGCGGTAATCACTACTGCAAATCAAAAGAGCTGGCCGGAATTCGTTAGTGCTTTCAACGAAACAGTCGCTGCGACACGCGGCGGTCGTGTGGACGCCATGAATGCGCCGGTAGTGATTACGAGCCTGGGCGCGTTTCAAGTGAAAGCGGGCGCGCCAATTGTTGTGCCGCCTTCGGTCGGTACTTTGTTTGTTGGGACCGCACACCACGAATTGATTTCGAACAAAACGAAGAATGAAAGCGCTGAAGTCATTACGCTTTCGTTGACGTTCGATCACAGGGTCGTAAACGGCGCCGGTGCGGCAGCGTTCGCAAACGAGATCAAGAAGGAGATCGAACAATTCAAAATCCCCGCGGCAAAAGTCTCCGCTGCGTCCGCAGCCAATCGCTAACTATTTCACCCGCCTACATCCGACGTTCAGTTGCGTTTCGTAGCTTAGATACGGTCGATATTCGCGACCACATAAAGGGAACATCAATAGGAGGGAATCTATGGCACGAAAACTCGATGGAAAAAAAGTGGCCATCCTTGTAGCGGATGGTTTCGAACAGGTGGAAATGACAAAACCACGCGAGGCGCTCCAGGAAGCTGGTGCGAAAACGAAAATTGTTTCACTCAAATCCGGCAAGATCCAGGGCATGAATCACGCGAACAAAGGCGACAAGTTCGATGTAGATCTCACGCTGGATCAGGCACGTCCCGAGGAATTTGATGCGTTAATGATTCCGGGAGGGCTCTTCAATCCCGATGTGATGCGCACCAACGAAAGGGCACACAACTTCGCCCGCCATTTCTTCCGCGAGAGCAAACCGGTCGCGGTCATCTGCCACGGCCCGCAGGTCTTGATCAATGCGGACCTTGTTCGCGGAAGAAAAATGACCTCCTGGCCGGCAATTCGGGTGGACATGCGCAATGCCGGCGCCCGCTGGGTTGACGAGGAAGTCGTCGTTGATAATGGATTGGTTTCAAGTCGCAAACCTGACGACATTCCGGCGTTCAACCGAAAAATGATCGAGGAATTTGCCGAAGGTCAACACAAGTCGGCGGTCGCGGCGTAAAACTAACAGGCCGCGCGCAGAAACAGGAAAGCAGATTGTAGGGCGTCTGTGTTAGTCCCCGAACGCTTTCGGGGTTCACAGAATGGAGCAAATGCCTTACAATTAGCGGCCTACGCGCGCGCCATGACCACTGCCAACAAGATCACCGTTGTTCGGATCGTGATGATTCCTGCGTTCGTCACGATGGCGATTTATTACGGTGAAAGTATCAAGCGCGGCCAACCGCTTGAGTGGCAGCGGTTCGCAGCGATCACGATTTTCATCCTCGCAGCGCTAAGCGACGGACTCGATGGTTACGTGGCTCGGAGGTACAACCAACGCAGTAAACTCGGAATCATTCTCGATCCCATCGCCGACAAGGGTTTGCTGCTGAGCGGCATTATCACCTTGAGCCTAACGAACTGGAGCGAGATGGATGCGGACACCGGAAAATTCCCAGTGTGGTTTCCGGTGCTTGTGATCTCGCGCGACGCCATTCTTCTGGTCGGAACGCTTGTCCTGTATTTGCTCAACGGAAAAGTGCATGTGAAACCGCATTGGACGGGCAAGGTGGCGACCGTTTTACAGATGGTGGCCATCGGATGGGTGATGCTCCAATTGCTTGTTATTCCCCTGCTCTATGTTGTGCTTGCGGCCGGTGTGTTCACATTGGTTTCAGGGATCATTTATGTTGCAGACGGGGTCCGGCAGTTGCAGGCCGAAGGGCACGCACATCCGGCCAAACCTTAAATGCGGGCCGCATTGGTGAATGAGGACCACGTGCTGCCTAACGTAGCGATTGTCGGACGGCCAAACGTAGGCAAGTCTGCACTGTTCAATCGTCTCCTTGGCCGGAAAATTGCAATTGTTCATGATCAACCGGGGATCACCCGGGACCGCCTCTCGGCAAGGTGCACTCGCGGCGAACGCCCTTTCACCCTGTGGGATACCGGCGGAATTCTCGGCGCCGGAGAATCGGAGTTGACCGAGCGAGTGCGAGGCGCTGCCGAGAACGCGCTGCGCGAAAGCGATCTTCTTCTTTTCGTCGTCGATGGAAAGGAGGGACTCTCTCCCATCGATAAGGAGCTGGCGACCAAACTGCGAAAATTGCATAAGCCGGTCGTGCTGGTGATCAATAAAATAGATACCGGGAAGCACGACCCGTTAGCGGCGGAATTCGACTTGTTAGGCTTCAGGCAAATAATATCGGTCAGCGCAGAACACGATCGCGGCGTTTCAGACTTGGTGGATGTGATCCAGGAGCAGCTACCTCCGCCGGTTGGGTCAGGCAACATCAGAGATCGCACAGCAAGCATCACAAATTCTCTCGCCATCGCCATCGTCGGGCGGCCAAACGTTGGCAAGTCTTCTCTCATCAACTCAATCGTACGCAGCGAACGCGCGATTGTCAGTGAGTTGCCCGGCACAACCCGTGACTCCATCGACATACTCTACGAACGCAACGACATGAAATTCGTTTTTATCGACACGGCCGGAATCCGCAGGCGCGGGAAAGTTTCCAGCTCGGCTGAGGTTTTCAGCGTGATGCGTGCCGAGCGGAGTATTCGCCGCGCGAATCTCTGCATCCTTGTCATCGATTTGACGATGGGCGTCACGGCACAGGACAAACGGATCGCCGGGCTCATCCAAAAAGCACGAAAACCAGCCATCGTCATCCTGAATAAATGGGATTTGGTTAAGCCGCGACGCGGAGAAAAGCAGTCGGCCAGGCGACTAATTGAGGAGACGCGTTCGAGGATTTTCTTTCTTAGCTACGCGCCGGTATTGATCACATCTGCGTCGACCGGCGAAAATGTCGATCGCCTTTTCGCAATCGTCCAAAAGATCCAAGATGCCATGCGGAAACGCATTGGAACAGGAGTGTTCAACCGCCTTTTGCGCGAGGCTTTTGACGCGAATCCTCCTCCATTGGTCAAAGGGAAACGCTTGAAATTATTTTATGCAGCGCAAACAACGGGTGACGTCGAAACTTCTGAGACGGAGGGCGAAGTCCCCGCGACACCGGAGATTGGGGACACCATACGAATTTCGCAGCGGCGTCGCCAAAGCTCGCCCTTCCATGTTCCGGAATTCGTCCTGTTCGTGAATGATCCTCTGCTAATGACTGAAGCCTATCGGCGTTATCTGGAGGGTCGCATCCGCGAAGCTGAAGAGTATCGCGGGTTGCCGATCGTTTTAACGCTGCGTGCCCGTGCTCAAAAGGGATCCGCGCAGTCCCGCAGTTCCGGCCCTCGCCGAAAGTAGTAAACAGCAGGCAGTTGATCCCGGTTTGATCGAACATTCTTTCTGACAAACTGTCTGAGCAGACCGTATGAAATCGACGCAGGAAATTACTCAAGAAGTACGAGAACTGGGCCAGTGGATTCCAGCGCTCCGGCAACAGGTCGGTCACGTAGTGATCGGACAGAAGTATCTGGTTGATCGGCTTTTGCTTGGATTGCTCGCCAACGGTCATCTTCTGCTCGAAGGCGTTCCCGGATTGGCTAAGACCCTCACCGTTAAAACAATGGCGGCAGGTATTCAGACCGGTTTCCAGCGTTTGCAATTTACCCCCGATTTGTTGCCGGCAGATTTGATCGGAACGCTCATTTACAATCCACGAACCGGCGAATTCACCACAAAACTTGGACCAATTTTTTCGAATTTAATTCTGGCCGACGAAATCAATCGCGCGCCGGCCAAAGTTCAGAGCGCGTTGTTGGAAGCGATGCAGGAACGCCAGGTCACAATCGGCGAACAAACTTATCCCCTTCCCGATCCGTTCCTGGTTCTGGCGACTCAAAACCCAATAGAACAGGAAGGTACCTACCAACTGCCTGAGGCGCAGCTCGATCGTTTCATGTTAAAGCTGAACATCGGATACCCGCAAAAGCGCGAGGAACGAACCATCCTTGATCTGATGGCGACTTCGTCGCCGGATTTGCGAGTAGAACCTGTAGTAGAGCCAAAGCAAATCATCGCCGCGCGTGACGTCGTTAACAACATTTACATCGACGATCGCGTGAAAGATTACATTGTGGATGTAGTTTGGGCCACACGTGAACCCGCGGCCTATAATCTCCGGTTGGAAGGCTTGATTCGCTACGGCGCTTCGCCGCGCGCCACCATTAACCTCGCACTCGGAGCGCGTGCCCATGCGTTCCTGAATGGCCGCGGATATGTCACGCCGCAGGATGTGAAAAGTATCGGCCCCGACGTGTTGCGGCATCGAATCATCGTCAGCTACGAAGCTGAAGCTGAGGCGGTGACGAGTGAGACCATCATCGAGCGAATTTTCGCCGGACTTCCCGTGCCGTGATGCCGTCTTCCAGTCAACAGGATTCGTCGCGCTCTATCGCACGCACGGTATCCACTAGGGATGATGAGCGTGCGAAAACCACGACCGAAATCCTAAAAAAGATTCGAGCGCTCGAGATCAAGACCCGCGGTCTGGTCGAAACCGCGTTCGCCGGTAATTACCATAGCGTTTTCAAAGGACGCGGAATGAACTTTGAAGACGTGCGTGAATATCAACCAGGCGACGAAATTCGTGCCATCGATTGGAATGTCACCGCGCGGATGGGCAGCGCATTCGTAAAAAAATTTACAGAAGAACGCGAACTCACAGTAATGCTGGTGGTAGATGTGAGCGCTTCCGGAAATTTCGGGAGTACAACGCAATCGAAACGCGAGTTAGCTGCAGAGGTCGCATCTCTCCTTGCATTCAGTGCGATTCGCAACAATGACAAAGTCGGTCTGCTACTCTTCACCGATCGTGTGGAGCTTTTCATTCCGCCGAAAAAGGGCCGTTCGCACACGTTGCGCATCATCCGCGAGATTTTGTTCTTCGAACCGCAGGGACGCGGCACTGATCCCGGGCTGGCCCTTGATTATCTGAATAGGATTGTCACCCGACGCGCCGTTGTGTTTTTCATCTCAGATTTTCAAGCGCCCGATTTCTCGCGCGCGCTGGCGGTGAGCGGCCGGCGGCACGATTTTATAGCAATTCAGATCAAGGATGAACGCGAAAGAGCGTTGCCAAACGTCGGCATCATCACGTTGGAGGACGCCGAGACGGGCGAACAGATCGAGATCAATACGGCGGATCGCAAAACGCGAACTGTTTTTGCAGATCTCGTCACTGGATTTGAAACGGAGCTTTCGCGCACGCTCCGGCGCAACAACGTTGATACCATCACGCTGCAAACCGGCAAAGATTATCTGCCGCCGTTGCGCTCGTTTTTTAAACAACGCGAACGCCGTCTCGGATTTCGATAAGGTCGGAGTAGTCAAACGGTGGAGTAACAAAATGAATTTCTTTTCCAACAAGCCGTTGCTTCATTACTCCATTGCTCCGGCGTTTCTGCTCGCTGACGAGTTCCATGATATCGCGCCGCCAGTCGATTATTCGCTGATTCCTCCGTGGCTTGTTTTCGTGATCGCATTTGTCGTGTTATCACTGCTCGGTCTGATTGTGTGGTGGCTTGCGCAGCGGCGGAAACCAGACTTGCCACCAAAGTCGCCACGCGAAATCGCGATGGGAGAGCTCGAACAAATCCGGCCGCAAATTGAAAGAATGAGCCCGTATCAGTTCAGTATTCGTGCGTCCGACATCCTCAGGCGTTACGTGACGCAGCAGTACGGAGTGCCTGCGACCCGCCAAACTTCCATAGAGTTTCTCAGCGCAGCGGCGAAGGCGCCATCGTTCTCCTCAGATGACAAATCGTTGCTGGAAGATTTCTTGAACCGCTGCGATCTCATTAAGTTCGCCAAGTACGAAGCAACAACGTCAGACAGTGAACTCTTGTTGGAAGAGGCGATTCGCTTCGTGAAAGGAGGTCAGCTTGCGGCTGTTTGATTGGTTACCCGGCGATAGCGCACTAACCTTTGCGCGTCCGTGGCTGCTACTCCTGTTGCTGGCGATACCGTTGCTCGCCTGGTTACGCGGCAAAAGCGGACCGGCTGCGGCCCTGACGTATTCGTCTACAGCGAGCCTGCGAGCGATCGGAAAACAAAGCGCGGCGCGAGTCGGTAAAATTCTCAGGGCTCTCCTGTTTCTGACCATGGCTTTTTTCGTGGTTGCTCTCGCGCGTCCGCAGCTCGGCAAAAGCCTTACACAAATCGAAGCCAGCGGAATCGACATCATGCTGGTGCTGGACGTTTCCGGCTCGATGCTGACCAAAGATTTCACGATCGGCGGCCAGGAAGCGACCCGCGTAGATGCGATTCGGGAAGTCACCCGGAAATTCATCGAGGCTCGTCCAAACGATCGCATCGGCATTATTGCGTTTGCCGGACGTCCTTATGTCGTTAGTCCGATGACGTTGGATCACGATTGGCTTTTGCAAAACCTGGATCGAGTAAAGATCGGGCTGGTAGAAGACGGCACCGCGATTGGGTCTGCCATGGCATCGGCTTCAAGCCGGCTCAATGACAAGCGTTCAAAGAGCCATGTTCTTGTTTTATTGACCGATGGTGAAAACAACGCAGGCAAGATTCCACCGAACACTGCCGCCGAGGCAGTGAAAGCGTTAAAGATCCATTTTTACGCGATCGGCGCCGGAATAAATGGAATCGCACCAGCCCCCATTTTCACCAGTCGCGGGCCGTTGACAGATGCATTGGGAAACATCCTCTACGAAAATCAGCCGGTACAATTTAACGAAAGCGGTTTGAGGGAGGTGTCGAAAATTGCCGACGGCAAGTTTTTCCGGGCGACTGACACAGCATCGCTGGAGCAAATCTTCAACGACATCGACAAATTGGAGAAGTCGACTGTCAGTGTGAAAAAATATCAACAATATCGCGACCTCTTTCCGCTATGCCTGATGGGCGGGTGCGGGCTGTTGGTGGCGCAAATGCTCTTGTCCCAAACGATTTGGAAAAAATTACCGTGAGGCCCACTCCTGGCATGTTGAGCGAAGCGAAACATCTCGGATTTAATTTGAAAGATGGTGAGAGGAATAATCCGAGATTCGTCGCTTCGCTCAGAATGACAATCCCGATAGGCCTGTTAACGCTTCAACCTTTCAACACTTCAACGAACTCATGAGCTTTGGTGCATCAGCATGGCTATGGGGATTGTTGCTGATCCCGCTTTTGATTGCGCTCTTTGTGCACTCGGAACATCGCGGATTGAAGCGGTTACAGCAGTTTGTTTCCGCGCGTCTGCTGCCGCAGCTTGCGGGAACGGTCAATCGGCCGCGGCGCATTATCAGATTTGGTCTGCTGTTGCTCGGGCTTGCATTAGCCGTCGTCAGTCTGGCGCAACCACGCTGGGGGTACACCTTTGAAGACGTAAAGCGCAAAGGGTTGGATCTGCTCATCGCCGTGGACACATCGCGCAGCATGTTGTCTAACGATGTCCAACCGAGTCGGCTTGAGCGCGTCAAACTGGCGATTCAAGATTTGATCGACGAACTGCAAGGTGACCGCGTTGGTTTGATTGCCTTTGCCGGACGCTCATTTTTACAAGCGCCGCTTACGATCGATTACGACGCGGTGATTGAAGCCGTCA
>DATDFM010000248.1:0-15802 GCA_036522635.1 Candidatus Udaeobacter sp. | reverse complement strand
TTTTCGTTTACAGAGACGGGCGCTGGCAGGCCGTCAATGCACAAGAAAACGCGGTGCAATCATCGCGGCAGTGATCTAGTTTCCGCTGTGTTGCCATTCAATTTATGATGGAAAAAATCATTCGCGATTTCATGACGATTTGGACGACGATCGATCCGATCAGCAACCTGGCGTTGTTTGCAAGCCTTACTGCCACCATGCATCGGAGCGAACAGCGCAGGATCGCCTTGCGAGTTACAGATGTTATTCTCCGTTCCATTGGGCGACAGGGTGCAGCGATTCTCACTGGCGTGATAGGAATAATTCTGGCCGCTCTTTCAGTCGAATTTGTGCTTACCGGATTATCAATCAGTAGCTGGGCGAGACCTCTTCATTAGGCTTTCATAGGTCCGCTAAATGAAAGCAATTGATGCTGACTACGCAGTTATCGGTTCTCCGGGCGATCACTTCTGTTGTACGGTTTGTAAGTCTGTTTAACATTTGAGTACGAGTTAATATGAAAATCTATTTCGACGATCCTGAGTGCGACGCACAATTTCTGCGCACGATCGATTACGCACAATTAGGGGCGCAGATTGGCGAAGCATGGGCCATTGCAGCACACATCAAAGTGGGTGACGCTGACAGCTGGTACAACGCGTGGTCTTCGTACGCCGATCGTTTGTACGGTCTCGGTGTCAAATCGCAGGCGGCGGGGGATAGGGTCAACGGGCGGAATGCGTTCTTACGGGCGTCAAATTATTATCGTAACGCGTACATTTTCATGTTTGCGCTACCCATTGATCCGCGTGTGATCGAGGCGTACCAGAAGCAAACCGATTCGTTCCAGAAAGCCGCGGCATTATTCGAGCAACCGATCGAGATTCTTAAGATTCCGTACGAGACTACGGCCCTTCCCGGCTATTTCATAAGGGCGGATTCAAGTAACGAACCGCGTAAGACCTTGCTATGTACAGGCGGTTACGACGGCACTTGTGAGGAGGCATTCTTCATCATTGCTCATGGAGCTTTGAAACGCGGCTACAATGTCCTTATGTTTGACGGCCCCGGGCAAGGCGGTGCGCTTGTTATGCAGAACTTGCCCATGCGCGCGGATTGGGAAAACGTCGTGACTCCGGTAGTTAACTATTTGGTCACTCGGCCCGATGTGGATTCTGGTCGGATTGCACTATACGGCTGCAGCTTTGGCGGATATCTGGCACCACGCGCGGCCGCTTTCGAGCATCGGCTTGCTGCCTGTGTCGCAGACGCCGCGTTGTTTGACCCGGCAGCGCTCAGTAAAAAAATGTTTCCGCCCGAGATCGCGAACGCATTGGAAAAAGATGACCTCGCAGTGCTTGAACCATTTTTCAAAAAGCTTCAAGAGAACACGACTCAACGATTCATTCTTGGACGCGGCATGTGGGTTCACGGTGCATCAACCCCGTGGGAATATTTCAGGATGTTTCAGGCATACTCGCTCGCGGACGTAGCGAAAAACATTCAGTGTCCTACATTTATCGCCGAAGCGGAGAACGATCGCCGACGCGGCGGAGGAAAGGATTTGTACGACGCCTTACGATGTTCCAAAGAATATGTGCTCTTTACAATAAGTGAGGGCGCTGGCGAGCACTGCGAGGCAGGTGGCCGCGAGGTATTTTTTCAAAAAATGTTTGGTTGGCTCGATCCCATTTTGGATAGATGAGATCACGAGGACATCGGTAAAAGTCACCGCCACTGTCGCTTGTATGGTCAACTGCTCTTGGGTGCGGGTTTGTACCCTGCCCGGACTGCGTCCTGCTCGGTCATGTATCTCCCTTTAGCCGTCGTGCCATAAAAGGGTGAACCTTCCCTGTGGTAAACGCCTAACTCTGTGTTAACCCATACCTGCCCGTGACCCCCGCCGGACGCTTGCGGACGTGACACCTGCTCGGTGGTGCGCCCCGTTGCTACCGAAGTAGGGGCAGGTTGTGATTGAGCCTGGCTCACATAAAAGAGAGCAGCTGCAACGACAGAAATGGTGGCAAGAAATTTCGTATTCATAACAAAAGTATTTCGCGTGCCAGCCAGTCGACGGCCGTAATGCGCCCAAGATTCGGGCTGTGACAGCGCGAATGCGTTGTCAACTACGAGGTCTTCCTAGTATTTTCCTTGAGCAGTGCTATCGGCTGGAGTTCTGTTCATTGCCAACCGAGTCTCTTCTGAGTGACCCATCTAAGGGCCTGATAGCGGACGACTTTTAGTTTGTCGAATTGAGCCGACGAGAGAATCGCCTTCAATTTCGGGTCTGACTGCACCTGCAGCGACTTAACCTCTTGTCTCTTCTGCGCGTCAGAAAGCGAATTGTTGTTCCTAATCGCTATTATCTTCTGTCCTTCATTGGAGAGAATAGGCGCTATTGTGGCACTTTGTTCAGGCGACACACTTAAGTTTTGTTCCAAGCAGCTCTGATATTGTGACCAACCCGCGGTGCCCGGGCCCGGTACATCGCCCGGGACTTGTGCAAGAACACCTTTAGGACAGCCATAAAACCACCACGGGTGTGTTTGGGATTCAGCGAATGGCGTTAGCGCGGGCAGGATCGAGATGGCCAGTGATGCTGCCACTGCGATTCGTGAGATATTGCGTTTCATTGTTGGTCCTTGTCGGCTCGATTGTAAGAGCGACGGTCTGGCAACTCAAGCCTCATCTCTATGATCACCAGTTTGTGCCTCCCGGTAAGCTACTCCGAAGGAGTTCGCCCGCCACGGCGGGTAAACTGAACGGCGGGCAGGCACACGGTATGTGGCGCCGATGCACGGAGCTCGAGCCTCGCACTCATTTTCTGCAGACCTGTAGTAAGCGCGTCAATTTGCTTTTGTTGACGTGTCGCATTGACCTGCAAGTCCTGGCGTAGTTGCGCAATGGTCGCCTCCTGCTCTTCGACCTTGCGGTGCTCTTTGAGAAACTCGTTGAGTAACATCGCGTTCACGGCGTCGTAACGCACGGTATAGATTTCGCCGGTCTTGTCGCGTACGACCAAGTCCGGATTCACCTCGGCAACTTCTTCAGCGATCAAACCAAATTGCGCTGCTCTCGTGCCGTCACTCTTGTAGTGAAAGGTCACTGGTTTCAAACGCAGAATAGTTTGGCTGGCTTTGTCCATCTTCTGAATATCGGTTTTGTAACGGCGCGATGAGCTAGCCGTCCCGAGTTGGCCGTCGGAATCGATGAAGACTGCGATGGCATCCGGTGGTGTTGTTGTCACCCCGCGAATGTTCCCAATAAAGCAGCTGTTGTTTACATTGCACCATCACTACCGATACAAATGACGTTATTTGCTGTGGTCACGTTACCGCCAGCGCCTTCACCCAAGGCAACATTTTCGCTGCCGTTGCTATTAAAAGTGAGTGCACCATTACCGATAGCCGTGTTCGAATCGCCGCTACTGTTGTTAGCCAGAGTGCCGGCACCGAAGGCGGCGTTGCCACCACTTGTGGTGTTGCCAGAGAGCGCGGTAGTACCAAGCGCCGTGTTGGCGTTCTTTACACGACAATGATAAAATCAAAAATTCTGGCAAATGTGCGCGAACGGTCCGCAATTTCGGAGGTCCGCCCCGGCAAGACAATGCGATGACAACTTCATCCATACTTTCGCCCTCAGATTGCACCCTACAGGGGTTAGCTGACTTTGAGAAGCTGGTCATCGAAGCGGGAGCAGTCGATCCGCAAGGACTAACGCGACGCATTCGCGACGCTTCTCGACTGCTATTCCTACGGGAATCGAATGGGCAGCTCGTCGGAGTCGGTGCCTTGAAACACCCGTTACGGAGCTATCGTCGTAAGGTGTTCGCCAGAGCAGGAGCAACCGTTTTGTCAGATGAGTATCCCGTCGAGCTCGGCTGGGTAGCTATTGCCAAATCACACCAAGGCAGAGGTTTATCGCGTCGTATTATCGGTGAGTTAATAGGTCTGGTTGAGGATGAGAATCTTTTCGCGACGACGCGGGCAGACGCACGAACAATGCGTTTCGCGACTGATTATGGCTTTAAGTCCGAGGGTCAACCGTATCCGAGCGGCCGGGGCTACGATCTTGTTCTGTATCTTCGCGATGCGAAGGACCACCGTCGAAGGAATTGCCGTAGTTAAGGTAGAGCAAAGTGTAAAACGCCCGCACACCTATAAGCGAGCCGATTCCCGGCTCAGTTATTGGCCCCTTTTGATAGGCAGACTGTGAACGGTTCGTTGTAGTTCTTCTCCACTAACCCGTACAATATTGTTGGCGGTAGCTTCCGCCGCCCATGCCCCGTTGTCATCAACTTCAACCCAACGGCCCGGCAAACGGCTTCCGGTAAATGCAGGTATCCAAACCCTGTGTATACCTTTCTTAACCGTTACAAGTGCGCGCGTTTGAGTCAGATCGAAGTTTAGCTTTGTCGACTCAGCCGGTTGGAGCGCCGTATTATCTATGGAAGTCTTTTGGACGCCGTTCACAACCAGTGTCACACGGTAAGTGCCTGCCGCGAGGTCCTTCGAAGTGTAACGACCGTTTTGATCTGTTTTGACACTCGTAAGCATCCCGCTGCCGTTTTTCGCTTGAATTTGAACATCCGCACCTTGAATCGGATGACCCTTGGCATCTTTAACCACACCTTCGAGCACAGAGTTTCCGGCTGCTGCGCTTGCGACGAAAAGCATAACCCCTACGAAACCAATCCCGATTGATTTGATAATCATAACAACTCAAGAACGCGAATGCCGCAAATAGCACAAGGTCCACCTAGCGATTTTGGACAAGGCCAGTTCGCGTCGCCATGCGATTCTGTGTAACCCGTTGATGGTGGTTTGGGTTTGGCAAACGTGATTCCATTGTTCCTTGATAATACAGGCCGAGACTGCACAGTACTTCTCGGAGCGGGACAGGCTGGGTTATGTTGCGTAGGAAATCGCTTCTTAGAAAACGACGGCGTCGTTCAATCATCGGATTCGAAATGATTCGGCTCGACCGCTCTGCGGCTGAACCACTGCACGATCAACTGTACCGCCAAATCCGGGATGAGCTGCGATCAGGCAGTTTTACGGGCGGCGTATGTCGGGTTCCGTCGTCTCGAATCCTTGCTGTTGATTTAGGCATCTCACGGCTGACAGTCAGTCTCGCATTTTCGAAGCTTCACGCAGAAGGATATCTGCGTTCGAAACCCAGATCGGGAACTTTTGTAGCGGACCCGCTTCCGGAAATCTTCTTGACTGCTAATAAACCCAAGGCCTCGCGGCAGATCGCGTACCAGCCCCGAATCTCCGGCCGGGCAAGAGCGATTCCAGATCAACGCGTAGGAGAACAGTTTGATCTTGGCGCGCTCGACGCTCGCATTGGTGTTTCCTTGGTTCCTGGACTGCCAGCAGTCGATGAATTCCCCATCGGCGCTTGGGAACGGCTTAGATCAAAGGTGCTCGCGCAAAAGGGGGTCCACCTGTTGCGCCACGCGTCGAGTCGCGGTGACGCAGATCTGCGCAAAGCAGTGGCGACTTACTTGTGCGATTTTAGAGGCGCACACTGTCATCCAGATCAAATCTTGATCGTCGGGGGAATGCAGCAGGCGATGCTGATTAGTGCCATGGCGCTCATGGATGCGGGCGAACCCGTGTGGATTGAAGATCCTGGGTTTCACCAGGCGCGGAGGGTTTTTGTTCTAGCCGGAGCGAAAGTGGTTCCCAAGCCGCTGGATGAACAAGGAATCGTGATTGCCCGATCGGCAAAGGAAAAGCAGCCAAAGTTGATCCACGTAACACCTTCGCACCAGTACCCGCTCGGCATGACAATGAGTTTCGATCGCAGGACCGCGCTACTCGATTTTGCCCATGCCAACGATGCATTCATTTTCGAAGATGACTTTTACGCGGAATTCCGTTTCACGGGGCCACCGCTTCCCTGCTTGCAGGGAATCGATAATTTCGGCCGTGTGATTTATGCGGGGACGATGAGTAAAATTCTCTATCCCTCATTACGGCTGGGTTATCTGGTAGCGCCGGAACACTTGATCGATTCGCTGATCAAAATCCGCAGCACAATGGACCAACACTCGTCGGCGATCGATCAGGCGACACTGGCCCGTTTCATTAACGAAGGATTTTTCCTAAGCCACATCAAACGAATGCGAAAGCTTTATGCCGACCGTCGGGAGTTCTTCTTGAATGAATTCAACAAGCTGCTCGGTGATCGATTCAGGCTTCAGATCCCGGAGGCAGGGCTAAACTTCGTCGCCTGGCTTCGACGTGAAACAGATCTCCCGAAAGTCGCGCGCGTCTGCGCCGAGATTGGGATAAAACCCTCCCTGCTGTCGTTCTATTGTATCGAGGCCAAGCTCAAGCCAGCCTTTGTTTTCGGGTTTGCTGCCTGGACGCCTGCCCAAATTCGACAAAGCCTTCTGAGGTTTGCATCTGCGCTCAGGTAACCCACGAGAATTCTGGGAATCAAAGTAAGCGTGAGCGAAATGGTGAGCGCACCTCCTCGCCGGGACAATACCATTGCCACGGACGAGGAACCGTGCGCTCCGTATCTTAGCATCTCCTAGCTTTTGTCCTCATGAGCCATACCAAACAAAAGTTGTTCTTCGGTCGCTGCTTTGGTCGCTAAGAAAAGCTCAGCCATCACTGGAAGAGAACTCTCTTACGGCCTCGGCGGCGGTGAAGGACGAGGCCTTGGCGTCGGAGTGGGCCTTGGCGTGATCGTCGGCGTGGGTGAAGCTGTAGCCGTCGGAGTTGGTGTAACAGTCGGCGTTGGCGTTACCGTTGGAGTACCTGTAGGAGTAGCGGTCGGTGTTGGTGTAGGACCCGAAGCCGTAATGCTGAAAGCTCCGCTGGTTGAAGAACTGTTCTGGAACCGAACGTCTCTTGCAACGATCCGGACCCGCACATCGGGAATCCCGGTTGATGGGGGTAGCTGCCAGTTGTAATTGAGCGCGCTGTGTGACAGATCGCGTACGATCGGGTGCCATGTGCGACCGGAATCGTAGGACCCCTGAATATCGAAAGAGCGCAGACCCTTTGCCGCTGAAGCCGTCCAGGAGACAGGAACAATCGAGCCGCCCGGAAATGATTCTCCACCAACCGGCGACTTCAAATTTACGCTCGGCGGCTGAAGTCCCAATCGCGAGTCATGACGGATGGAAAAATAACCATTGGCAAAAAACCATTTTACGTCGTTGGAGTTGCTGCGCACTTGTAGCGCCAGACGCGCGCGGTCGGTGCTGACGAATGGGAAGTCCCTGGAAAACGTTCCATGGCCGCCAATATTCAAGCCCGATATGCCTGCGCCATCGGATTCGAGAACCACGACTGGCGTAATCGTGCCGCCATTCACCGATCCGCTCCAGTCCATATCCGGAATCGGGTCGCCGCCGGTAAAAGTTTGCCCGCCCAAGTCTGTTGTAATCGTTAGGTTGCCAGTGATGTTACCTGACGGAACGAGCACGGGCGCCTCGTCCCAACCCTGCTGGCCACTCGCATCGGTCGAAACCACCCGCAAGAACTGCGGTTGATTCGATGCAGCAAAACCAGGGTTAGGAATGGTTATCTCTATTGATCGCGCGGCAGCAGGTATGTTGCTTATCAAGGTAGAGTAGCGGTCCGGATAATGGCCGTCCGGGGAAAAATCGATTCGCTGACTAGCGATGGAGTCATCGTCCTGTGCGGTCCAGTTGATGATGAATTTCGTACCCTGATCGAGGAGAAAATCGGGAATCTCAAGATCTGGGGATGCATACAATTGTGTCAGGCCAGGACCGATCATCCGAACCACTGGCGGCGTGTTGTTAAAATCCGGTGAGCTAGTCAAAAAGGGAGCAAACTGTACGCCGGGCTCGCCTGCGCCCACTATGGAATCGCCTAATCCGCCGGGATTTCGCGGTGTCGTTGGTCCTGTAGGATCATTCCACCAACAGTTGCGAGCATCTGCGTTTGATCCGACGCTAAAGGCATCAATCCCTGCGCTGTTCCCTTCGAATGAGTTCGGGGTGGATAGGCTGTTGAGAAACGGACTACCCTGCACATCGAAACTCACGCCGCTGCTGTTAGTAATGAAACGCGTCTTCGCAAAGCTTATAGCGCCAAAAGTATTCATGTTTGCGCCGACGATGTTGTTAGTGAATTGGCAATTATCCACATACAGCCAGTTATCTGTGCTCGCCGCGCCGAAATGCGCGTTCTGGATTGTGCAGTACTCCAGCCGCGGACCGGTTGTGGCGTTTGTGGCAAAAAGCAAACCCTCCCAGAGCTGTCCGTTTAGGCCGCGGAAGACGATCGGAGTGTCAGGAAGTCCTTTCAAGACGCTATGCCGAGTGGAGCGAAAGCGCAGCGCAGCATTCGGATCGGTCGCTTCGATAATCACACCGGGATCGACGGTCAGGTCCCCGCCTGGCAAATCGGTTGTAGGTTCAGTCAGCCGGTAGGGCAGCGATATCTGAGACCACCGGCCTTTGCCTGCAAACCCGCCGTTGCCCACGTTCACCGCATTGTTTGTATTACCGGTCAATGGAATCGCGCTTTCGGGAAGCAAACCGCCTTCAAGCGCTACAGGATAAGCGTTATTTTGAAGAACAGTGTTAATGCCGACAGAGTAATTGCCGCCCGACAAAACGAGGCCTGCTACGGTATTGTTACTGGCATGCACACCGTTGAGGTAGAACGGTTGGAAGCTTTCCTGGCGATCCACCGAAAAGTTCGAGTTGGTGAATGTGTTTGTTGTGGTCACGTCGGCGAAGCCTCGCAGCAGGGAGCATATGGCGTTGTTAAACACGTTATTCGCGAGCACAGCCAGTGCGTCACTGATGAAAGCGGATGATGAAGTAAAGGTGCAACGCTCCATCCGAATGAACGGCGGTGTGCTCGGCAATTCCTGGGCCCATAGGACGGCGTTGTTGCCCTGAAAGTTGCAATCGGAGAGCGCGACGTTTGCACCATTTTCCACACGCACCTGGCCGGTAAAATCTGAGAACGCCGCATTGAAAACGCCGCCATCGATATCGATGATCGGCGGGAAAACGGCTGGTGCCTGCAACACAATGTGCTGAGCGGTTTGTCCCTGAAGTTGCATCGTGCCTAACACAACTACTTGCATGTCGGCGTCGAAATTGACCTGCACTCCAGCTTCGACATTAACGGTCGAAGTAGATGGGATAGTAATGTTTTGGCAGACTTCGTAAGGGCTGCCTGCAAGAGTCCATGTAACCGTCTGTCCGGGCGCGGGAATCGGCGGCAGGTTACACGTACCCGCTGGCAAAGCGACAGGCGGCCTTGAGCCACGCGTAGATGCCATCAATGGAATAACAGACGCGAGGAGGAACAGTGCCACGCTCAGAATTTGCAGCAGTGAACGATGGGGGAATGTAGCTATTGTCTTCATATGGTTTAGTCGATTAGACACGACTCCGTGCTCTCCCGTTTCGCGAAGCATCAGATTTCTTCGGGGCGACGCCATGCTTGATTGTCGAACCGGGGAACAGAATCGGCACTGTCCCAAAGAGTAGTTCGTTATCATGTCGGAAGCTTATGCAGATGGTCGGAGAATTTCTGCCGCTCAAAAGTTAAACGGCTTTTACTTTTGGGATAGAGGCAAGAAGATGCCGTTCGAGGCTGCGGAGCGGGACGAGCCCTGGGTATTGGGGTATTTCTGGGCATCGGAGTAGGCCGCGCGGTTGCAGACGGCGCAGCTGTGGCTGTAGGTGTGGCCGTGGCTGTCGCGGTTGGACTTCCACTTGGAGTGGGGGTCGGAGTCGGGGGGCTGCTGCTGGCTGTTCCGATGAGGCGGAACACCTGGTCGGGAGCAATTTGGCCTAACGAAGCACAGGTAACCTTCCGAACCCAGACGACGCACCCAGTGCCAAAGGCGTTGCCGGGGTTCTGCCAGGCAGCGCCTGCGTCGGATTGAACCGTCCGATTGTGCCACAACCAAAAACCGGACGTGATAATGTCCTGCCGCGCCTGAACCGATACCCAATAGCGTCCCTCAGGGAGAGTCACCGGCTCGGTAAGCGTAATGATGAAATCATTGGTCCCCGAATACGTGTTCTCGAGTCGACTCGCAACCAGCATCCCTGGTAAATCGCCCGCGGCATTCGCGTAAAAGAAGACGTGAAACGATGCAGCTGGCCCGGTGCTGTCGTATTCGGCGAGTATATCCACTTCGGTGACTTGCCAAGTCTGACCGGCCGGTACGATGAAATCGTCAGCAGCCTGGCTATCAAAAAACTCCAATGCTGTTTCGGCATCCTGAGAAGGGATGTTAACGGGTTCCTTCTTTGCAACGCTGTCGTACTGATCGTAGAGAACGCGCGCCGGAGCCGATGTTGCCGTCGGACCTGCCTCCACAAACGCACTGTCGGCAGCGAGCCACCAGGGAGTTGCCGTGGCGAATAGCGCGATAAAGGCGGCCGCCGAGCAGGGAAAGGATGAAATTAGGATACGGAGATCAAAGAAGCCAGATTCAGAAGCGAATTTCCTTCCATCCATGTTCGCGGATTAGCAGTCGGATCTGTTCATTTTATGGCCGCGGTGAAGGTGTGGGATGACGACGTGGCGTCGGGCGCGGGCGGGGCGTTGCGCTAGGTGCTATCGTGGCACTGGGGGTAACTGTCGATGTAGCTGTCGGTGTTGGAGTACCGCCGGTAGTTACCGTCAACGTAACTGGTACTGCGACCAAGGGGCGAACAGGATCGTTGCTTCCGACACAAATGTTAGCATGATATGTTCCGATAGTAAGGTCGCTCCCATCCAGTTGTACGGTTACTTCCTGGCTATCGCCGGGAGGGATATTCCCCGAAGGAGGGCTCAACGAGATCCAAGGCACTTCGGTGGGCGGGACGCAAGTTGTGCCCGAAGCGATTGCCAGCGCTGTGTGTTGGTTGCCATTGATGAGGCCGCCTATAACGCTCGCCTCACCGGTCGCAGTGTTGATTGTGTATAGGTTGGCCATCCCGCTGTTATCGTCGATGCTAGTGAGATAAAGCGCGCCCGCGGCGTCATCGAAGTCGAACCCGACAGCTCCGTTTGCGTTAAACCCGAGCGATCCGATCGGCGATACCTCGGCAGTGTCCTTGTCGATGGCAAATAGCCGGTCACCGAGGATGTCGATTCCGAACATTCGACCGATTGGATCTACGGCAATGCCCACAATAGCTACGCCTTGTGAGATGCCTTGCAGGCTGCCGATGATTGTTGCCGTGACTTCGTGACCTCTGTCGATGCGAGCCAGAAAAAAGTTCGTGTCATTCGTGGGCGTGAAATCGTCTGCGCCAACAGCGAATAGCGTGTCGGTAGTTGCGTCCCACGTCATGCCCCACCATCGCTGGATTTGCGGTGAGCCTTGCACCCTTCCCATATTGATCGATGGCTCGCCAGTCGCGGTATCAATGCTGAGAAAGTTCTCGCAACAGTCGTCGATTCCGAATTCTCGAGTGAAGTCGTTTCCAATAAAGGCACCTGCAAAGATATCTCTAGCCACCAGGTCGCCGATCTGTCGTGTGTTACTCGGATCGGTGACGTCGTTGAGCCGCTGGTAAAGAGTCGGGAAGGGTGGCACACTGAACTCATACCGGACGGCAACGGCGCTGGTGGCGAGGGCATTGGGCTGGGTCCCTGCTTGCTTTAAATTGCTGATGCGTCGCTTTAACTTCTGTGGTGACGCCAAACCCCATAAGTCGACCTTTGCACCAGGCTCGTTTTGTCCAACGAAGGGAGCTGCAGCGGCTGGGAAATGTGACCGACTGCCTAAAGGCGACTCACCTACCTGCCATTGCAAATTAAGCGTACCTGGGTTGCTGATTGTGAACGGAACGGAGGTTGAGCTTCCTTGTGGCACTGTAGCTTCGAGAGTTTCGGGACTGATCGCAACGGCTGGGGCGCGGACGTTGAGAGTCGCCGTTCCATCGGCAGTTACATGAAAGGATTCCGACGGTGGCCACGTTAGTCCTGAGTTGGAATCAAGCACAGGCTGATGGAACGGAAGGCTGCGCCACGCACCGCCAAAACTATCTCTAACATAGCTCTGGAAACCAACTGTAGCACTGCCCCCGCGATTCCATTCAGGATGTTGGGGGTTGTCAAATGTTGTATCAAGGTACTGAAACGAGATGACATTCGTTGTTTCATTCAAGACCACCTGGAATGTCACCGTGCCAGGGTCGCTCTGTCCGTTATTGTAATGGTTCTTTTGATGCCACTGGACGATGAAGCGGCGATTCGGCTCCTGGCCGAGAACGTCGTAATACACGTTGCCGCTGGTAAAGAGGTCGTCCCAGAAGGGTGCAATCTGGTTGGACCTAAGTGGAACGATTTCGTTCGGAATCGAGCCGTCCTCATAATAACCATTACACGACGTCGACCAGTCCAGCAGCATGAAGCCGTTGTTGTTGATGCACAGCTGATCGGACTCCACTCCGAAGAGATCAAATCGGAATGGCATGACCACATTTGCTGAGCCATCGTCTTCGAGATTGAGTGGCGTGCCGCTGCCGGAGATGTCGACAAACTCAAAACCGTTAACTGCTGAAAAGTACCAGGGCAGCACATCCGTTGACTGAGCTTCCGCTGTGATCGTTTGGGATTCATTTGCTGTAATCAGGCGATTAAAGTGAAGACTCGCTCCTGGCTCCAACGATAGCTGCCTGGCAAACGGTCGCGGGGGGCGATTGTCTCGAAGCCAGTGGTTGCGCAGGCTAGTCCCGCCTGTGTTGGTAATGGTGTAGCAAAGATTGACGCGCTCACCAGCATCCACGTCAAGTGTCGTGACGTTGCCACACTGCTCGGGATCACCGTTATCGACCGCAAGTGTGATAGCGAGGTTTGAGCTGACGACCTCGGCAGGGCATCCGACCGGGCTGCCATCCAAACCGACCACCCCGCATATTTGAAACTTGAATTGCTCACCGCTGCCACCGATAGGCTTTCCGTCTATGAGACATATCGTGATGTCCGACCAGTCGGTGCAGCCAGTGCCGAATGCGTCACCGGGGTTCCGCCAATGACCGTGTGCACCAAGGATAAACGGAGGCGGGAAGGGCTTGGGCAATCCATCAGCCCACTGCATGCCTGAACCATCGCTGCGTATGACTGATACCCAGTAGCGACCCTGTGCGAGACCGCAGGGCTTCGGCAGCGGTACGCTCAATAGTGGCTGTTCAAAACCGTGCAAGGTACCGGCAATTCCGTCGTAACTGCAGACTGCCAGCTCTCCCGGTTGGCCGTTGTTATCCGGGTAGACGTGAATGTCCACCGTCGCCGGTACAGTTCCTACGATTCCGATTTCGAAATTGAAATGCCCGATCGTCCAGCCTTGTGCATCGAACACTTGGAAGTCCTCGGCCGCCTCTGCGTCGGACGGACCTGGCGGAACGAACCGCTGTGTGGGCACAAAGCCCAACGTAAAGCCAGTAAGTTGGTCAAAAAGAATGCTCCCAGAGCCGGCCGGGGTCGCGCCCGCTGTTGCTTTACTTCCACGTTCGGGGCTAGACGGATTTGCCACACCCACGAAGGCCAGAAACACACCCAGCAGGAAAATACTGAATCCGACTACAACACGTACATTAATGAATGCTGATCGAGAGGTAGATTTCTTTTGCATAAATCGGTTACAACCCACACCCCTACGTCTTGTACTGTGCGAAATTCGCGAATCTGTTACGCGAAAACTGGCGGCCAATTGTGCAAGACTGAACGATCAGTCTAGCTTACAACCGGCTACCTATGGCCGCGGCGGTGGTGAAGATCACCCTGATCTGTTTGGAATGTTATGGTATGAATAAGGTAGTCGTGGCCGGCGACGATGCGTTACCGGCAGTATCCGAGGCGATAACTTCGATCATGTTTTGCCCGAATACCCCGTAAGCGATGATTGGGCCGCCGGAACCAAAACGGAAATCCTCCAAAGCCCCGTTTACGTAAACGTCGTAACGTATGTTCGCTTGGGCATCGAAATCGTCAGTGGATTGTGTCCACTGGATTTGCATTTCGGTACTGCCGTCGCCAAAACTGTACGCGCTCAGATTCGTTGGTGTGCTCGGCGGCGTATGATCATTCGGATTAACCGGCAGGGTAACGAGGGTGACGGGATTGCTGAATGGGCCCGGGTTATTGCCAAAATCGATGGCGCGAGCGGTGAGGCTATAAGTCGTGCCAGGCTGAAGCGAACGGAGGATGGCAGTAGTAATGCCGCGGCCGACGCCAAAGTAGAAGACGCCGTTCAAATAGATTTGGGTGGATAGATGTGGACCGTCATCCTGCGCGGGTATCCAGGAAATGTTGGCATAGTTAGATCCGACCTGGTCTATGTGCACGATGGGCGCGGTAGTAGGTGGAGTGATGTCGTTCGGAAGGCGAATCCCGCTGACATTAACTTGGCTGGAGGTTTGGCCGGCGGCGTTTCTGGCGTACATGCCGAAGGTATAGGTGTTTCCGGGAAAAAGAGCCGTAAAGGTGTAGCTGGTGGCCGTCCTCGGAAGAATGACAGTAGGGCCGACATTGTAAGCGCCCCAAAGGTAGTAGTTGAAGTCGCCGGACCGGGGCGGAGCCGGATCCCAGGCGAGCGTGACTGTATAAGCCGTTGTTGCTGTCACTCGAAAGTTCGCGGGCGTCGGTGGCCGGCCTGCCAAGGCGGTCGACGGAAGCTGGATCATTGTGAGCGCCAGAATTATTGCAGCGAAATGAGCTACCAACGATGAACCAGGTTGTCTCGCCCCGTTGTTTTTTCGGAGTTCTTTAGTGCTGAACATAAGTGATTTCCTTTCTGCGGTTTGGTTTGGACATCCCCCAAAAACTACTCTGCCTGTCATAAAGGCCATCACTGATGTACTGTGCGAAGTCCGGCGATTTGTTACGCCCAAAAATGAGTTGCCGGACTACAATTGAATTATTCCGGTGTCAGAGAGGCGACAATTTCCTCGAAGCACGGCTCGCCTCGGAGCGAATCCCAAGATGGTAGCAGTCTCAACTGACCATAGCTGATTTCTCTCGAATGGGTTCTGGCGTTGGCCAGCTGTTCACACGCAAGATCCTTTTCGCCAACCCACGCAGCGATCATCGCAAAATAGAGGACGATGCCGCTGCCACTCAGCGCATCTTTTCTTATTGGGAGAAGCTCAATAGCTTTCCGGCCTTCCCGTAACGCCTCATCTTTCCGGCCGAGAGCGGCGTCGATTAACCCAAGTACGCACAGCGCCGGCGCATGGTCGGGATGAGCTTCCACAACTTTCACCTGCTCATTTCGAGCCTCGGTAAACGCCGCCACCGCTTTCTGATGATCGTTGGTCATTCGCGCAATGAGACCTTCTACAAAAGATCGACTGAATTTTACGATGTCATTGCCGTATTTGTTTTCGCCGAGGGCCGCCAAGGCGTCGACGGCGCTGGCGGCGTCGCGTTCAGCAAGTGCGCAGGCGAGCCAGTTATCGGCAACGTTCGCAACATCGCCAGGATTTTTTGCGCGAATTTCATCCAGCAATAAATGCAGAGGTCGAGTATCTCCTTTCCAATCAAATTCCACGTAAGCGCGTACCACTCTTGTCTGTACGTCGTCCGGTTGAAGGCCGAGCGCGCGATCCAAAACGCCTTTTTCCTCGGCGTAACGCCGGAGATAATCGTAACTCAGCGCCACTTGCAGCAGGCTCGAAAAGTTCAGTGGATCGAGTTCGACAGCGTGCTCGAGATTCTGCAAGGCTTCCTCCTGTTTGCCCTGGCGACGCAGAATGGCGCCCTTCAACCCGAAAATGTTTGGGTCGTTAGGTAACGTGTTGCTCGCTGTCGCGAGTTCAGCTAAGGCGCCATGATAGTCGAGGTAGCCCATGTACAGGTTCTCG
>DATDFM010000247.1:0-8068 GCA_036522635.1 Candidatus Udaeobacter sp. | reverse complement strand
CTGATCGTTGCTTGCAGCACAGGCGCACTTTCCCTTGATGAAGTGCAACTCGAAGGAAAGCGCCGAATGACCGCCGCGGAATTTCTCCGCGGCCACGCGGGGATTGTGCGCGGGCGTTAAGAGGGGAGCGCGGGCATTCTGCCCGCCGTCGCCGGCATTTTGCCGGCGACCTCTTCATGGCCATGGAGATGGATTCGCGCGGGTTGGGGCTGCGCAATGGTAACATTATCCGGCAGAATGCCGGATACAGCGGGCAACATGCCCGCGCTCCCCAATACCAATTTGCTTTCCAAATGTGGTTATCTTCTGTTTGGATGTTGGTTCACAGGCATGCAACCAGAGGTACCAGTCTATGAACGCATTGTGCTGAAGCTGAGCGGCGAAGCAATGCAGCAGCCCGGCGGGCGCGACAATATCTCGCCGCCAATCGTGCGTGAGATCGCCGAACGGGTAAAAGAGCTGCGTGATCTGGGCGTGGAAGTGGCCGTGGTGATTGGCGGTGGCAACATCTGGCGCGGACTTTCCGCAGCCGATCGTGGCATGGATCGAACCACGGCGGATTACATGGGTATGCTTGCCACGGTCATCAACGCTCTGGCATTGCGGAGCACGCTCGACCAGATCGGAGTCGAGGCACGCGTCCAAACCGCGATTCAAATGAATAATGTAGCCGAGCCATTCATTCTCGGTCGCGCCGTTCGGCATCTGGAGCTCGGCAGAGTTGTTATTTTCGGCGCCGGGACTGGCAATCCTTATTTTTCCACGGACACGACGGCGGCACTGCGTGCCAGCGAGATTCGCGCCGATGTGATCCTGAAAGCGACTAAAGTCGATGGCGTTTATGATCGCGACCCAAACAAGTTTCCAGACGCCCAACGGTACGATCGCCTCACATTCACCGAGGCGCTTACAAAGCGCCTGCAGATTATGGATTCGACTGCGTTCAGTCTTTGCATGGACAACAAAATCCCGATCGTTGTATTCAACATGTACAAGCCCGGAATTCTGCGCGATGCTGTGCTGGGGCGAAACGTCGGAACTCTGGTTTGCGATGAAGCCCCACCGAAGTAAACATTCAGCGATATGAGCACGGATGACATCCTTTTAGAGGCGGAGATGTCGATGGAAAAAAGCGTCGATTACATGGTGCACGAATTTGCCGCGGTGCGCACCGGCAAGGCCTCTCCTGGCCTTGTGGAAAACGTCGATGTCCAGACATACGGCTCGACGATGAAATTGAAGCAAGTCGCTTTGATCACCACGCCCGAGCCGCGTCTGCTCGTCGTTCAACCGTTCGATGCAGGCACGACCGCTGACATCGAACGAGCGCTAAAGGAGTCGAAGATCGGTATTACACCCGCAGTCGATGGAAAGATCATTCGATTACCCATCCCGGAGCTTTCAGAAGAGCGTCGAAAAGAATTGGTGCGCTCGCTTGGGAAAATGGCCGAGGAAGCCCGGGTGCGTGTCCGATCAAATCGACGCACCGCGCTCGACGAAGCGAAGAAACTGAAAGCATCCGGCACGTTGACCGAGGACCAGTTGCGCGACGCGGAAGACGAAGTGCAAAAACTCACGGATCGCTTCGTGCATTCGATCGATGAACATCTCAAGCATAAAGAAGCTGAGGTCATGAAAGTCTAGTTCGACCTGCGTTTCTGAGTCCACCAGCATTCCCGGCGCCGCATCTGTCATGTCCGCCACGGCGGATTCGTCCTGTGGCGAATTGCGCGAAGCGCTGTAACGCGAAAGGCGAAGCATGAGGACGGGCATTCAAACCTGCTCGAATCTCATTCATCGTTTCGACGAAACGGTCAGTTAACGAGATTTTTCGATTCGCTCAGAATGACAAAAGAGAGCGGGGCAAAATCAAACCGCGAAACTTTCGCCGCACGAACAATGGGCGACCGCGTTTGGATTGGTGACTTTAAACCCCCCTTTTTGCAAATCTTCGCTGTAATCGAGCACCGATCCGCTTACGAATAGCGCGCTTTTTGGATCGACAACGAGCCGCACATTTTGAGTCGGAACAAGGATGTCTCGCTCCACCGGTCCTTCCACCAAATCCATCACATATTGCAGGCCGGAGCAGCCGCCGCCGACTACTTTGAGGCGCAGCGCTCCTTCTCGCTGGCCTTTTTGTTCAAGCAGTGAAGCCAGTTTATTCGCAGCCCGTTCGGTCACGCTGATCAGGCGTTCATTGCCGATTTTGTAATTAATCGCCGGCGTTTCTGTGGTCATCAGTAGGTTGCCTTAACATTATCCATTTTGCGCGGCTCCGCGAAGTAACTCTGCCACCTCATTCTGCACATTTTCCAACTCGTCGAGACGCAATTGCGGGTCGGGCACGATGAACACGTCACCTGTGGACGCCTGCTCATAAATGAGCACGCGTGTCCCGCCGTCGCGAGATTCGGTCTTCACTTGTTTCAAAACGCGTTTTCGTTCGAGCATGGCGGCCAGGACATAGCAGGCGTTTGCAGGTGGTGAGTCCGACGCGATCAAACGCCGAAAAAGCTCCTCTGCGTTTTCCTTGGCCACGGGTTCGGTCGGCTTTGGCGGCAACGGTTCGTACCGCGATTTCCAAAATGAAAATGGTCGAATGTTTTCATTGCGGATTTGCCAGGCCTCTTCGCTCAAATCCTCGCGCCGATAACCATCAGCGCCGTGATACAGCAACGTGTAGAAATATTCGCCCGGGACAAAAGGCCTCTGCGTCACAGCGCACGAATCCGCACGATGCTTAATCGCCCAATCGCTTGCCATCGGATTCATCGCAGGATTTTACAGCGCGGCATAGCTGGAACATAGACCTTCGGTCTGTGCGCCCAGAGAAGTTTTATTCCGCTGAATAAGCATGCGTCATCGCATGCAGCAGAAAACATTTCCGCTGGCCACACATGGCACATGCCCATATTCCTCTGCCAGTTCATCGCGTAAGTGTACGCCATGCGGCGAACGGATTAAGGCTGGGCGCTTCGCGGTTTGAGGCCCGAAGATAAAGCAAGTAGAGACCAATGGCCGCGAAAAGAACATTTGGCGTCCAGGCGGCAATCCAGGCGGGAACTCGATCTCCTTCGCCCAACGCGAGAAAAAGATGCACAAGGAAGTTGTTCGAGAACACGAGAATCACTGCAGCAGCAACACTGGATAAAACACCCCGACGCGAGTAGCCAATTCCAAGCGGAGCGGCAATACACACAACGACCAGACATGTCCAGGGCAATGCCAGCCTGTACTGAAAATGAGTCCGAAACGGCGCCAGCAATGTCGCCGGAAAATCCGAATTGAAATGCAGGTATTCGCGCAACTCCGGCACGCTGAGGGACTCCGCTTGCACGTTCGCGCTGCTGAGTCGGAACGGTGTTTCCGTCCAGTGCTCAATCGTTAGCTTCGGCCGAAACTCTTCCTTGGTGATGTTCCCAGCCGCATCGTAGTAGGTGAGCCGCACATTTTCCAAATCCCAAGTCTTTGTCTCAGGCCGATAATAAGCCCGAGCAGCCAGGTAACCCATGACGATGTTGTCTTTCGCGTCCTCTTGCAGCACCTGCACATTGTTAAACAGATTGTCACCGAGCCGAAAATTCTGGATGAACCATGTGCGCAAATCGCTGCGATTACGAAACACTTGCCCCTGAATATTGCGTGCGGGACGCGACTGCGCTTCCGAAAGGAAAACCTTGCGCGCCAGTTCTGCATGAGGCGCAAGCGAATAGTTCAAGGCGAAGCTCGCCGCCACCGTCAGTAAACCGATCCCGATAAGCGGCAACAGGATACGGGGAAGACTGACGCCTGAGGTAAGCATGGAAACAATTTCGTTCGCGCGAGACATTCGCCCGAGTGCGAAAAGAAGAGAGAGCAGAAGCGCAACTGGCAGCAGGATTATGAACACCTGTGGGATTTGCGTGGCGTAATAGCGAGCCACCATTAACAGTGGAATATGGTTGTCAATGAATGCCGAGATATTGTCGCTGACGTCGAAGATCAGCCAGATCGAGGTGAATCCCGCGATGCAGTAAAAATAAACCTGCACGAAGTTTCGGACGACATATCGATCGAGAAGTCTCATTGCGAGTTGGTAAGGTTCTGTCGTAATTAGCGTAGTCAAATCAGCGCCGCGCGCCAAATACGAGAGAGATGAATGACGAAATCCAAATGACGAAGCTCGAAGGAATGACGAAGTGCAGTAATCCCTTACATCGTTACCCGATCACATCGCTCTCACGATTCAACGATTCAACTCCGAAAGTGTTCGCGAGCACGGCGATTCGACGATTCAACGTGACGAAGTCATTCGTCATTTGCTCATCATGATTGCGCTGAAAGACAACCTGAAAAGCGACTTCGTCGAACGGGTCCGCGCATTTTTTTCCGAGAAAGGACCGCTCTCGAGAGCGAGAAATTTTGAATTTCGACCCGAGCAACAGGAGATGGCAGCGCGCGTCGCGCAAGCGCTGGAGGAAGAACAGCATCTGGTAGTCGAAGCGGGCACAGGCGTGGGCAAGTCTCTGGGCTATCTGGTGCCGTCAGTGTTATTCGCTCTTGAGAGGCACAAAAAGGCGATCATCTCCACGCACACCATCAATCTCCAGGAACAACTGCTGCACAAAGACATTCCGATCTTGAAAAAAGTGCTGCCGGTCGAATTTGAAGCAGCGTTGATGAAAGGCCGGCAAAACTACCTTTGCCCTCGCCGGCTCGACCGAGCATTGCAAAACGAGCAGGAACTTTTCACCGGCCCGGAGCGCAGCGAATTGCAGCGGTTGGCTGAGTGGGCGGGCACAACGCGCGACGGATCGCTCAGCGATCTCTCCGTGGAGCCCAGTCCAAAAGTTTGGATGCAAGTCTGCAGCGAAGCGCACATCTGCACTCAAAAGAGCTGTGGACAGGGTCCCCGATGTTTTTATCAGCAGGCGCGTAAACGGCTGCTCGGGGCCGACGTGATCGTGCTCAATCACACGTTGCTGTTCATTTTGATGGGATCGCCCGATATGCAGGAAGAGCGCGAGAGCGGTTTCCTGTTCCCGAATGATTTCATCGTTTTCGATGAGGCGCACACGGTCGAGCAGGTTGCCTCGAAGCAAATCGGCATCGGTATCTCGCAGTACGGACTGCGATCGACTATTCAAAGGCTCTACAATGCGCGCACGCGCAAGGGACTTTTTACGGTGATGCGCGACGCGGTTGGCGTGCGACTCGCCGGAGAACTGATCGATGATGTCGACAAGTTTTTTGCCGCAGTCGAATCGAAATCTAATTTTCGCAAAGGCCGCGAATTCCGGGTGCGTGAGGTAGAGCTGGTTCCGGACACGATTACTGCCCGGTTGACCGCGCTTCAGGCGCGCATAGCCGACGTTGTTAAACGCGCCGACGACGAAATATTGAAGGCGGAGCTGCAAGAGTTCGGACGGCGTATTCGCGATGCGCGGGATGGCATTTCGATTTTCCTGGAGCAAAGCGCGCCGGAGCATGTTTACTGGGTCGAGCGCACGGGCAAAACCGAACGTTTCCTGGCATTGAACGCTGCGCCTGTCGATCTCGCACCAGTGCTACGACGAATGTTGTTTCGCGAGAATTGCTGTTGTGTGATGACGAGCGCGACTCTGGCTGTGGGTCGGCCAGACCTCGCCTATTTTCGCGCGCGCATCGGGGCGATTGAAGCTGAGCCGTTGCAGCTCGGTAGCCCTTTCAATTTTCAGAAGCAGATGAAAATGTTCGTGGTTCAAAAAATGCCCGATCCCCGTGACGGTGGTTATCACAAAGCCCTTGAACAATGGATCGCGCATTTCGTGCAGAAGAGTGAAGGCCGCGCCTTTGTCCTGTTCACGAGCTATCGAGACATGCAGCAAGTCTCAGGTGCGATGGAGAAATTTTTTGCCACCGAGGAAATGAACGTTCTCGTTCAGGGTGGGGGAGCGCCGCGTAGTAAATTGCTGGAGCAATTCAAATCAACGCCGCGCAGTGTGCTCTTCGGCACAGACAGTTTTTGGGGCGGTGTGGATGTTCCTGGCGAAGCGCTTTCAAACGTGATCATCACGCGGCTGCCATTTGCCGTACCGGATCATCCGCTCATCGAGGCGAAACTGGAGTTGATTGAAGAACGCGGCGGCGATCCGTTTACTGAATACTCATTACCCGAGGCGATTCTGAAATTGCGACAGGGAGTGGGGCGTCTGATACGGACCAAGACCGACCGCGGTATGATTGTCATTCTCGACAACCGCATTGTGACGAAGCCCTATGGCCGCGCATTCATGCACGCGCTGCCAAAATGCCCGGTAGAGATTATCTGAGCTTCTAGAGCCTGTCATTCCGAGCGAAGTCGAGGAATCTCTGGATGTTGAAAGTGGAATTGGGGAAAGAGGTCTGAGATGTCTCGACTTCGCTCGACATGACAAATCATAAATGTTCACTTGAACATATAAGAGCCTCTGCTGTAGATTGCCTGCATGGAAGGGCAAATGCAGGTGCAGGAAATCTTCGCCATCCTGCACAAATGGGGGATCCATACTATTGGTCAGCTGGCCGCGCTCAATAAGGAACAGCTTGCGGCGCGACTTGGCCCACAAGCGATCCGCATGTGGGAGCGCGCCAATGGACAATCGGGTCGACTGCTCAAACTAGTTCGGCCGCCGGAGTCGTTCGAGGAGAGTTTCGAGTTCGAGGCCGAAATCGAAACGGCAGAGCCGTTGCTTTTCATGCTCCGCCGTTTTTTGGAGCAGCTGGCCGTACGCCTGGCAGCAATTTATCTCGTGGCGAAAGAACTGACGCTTCGAATCACGTTCGCCAATTCGTGCCGAAACCAATCCGCCGTGGCGGGCAAACAGATTTACGAACGCGTTTTCAAAATTCCGCAGCCGACAAACGATGTCGATGTTCTGTTCCGGATGCTGCAGACGCATCTGGAGAATTTTCGATCTGAGCATCCGATTATTGCCGTGGCGCTGAGCGCAACCCCGATCAAACCTGCCGCCGAACAATTCGGATTATTTGGAACCACATTGCGTAATCCATATCAACTCTCAGAAACACTCGCCCGTTTGACCGCTCTTCTGGGCAGCGATCGCATCGGCACACCGGTTCTGGAAGAGACGCATCGGCCTGATGCATTTCGCATGCAGCCATTTTCGTGGGCTGTAGTGTCCGCTGTCCCCAGCGGAAAAAGCCGCGAGTCCGGCCCGGGCCCCCATGCGCTGAGGACAGCGCAGGCTACAGCTGCGCTGCGAAGATTTCGGCCCGCAGTATCTGCGTCGGTATTGCAGGATGAAAAAACACCGGCGCACATTCGCAGTGCCGAAATGTCCGGAAAAATCACTGCGCAACGCGGCCCCTATTTACTTTCCGGGAACTGGTGGGACGAAAAATCGTGGCGACGCGCCGAGTGGGATCTGCAGTTGAACAATGGTGAACTGGTTCGCGCGCACGAAGATCAAGGCGTTTGGAAATTAGATGGAATTTATGACTAAGCGAAATCGTAATTCGAGGTTCGTGAATTGTGAATCGAGGCGACGAACCGCCCAGATCGAAGGTAAAGCCGCGACGGATAGGCGGGGAGCGAGCGAGTTTCCATCGGTCCTCCGATGTAACGATTCAACTCCGAAAGTGTTCGCGAGCACCGCGATTTAACGATTCACGGACTGCAATGAGCTACTGCGAATTGCATGCATGCAGCGCGTTTAGTTTTTTGCGTGCCGGATCTTTCCCCGAACACCTGGCGGAAGTCGCAGCAGAACTGCAAATCCCGGCGATCGCTTTGCTCGATCGCAATGGGGTTTACGGTGCTCAACGATTTTCCGTCGCTGCGCGCGAGCACGGTATTCGGCCAATTATCGGCGCCGAATTATCAATGGAAGACAGCAGCATTTTGCCGGTGCTGGTGGAAAATCGCTCCGGCTACAAAAACTTGTGCGAGTTGCTAACTCAAGCCCATTTGCGCAGCGAAAAAGGCAAATGCGCGGTGCGCTGGAATGAACTGACGGAATTCGCGAACGGGTTGGTGGCGTTCTTTGGTCTGGGGAGCGCACGCGCTTCGCGTGCCACATTCGGCGCCCTCGCCGAATGTCCAACG
>DATDFM010000246.1:0-17430 GCA_036522635.1 Candidatus Udaeobacter sp. | reverse complement strand
ACCTGTGGTGAGGATCGGGTGGCCCGATCAGTTCATCGAACACGGCGCCGTTCCAATCCTACGGAAGAAGTACGGGATTACCGCCGACGCGCTGGTCGAAAAAGTTCTGCCACTCCTGCAGAAGAAGTCGAAGCTTAAGCCCTCGGTGGCGTGAAATAGCGAAGGGCGCCTTCGTTTGCGAAAGCGCCCTTCAGAGTTCCGATGGCGATAAGCCGAATTCTGTCCGGCTCCGAAAATATTTCGAGGCCTGATGATCATTCATCTCGACTCACTTTCGTGAATCGCCCGGCAACCGCGATTCGGCGGTCGTAGACCGCCGCTACAGTCGCCGTAATGCGACGATACCCGAGGATTTAGCGGGCCGGCTGCCCTTCCTCTGTTTTGTCTTGCACCGCATGGGGTTTTTCGTGCCTCGCGAATTGCTCCGCGAGCGGTGAGCTCTTACCTCGCCTTTTCACCCTTGCCTGCGCTTTTCTCAAAGAACCGGCGGTCTGTTTTCTGTGACACTTTCCGTCAACGCTCGTCCCGCGGCTGCAGAGCGAACATTGCCCGCGTATTCTACGCGGCATGCTGCCGTATGGTGTTCGGACTTTCCTCTAGCAAGCCTTGCGACTTGCCAGCGATCATCTGCCATCGGGAACAAGTATATCACGATTAGGAAAGCCGGAAAGCAGGACTGGCTTGAGAAAGCGCGTTTGCTGAAGCCGAGCAGAACATTTCCTGTGTTCCTCGTTTCCTAATTGAAATTTCTTCAGAATGGCGATGGAACGCTGAGGAGAAAAACGATGATCATCGCTAAAGCAATGATCAGTTTGGCAACCATCGCGCCAATGTTCCCGAGCAAACTTCCCCAGCCCGCCCGGCCGGCATCAATCATGCGTTTCCCCGCGATGACTTCACCGGCAATCGCGCCAATCACCGGACCAACGAACAGGCCGATCAAGCCGAAGAACAACCCGACTAGTGCCCCAACAATTGCCCCAAACGTTCCCCACTTCGTCGCACCGAAATATTTCGCACCGAGATAGCCGGCCAGAATGTCGAGGGCATACGTCACCAGCGTCAGCAGAACCAGCACAATAATCGTGCGCCAGCCAATGCTCTTGTCCGGGCCGAGCATCATCCGATGAATGATCGCCGCGGCAAGAATAATGGTGGTACCCGGGAGTACGGGCGCGACGGTACCGATTAGGCCGACGGCGAAAAGCCCAATCGTCAAAAACCACCAGAACAGTTCCATGCTGAAGATTGAATCGTTGAAACGTTATGACGTTGAAGCGGCTGTGCTGTCATGTTGAGCAAAGCCAAACATCTCTGTTCATTGCCTTGCGCAAATCAAGCCCACAAATCAGAGATTCTTCACTTTCGTTCAGAATGACAACAGACAGGTCGCGATTTAAATCGATTCACGCTTGGCGAATCTCGATCTTCCTTTGACCCGTTGAATGCCAAACCTATACTGAATTTTCACACCAAAATCACAAAAGGAGACTCAAAACATGCCAGTTGCTGTTGGAACTAAAGCGCCAGATTTTACCTTACCAACGAAGGTCCCTGCGGGACCGAAGCAAATCCGCCTAAGCGACAATTTTGGACACAAGAATACGCTGTTGTTATTTTTCCCGATGGCGTTCACAGGAACATGCACTGCGGAGATGTGTGAGGTCAGCGCCGGCATGAACGCCTATATCGGCTTGAACGCCGCTGTTTATGGAATCAGTGGCGACAATCCGTTCGCGCAGGAGGCGTGGGCGCAAAAAGAAAACATCACCGTACCGTTGCTAAGTGATTACGAACACAACGTCGCGAAGCAATATGGCGTGATGTATGATTCTTTCCTGCCACAAATGAATCTCGGAATGAGCGGCGTGCCGAAACGTTCTGCCTTCATCATCGACAAGGACGGCGTAGTCCAATACGCGGAAAGCAATGACGATGCGCGGCAGTTGCCAAATTTCGAGAAGATTAAAGAGAAGCTGTGTGAATTGAAATGATCGCACAAGGGCCACAACTGACACCAGGTTCACATTCGACCTGCAGTGCTGTCGTGTCCTTCGTGGACTTCGTGTGAGATATGCTAAACGACGAATTCAAGACTTTAAAAACATTCGATGCCGGTAACGGACGGGAAGGACTCTTTTTTTCCCTGCCGGCACTGGAAGAACAAGGAATCAGCAACATTTCCCGTTTGCCGGTAAGCATCCGGATTGTCCTCGAATCGGTGCTGCGCAACTGCGACGGGGAAAAGGTCCGGCGCAAAGATGTCGAAGCGCTCGCGAAGTGGAACGCGAAATCACCCGCGAACGCGGAGATCCCATTCGTTGTCGCGCGCATTGTGCTGCAGGACTTCACCGGGGTTCCATTGATTGTCGATCTCGCCGCTATGCGCAGTGCTGTACAACGGCTGGGACGCGACCCAAAGATCATCGAGCCGCTCGTACCGGTCGACCTGGTCGTGGATCACTCTGTTCAGGTCGATTTCTTCGGTTCACCGCGCGCGTTGGAACTCAATCTGGATATGGAGTTCAAGCGCAACCGCGAACGTTACCAATTCCTCAAGTGGGGACAGCAGGCTTTCAAAACTTTCCAGCTCATTCCGCCGGGAATCGGAATCGTGCATCAGGTGAATTTGGAATACCTCGCGAAAGGCGTGTTGAACCAAAAGTCGGAAGTCAGAGGTCAGAAGTCGGAATTGTTTTTCCCCGATACGCTGGTCGGTACAGATTCGCACACCACCATGATCAACGGTCTTGGTGTAGTTGGTTGGGGCGTCGGCGGAATTGAGGCAGAAGCCGGAATGCTGGGGCAGCCGGTATACTTTTTGACCCCGGAAGTGGTGGGCGTGCACATGACCGGACAATTGTACGAAGGGGTAACCGCAACCGATCTGGTCTTACACATCACACAGTTGCTGCGAGCGCAAAAAGTAGTCGGCAAATTCGTCGAGTTTTACGGAGAGGGCGCGGCGTCGCTGCCGGTGCCTGATCGCGCCACGATCGGTAATATGTCGCCGGAGTACGGTGCGACGATAGGTTTTTTCCCGGTTGACCGCGAATCAGTGAACTATTTGCGGGCTACGGGACGCAACGAGGAGGTATGCCTTGCGTTCGAAAATTATTTTCGCGCCCAGAACATGTTCGGCATGCCGCGAAAAGGCGAGATCGATTACAGCGTTAACATCGATTTGGATCTGGCGGACGTGCAACCGAGCGTCGCCGGACCGAAGAGGCCTCAGGACCGGATCAATTTGCCGGAGCTCGGGAAAAAGTTTCGCGAACTTCTTGAAAAGTCAGTACACGACGGCGGCTACGGCAAGACACAGGTCGATCTTCGTGAAAAGCACGCCGTTGAATTGAATGGCAGCGCGCCGCGCGACCGAGCGATGTTTTCTACCGATACGAAAGACGAGCAGGGAATCAGGCCCGGCGAAGCAATGAACGTGCTCGAGATGGTTTCAAACCGGCCGACACCTGATCCCGGAAAGGAAATCGAAGCTGAATCGAGCCAGGTGTTTCTACGTGGGCGCACTCACATCGGCCACGGCAGTGTCCTGATCGCCGCAATTACGAGCTGCACAAACACAAGCAATCCGAGCGTGATGATTGCCGCCGGATTGTTGGCGAAAAAAGCAGTCGAGCGCGGTCTGCATGTCGATCCTGGCGTGAAAACGTCGCTCGCGCCCGGTTCGCGTGTTGTTTCCGATTACCTGGAAAAAACCGGGCTCCAAAAGTATCTCGACCAGCTCGGATTCAATCTCGTCGGTTACGGTTGCACCACTTGCATCGGCAACTCCGGGCCGTTGCATCCAAACATCGAGAAGGCGATCCACGAACACGATCTGGTTGCAGCTTCGGTTCTTTCGGGAAATCGGAATTTTGAAGCTCGCGTGCATCAGCATATCAAAGCGAATTTCCTGATGTCGCCGCCGCTGGTTGTGGCCTTTGCCATCGCCGGCCGAGTGCACATCGATCTTTCCCGCGATCCCCTTGGCAAAGACAAGCACGGGAAAGAGACCTTCCTGCGCGATCTCTGGCCGACTCTGAGCGAGATCCAACAGACGATGCAGAAGGCGCTCACACCTGAAACATTCCGCAAATTTTATCGTGATTTTGCGGAGCAAAATCCGAAATGGAACGAAATTCTATCGAGCACAGGCGACATCTATGAGTGGGACGAGAAAAGCGATTACATTCATGATCCGCCGTTCTTCGAAAACTTTTCGATGGAACCCGGGCACATCGCGGAAGTCCGCGACGCTCGTGCGCTTGGGATTTTCGGCGACACAGTCACGACCGATCACATTTCGCCAGCGGGAGCAATCAAAGAGAGTTCTCCCGCGGGGAAGTATTTGATGTCGCGCGGAATTCAGCCGCGCGATTTCAACAGCTACGGCAGCCGCCGCGGCAACGACCTGGTGATGACTCGTGGCACATTTGCGAATGTGCGAATCAAAAACCTGATGGTGCCTGGAACGGAAGGCGGCGTAACGAAATTCTGGGGAGCGCACGCGCCCTCGCGTGCCATTGAAGGCGCCCCGCCTTCAACGAATAGCGAACACATATCGATCTTCGATGCGGCGGTGAAATACGCGGAGACGAAGACTCCGTTAGTCATTCTCGCGGGTCACGAATACGGCACAGGCTCATCGCGCGATTGGGCAGCGAAAGGCACCCGTTTGTTAGGCGTGAAGGCGGTGATCGCAGCAAGCTTTGAGCGGATTCATCGTTCCAATCTTGTTGGAATGGGCGTGTTGCCGTTGCAGTTTCTCGATGGGACAAACGCCGAATCGCTCGGACTCGACGGTTCGGAGAAGTTTTCTATCACAGGATTGTCCGACTCCATCAAGCCGGGACAACAGGTCACGCTGGAGATTGAAAAAACGAACGGCGAGAGAAGCAAGTTACCCGTGAACCTTCGGATCGATACGCCGATCGAGATCGATTATTACCGGCACGGTGGGATTTTGCCGTTTGTGCTACGGCAATTGCTTGGTACGAAAAGCTAGAGATCTCTCGAACTGCAGCCGCTGTAGCCACGGCCCTGCGGGCCGTGTTCCTAGCTTGAAAGCACACCGCGCGCCGGACCGGCCATAAGCCGGTGGCTACAAGATTTATGAAATACCGTCAGAACCTCTTCTTTAACTGGACGTACCAGAAGCGGCCTTTGATGGTGGCAAGCGATTCGATACGTATCCACCGGATTAGGGCCCGTCTCTTCAGCGCTCGGAATGTTGGACCCAATGACGATAACTCGCTCAACCTCGGCAATCTGACCGAATGTGACCGGCGTCGGGAACAAGTGCATTGCCGCTATGCTCCATCCGGCGTACCAGATTAAAGGGCGCTTAATGACAAGCTCCTCTCGTTAATAGTCCGCGGTTTAGCAAATTTCCCGGCAAACAACAAGAGTTCTTCCGAACAACTGCCTTCCGCTCGTAGCAGAACGCCCTCCTTTCTGGGCGACGAACTATCTGCTGGCAGCTATGGCTGCCGCGACGAGTTACTTGTTAGGCGATTTCGGCGCGAGCGAGGCGACGAGTTTCTCGAAACGCGGATCGCCTCGCAGCGGATCCCATAAAGGATGCAGACGAAGTTTACCGTAATTCAAATCACTCGGAATCTGCAGAGTCGCGGCCACCTCGTCGATGGCGAGGTTCTTTTCTCCAGTCCACGCGTAGATGATGCCGAGATATTCCATGATGGTCGCTCCCGCTAGCGAGTCCTTGGCCACTGGCAGAACCTCAGCCGCACGCCGGCCTTCGCGAATGGCGTCTTCCCTGCGCCCCAGCGCCGCATCAATCATTCCGAGCACGCAGAGGTTCGGCCCGTAGTCGGGTTGCTCACGCACCGTGGCCTCCGCTTCTACGCGCGCAGATGCAAAGGCGTCGCGCGCTGCCGCCTCGTCGCCCCGAGCGCGCGCAGCCAGACCTTCAAACCAAGCGCGCGGAAAACTTTCTCCGTAGCCGGATCCCAATCCACCGGGTTTCATTGCGGCCAAAGCGCGGTTGGCCGTGGCGATGTCATGCTCGCACAGCGCGAGATTGAACCACTCGTAAGGAAATTGCGTAGCCGCGGCTGGATTCTCGGTGACGATCGCCTCGATGGTTACGTGCAAAGGCCGCGGGTCGGCTCGCCATCCGAGATCGATAGAGGCTCGCACCACCCGCGTTCGTCGCTTGTCATACTCATCGGCACCTGGGTCTTGTGGCAGCAACTTGAGCACGCGATCCACAGTGGCGGCCGCTTCAGCAAAACGACGCTGGAGCTCATAAATCTGCGCAATGTTTCCGAGGTAAATCGTCTGGCGAGGATCGAGCTCCATGGCTCTTTCAAAGTTGCGCACCGACTCACTCCAGCGGCCCTGGCGGCGATCGATAAGGGCCATCCAATAAAAAATCGCCTCGTTGTTGGGTAGCGTGCGCTGGGCGAGGGCAAGTTCCGCGCGGGCGTGGTCGTAATCGAGATAACCGTGGTAGAGATGCTCCCCCAACAAGAGATGGAGCTCATCAGAATTCGGCCGTAGATGTGCCGCGGCCGCAATGGCGGCGTCGGCTAACGCGAGACGGGCGGGCGTATGGTCTTGTCCGGTGAAGTAAAGTGCGTCGTGCGTGCGCGCCAGATCGCAATATGCTAGAAAAAATTCCGGGTCACGTGTGACAGCTTGATTGAGCAGGCTTGCCGCCTCAAAAAAACTCGTCTCGGCGTACGCGCCGTTACTCCAAGCACCCCAGTAAAGTACGCCCGCTCGCAGGTAGAGATCGTAAGCGGCGAGATCTTTCGTGGGACGTTCCTCGATAGCGGATTTCTCCGCCGGCGAAAGCTTCGCCTGTAACTGATTGGCGATTGCCTGGGCGATTTCACTTTGAATCGCAAACACATCCGCGACATCGCGATCGTAAGTTTCTGCCCAAAGATGCGCGTCGGTGCGCGCGTCGATCAACTGCGCGGTGACCCGAACGCGATTGGCGACGCGTTGCACGCTTCCTTCCACGACGTGAGCAACGCCGAGCGCCTGGCCGATCTCGCGCAGATTGCGCGCAGCATCGCTCTCATACTGCATCACCGATGTGCGGCTGATCACTTTCAGGTCCGCGACCTTTGCGAGGTTGGCCAATACTTCATCCTGAACGGCGGCGCCGAAGTAGGAGTTTTCTTTGTTGTCGCTGAAATTCTCAAACGGCAATACCGCAACGCTCTTCTCTGGAATTGAACTCCTTGTAGGATTTCGATTCCAGTAGAATGGAAACGCTAGGGCGAATGCAGCTACTAACAATCCGAGCGCCAGAGCTATAGGCGACCGCGTCCACCGCAGCCATGAAGGAACCCTCGTGGAGCGTTTCAACGCAGTCTTGAATTCCATGCTGCGCCGGAAACTTTGGAGCGCCTCAAGCATTTCGTCTGCGCTCTGATACCGTTCCGCGCGCTCTTTGCGCAGCGTTTTGCTGATAATCTGCTGAAGTTCGGCCGGAGCGTGCCTGACATAACTCGTGAGCGGCGCTGGTTCCGTCTCCAGAATCGAAGTCATTACCTCTCGTGGCGTTTCGCCAGTGAAAGGCGGCTGCCAGGTTACCATTTCGTAAAGCACCACGCCGAAACTCCAAACGTCGGTACGCTTATCAACCTGTGCGCCGCGAGATTGTTCCGGCGACATGTAACGAACCGTTCCCAAAATCGAGCCAAGATTGGTTTCAACCATCAACAGCGCGTCGTCTGTCGGTATCGTTATCGGCACCTCCTGTTCCGCCAGCTTTGCAATTCCAAAGTCGAGCACTTTTACGTATCCATCCCGCCGGAGCATGATGTTCTCCGGTTTGATGTCGCGATGGACAACGCCGGTTTCGTGGGCAGCGGCGAGCGCACCGACCACCTGAATGGCGATGTTAACGGCTTCACTCAACTGCATTCGCCCGTGCATCAGACGTTCACGCAGCGTCTCCCCTTCGATCAGTTCACTGGCAATGTAATGAATTGAGTGATCTTCGCCGATCTCGTAGACCGTCAGGATGTTCGGATGATTAAGCCCAACTAGAGCCTGCGCTTCTTGTTGAAACCGCTTCAGGCGCTCTGCATCGTCCGTAAAGCGCTCGGGCAGCAGTTTGAGCGCGGCTTTGCGACCCGCTGTGATGTCAGTGGCCAGATAGACTTCGCCCATCCCACCGGTGCCGATCCGTTTAGAAATCTTGTAGTGGCCGATCGTGCGATCGACGAGCAATTCAGCTTGCCCATTTTCAACAACCCTCGTCGTAATGCCGACAGCTGACGTTTCGATGAAGTCCACCGCTCGTTCATGCGAAGCGAGGAGCGATTCAACTTTGCGCCGCAACAGCTCATCACCTTCGCAGGCCGTGTCCAGGAATGCGCTAGTCTGATCCGGCTCTTGATCCAGCGCTGCGTGAAAGATTTCCTCGACCGTTTGTAAGCGCGCTGGCGTCATATTTGACCCACTGCCCAAGCATCAAGGAGCTTACTTCATCTAGAACGTGTCATGCAATTCATCATATAGCCATGCCTTGGCGAAGACCCAATCTCGTCGAACCGTCACGGTTGAAATTTTCATGACCTCAGCGATCTCGTCATAATTGAGTCCAGCAAAATATTTAAGCTCCACCACCCGGGCTTTTCTCGAGTCGAGCGTACTCAGCCTCTCCAGAGCCTCATGCAATTCAACAATTGCCCTCGATTGTTCCGGCGAGACAATTGCTGCTTCGTCCAACTCTGCTTTGATTGCGCCGCCGCCACGCTTTTGGGCTCGATAACTCTTGGCGTAGTTAATCAGGATTTGGCGCATCGCTCGGGCGGCTACGGCGAAAAAGTGGGCGCGATCCTGCCAGCGTGGATTACTTTGGTCGGCCAAGCGCAGATACGCCTCATTGACCAGCGCGGTGGTTTGCAGTGTGTGGTCGGGACGTTCTCCGCTCATATGATGATGAGCGAGGCGTCGCAGTTCCTCATAGACCAGCGGGGTCAATTCCGCGAGAGCGCCATCGTCCCCGTGACTCCAATGCGCCAGTAGTTTAGTCACTCTTTGCTGAGAGGCCGAAGGCGTATTCATGACCTCTTTTTCATACTAATAGGCCCAAAACGTTTCTCCACGCGGAAGCGTCTCGCAAAAATTCAGATGATCACTTTGATCACTCTTTCTTGCTTATAACAACAAAGGCAAACTTATGAAAACCAAAACGAAAGAGATTACATCCAGCGCAGGCATAAACAAAACCGGGCGCACTCGGCTTACTGCCATGTTCCTCTGGCCCTTGCTCCTAGCCCTTCTGATCCTTCCAGAGATGATGCAGGCGCAGTGGACCGCGACTGTCGGGGCGCAGACCGACGAAAAAGGAATTCAGGCTCTGGCTTTTCTACCCAATGAAATCTGGATTCACGCCGGAGACAGAATCACTTGGACATTCCGGGCGGACGAGACGCACACCGTGACCTTTCTCAGGGCCGCCCAGGTGCGTCCTGATTTCAATGTGGGGTGCCCGGGCTTTTCAAGTGACCCTGCAATCTTCGATGGTTCGACTTGCGTTACCACGGCCGCGATGGTGACGGGGCAGACCTTTACCGTCATCTTCCCCGTGGCCGGGAATTTCAAGCTGACCTGTCTGGTCCATGTAAATATGGATGGACGGATTCACGTCCTCCCGATGACCGACCCGCTGCCCCACACTCAGGCGTTCTACGACGAGCAAGCAGCGAGTCGCACCGACGAATTGCTTTCACACGGGGCAAAAATGAAACCTCTGCAGGTTCCTAACTCACCACTGGGAGTCACGGCAGGGATTACAGACATTACAGGCACGGCAGGTGGCAGCGAAACCGTCGCGGCTGTGCGTTTCTCCCACGAGAATATCCGGATCCGTGCCGGTCAAACGGTCGAATGGGATAACCAGGCTCCAATCTTCCCGCATACCATTACCTTCGGCAAGGAGCCGGCGAACCTTCAGAATCCTTCTCCCGACGTAACGGTCGATCCTGATGGAGCTCGGCACGCCATCATCGCTTCAACTTCTGACAGCACCCATTCGGGGTTCATCATTCAAGCGCCACAAGAACGGCGCGGGCTGCCACAGGCGCCACTTGGCGTGACACGTTTCCGCGTCACTTTTCCGAACCCTGGCGTCTTCCCTTACATCTGCGCATTGCATGATGAGATGGGCATGGTTGGCCAGGTGACTGTCACTCCCTAAGTGAATTGATTTGTGGACAGCGCTTCCTAACAAGAATAGCAACAAAAGAAAGACTGGTATGACGGTCTGCCACGTGGAGCGCAAGCGAAAGGGGTCATGTCGCACACCACTCAAGAACACCGATCTGACGGTGATGGAAGTCGGGTTTGGCCGCTCGACGATTTTTACCGGCTGGCGGGGAAAGTTGACCGAGGGCGGAGCGATTGCGGAGCTACATTTCTACCTCGGTGACCTTTTTCCGCACAGCTTGGGTCGGCCTCCATTTGGAGGAGCCAAGTGAACTCGCTTTCTCGCATCCTTTTTTTCTGGCTTTTGGTACTTCTGCCGGACGAGCGAGTGAGCGCCCATGTCTTTTTGGAGCACGCCGATCCGGCTGTCGGAGGCAAAATGCATTCTGCGCCAGCGGCGGTGCGGATTTGGTTCACGGGGGCGATCGAGCCTGCGCTTAGCAGTATCCAAGTCTTCGATGCGACCGGAAAACAGGTCGACAAGAAAGACACGCACTCAGATCGCTCCAGTTGTTCGCTTCTTCAGATTTCACTGCCGCGGCTCGGACCGGGAACCTACAAGGTGGCCTGGGGTGTGGCGTCAGTCGATGCGCATGTCACGAAAGGCGATTTTAGCTTTCAGATTCTCCAGTAAAGATGACACCGATTTGTCGGTCCCACGCGCTTGTCGTGAAGGTTTACTGGCTGAGCTGTGACAAGACACGCCGGCCGCAGAGTCCGCTTTTAAAAGCGCGCGGGCTGAAGCCGAAAAGCTCGCTCTCGCTCACGAGCTTCAACACGGCCACCGGTCATGAAGCGCTCCGTAGCAACAACACCTAACGAATCCGCAGTAGCGGACGTGCGCCACGGATGGTCAACAATCCCCAAAAAGGGCGCCCGTCCCAACAAAGCAGCAGCATTTGGCAATCAGCCGTCATGTTTCGACGCGGGTGGCAGCTTTTTGTTTCACATGTAACGACTCGCCCGCGCGCTCGTACGTCTCAATCGATCAGACCCTGCCGGGAGTCATTCTTGGTTAGCGAAGCCAGAAGGGACACGGTCTATGGTTGGGCAGGTGACTGTCACTCCCTAAAAGAGTTGTGTTCTTCCGGGATCGCTTGACGCCTGTCTGAGCGGAGCCGAAGGCGGCGTCGCATTTTCGATCGCGACTTGAGCGATCACAGACTGGCTCTAACGCAGAACGATCTCCTTTCTGGACGCGACCTATTTGCTAGCAGCCTTGGCTGCGGCAACGATTTTGTCGAAGCGCGGATCGCCGCGCAAATTATCCCAGCACGGATTGAGCAGAAGATCGCCGTAAGTCGGTGTCAGCGGGTTCCCTGGGATTGTCGCAATTTTTTCGAGTTGTTCGAGGGCGCGGTCGAGCTCGCCTGTCCACGCGTAAACCATCGCCAGAATTGCAATGTTCCCGGGACCATTCAGCGAGTCCTTGGTAATCGGCACAAGCTCGACCACGTGCTGTGCCTCGCGGATCGCCTCTTCTTTTCGGCCAAGGCCGGCATCAAGTGGCGCAACGCCCGCGAAGTAGTCTACATCCTTGGGCTTATCGCCGAGTTTGGCTTCCAGCTTCTTACGCGCGGCTGCAAACCCTGCCAGCGCCTCCTGGTTATCGCCGCGCGCACGCGCAACCAGTCCCTCTGCCCAATCCGAAGGTCCACCGAAGGCGTCATCCGCATACTTCGCGGGTGTAGCAGCAATCACCCGGTTCGCCGCGTCGTAGTCTCGCAGGTAAAGGGCGGTCTTGAATCGTGGGTCCCAAATCCAACTGCCCGCACTGTACTCCGGCGGTACTTGCTCCAGGAGAGATTGAGCTGCAACCGGATCACCCTGCGCTAGCTTCACCTGCGGTAGCCAACTGAAAGGATCCTCTAGTGCGGCGCGCGGCGGCGCCTGTTTCCTTATGAATCGTTCCAAGTCAGAGTAGCGTCGCATTTCAAAATAAAGCTGCTCGAGACGGAATGCGACCTCACCATTGCGTGGGTCCAGCTCGCTGGCCTTTTGGAGATTAGCGAGCGATGAGTTCCAGCGATTTTGGTGCCTACCAATCGTCGCATCGATCAGAAGGGCTTCGACATTATTTGGCGACATCCGGCGAACGATCGCCAACTCATCGCGTGCCCGGTCGTAGGCGACCTCTCTGGCAACACCAATATTAGAGTCGGGAGCGAGCCAGTAATACCGGGCGAGCGCTAAATGAGGCTCAACCAAGTCAGGGCGCATTTGCAACGCCGTTTCGGCCGCTTTTTTTGCTAATTCGAAGTTCTCAATATCGAGCTGGGCTTTCGCGAGTTCGCAATATGCCAAGGCGAAGTTCGGATCGCGCTGCGTGGCTTTTTCGAGCAGTTCCACTTTTTGATTCGCTTTTTTTTCGTTTTCCCCAGCCTCCCAATCTCCGTAGATGTCGATTTCTTTGCCTTTAGTATAGTAGGCGTAGGCCACAACATCGGCAGTCGGCCGTTCCGCGATCGCGGTCTTTTCTTCGGATGAGAGATTCGCCTTAAGTTGCTCGGCGATTTGCTTGGCGATCTCAGTCTGAACTGCAAACACATCAGCCACATCGCGATCGTAATGCTCCGACCAAAGTTGCGTGTCATTGCGCGCATCGATTAGCTGCGCACTCACGCGAACTCGCTCGCCCGCAGGTTGAACACTGCCTTCCACTACATACGAGACACCCAAAGCTTTTGCGATCTCGTGAAGGTTGCGTTCCGGGCCGCTTTTGTATTGCATCACGCTGGTCCGGCTGATGACTTTCAAATCGGCAATCTTGGCGAGATCATTGAGAATTTCGTCCTGCACGCCGCCTGCGAAAAATGCGTTTTCTTCGTCTTTGCTGAGATTTTCAAACGGCAACACGGCTATGCTTTTCTGTGGTGGTAAGGTCGTCGTCAGCGTGACTGGGTTCTTCGCCTCCTCCAGGATTTTCTCAAAGCGCGAATCGCCGCGCAACGAATCCCACCACGGCATCAGTTTTAATTCGCCATAGCTGAGCTCGCCACCGCTAAAGGGATAACGGACGGCAGTCGCAAGCTGTTCGCAGGCGAGATCTTTGTCGCCAACCCAGGCAGCACTCATCGCCAAATACTTGATCATGACCAAGCCATCGATTGAGTCCTTGTCCACCGGAAGAAGCTCAACCGCGCGCCGGCTTTCTCGCAGTGCTTCCTCCTTCCGGCCCAGAGCGGCATCGATTACACCGAGTACGCACCATGCCTGGGCGTAATCTGGTTGAGCGTTTACAGTTTTCTCCTGCTCCGCGCGTGCAGCAGCAAAAGCCAATTGCGCCTTGTGTTCATCGTTTGTTATGTGGGCGATAACGCCTTCGACGAAAGGACGCGGGAAATGAATACTCTCGGTGTCTAACGGGCGTTCGCCCAAGAGCAAGGCGTCTTTGGCGGCAGTGAGGTCGCGTTCGGCAAGCGCGCAATATAGCCACCGATCGGCGATCATCGGCATAGCAGGCGGATTGGTCGCCCGGATTTCATCGATCAGTTGATGCAACGGTCTTGTATCAGCTTTCCAATCCAGTTCCACGAATGCGCGCTGTGCCTTTACTTCGAGATTGTTTGGCTCGACAGTCAGCGCGCGATCTAACTTGGATTTTTGTTCAGCATAACGCCGGAACATTCCGTAACTACCTCCGGTGTCGACGAGGATTCTAACGTCGCGCGGGTCGAGCTCAATTGCCCGCTCGAGGTTTCGAGTGGATTCTTCCCAGCGTCCCTGACGCCTTTGGATGGCACCCATCTGTTTGAATACGTGGGGATCATTTGGCAAGCTCCGGCGTGCAACTTCCAATTCAGCCAGAGCGCCATCGAAATCGAGGTATCCATTATCAAGATGGAAGGCTCGTGCCCAGTGCGCTTCGCCAGCATTTGGACGGATACGAAATGCTTCCCGGACGGCTGCTTCCGCTAACGCCAAGCGCGAAGGAGTATGATCAAGGTTAAAGGAGTAAAGCACGTCATGAGCCACGACGAGTAGGCAATAGGCTTTAAGAAACGATGGGTCACGTGCCACGGCCTGGTTCAGTAGATCGATTGCCTTGAAGATGTCCGCCCATCCCCCCTGCGAGCTAAGTCCCAAAAGATCACCGGCCCGCGAATAGAGCTCGAAAGCGACGAGATCGGTGGTTGGCTTTTCCTCAATCGCCAGTCTCTCAGCAGACGTGACTTTGGCGTTCAGTCGTTCGGCGACTTTTTGCGCGATCTCACTTTGGATGGCGAACAAATCATCCAAATCGCGGTCGTATTGCTCGGCCCAGACGTGCGTGTCCGTGCGCGTGTCGATCAACTGCGCGTTCAGACGAAGATGCGTGCCGCTGCGGCGGACGCTGCCTTCCAGAACATGTGATACTCGCAGATCATTTCCTATCCGACGGAGATTTCGTTTGCCGCGGTAGTCCATCACGCTGGTCTGGCTGATCACTTTGAGATCGGCGATTTTCGCCAGCTTGGTCAAGATGTCGTCTTGGACGCCATCGGCAAAGTAGGCGTGCTCTTTATCATCACCTAGATTTTCAAATGGCAGCACGGCGATGCTTTTATCGGGTGGTGGGCTCGTGGTAAGGTTTCGAGGACGAAAGAATGGAAATGTCAGCACCAGAGCCGCCGCTAACAACATAACCACCAGAGCTATTGGTGATCGTGCCCAGCGCAGCCATAAAGGAGCAGCAGCGCGTTGCAATTTGAATTCCAGTTTCCGCCGCAGTTCTTTGAGCGCGTGAAGCAGTTCGTACGCGCTGTGATATCGTTGCGCGGGATCCTTGCGTAGCGTTTTAGTGATGATCTGCTGAAGCTCGGCAGGCGCGCGGGCGATGTAACGCGTGACCGGCAGCGGCTCGTTCTCGAGAATCGACGACATCACCTCTTTTGGTGTGTCACCCCGGAATGGCGGATGGCCCGTTACCATTTCGTAAAGCACCACGCCGAGACTCCAGATGTCCGTAGTCTTATCGACGTGCCCGCCTCGCGCTTGCTCGGGCGACATATAACGAACTGTTCCCAGCACCGAGCCTAGATTGGTTTCAACCAGCAACAACGCTTCGTCTTGCGGCATCGATGTTGGCAGCTCCCGCTCGGCAAGCTTTGCAATCCCAAAGTCGAGCACTTTCACGTACCCATCCGGCCGAAGCATGATGTTATCCGGTTTGATGTCGCGATGAACGATTCCGGCCTGCTGCGCGGCGGCGAGTGCACTCGCCACTTGGATCGCGACGTCAACAGCTTCCCCGACCTCCATTCGTCCGCGCGCCAGACGATCGCGCAGTGTCTCGCCTTCGATCAGTTCGCTGGCAATGTAATGAATCGAGTGATCCTCCCCTATCTCGTAAACGGTCAGAATATTTGGATGATTTAGCCCAACGACGGCGTGCGCTTCTTGCTGGAACCGCTTCAGGCGTTCAGCGTCGTTGGTAAAACGCAAGGGCAGGAGTTTGAGCGCAGCTTTTCGGCCCGCGACAATGTCAGTCGCAAGATAAACTTCGCCCATTCCGCCAGTGCCGATCGATTCAGAAATTTTGTAATGACCAATCGTTTGACCGACGAGCGAATGCGCTTCGCTGTTTTCAATAATCTTGGTCGCCAGACCAACAGTTGACCCTTCGATAAAATGGCCTGCTCGTTGGTCTGAGGACAGCAGAGCTTCAACTTCGTGCCGCAAGACCGCATCGCCGTTGCACGCCCTGTCTAAGAATGCGCTGAGCTGGTCCGGTTTTTGTTCCAGCGCTGCGAGAAAGATTTCCTCAATCGTTTGGAACCGCGATGGCGTCATAGACACGAATTACACAAAGGAAAGCGCGATACGAATTGCACAAATGATCACAAATTTTCATAAACCTTCGGCTCGTTCGCGTGAATTAGTGAAATTCGTGTCAATCCGTGTCGTGCAATTCCGTGTACAACCATGCCTTGGCAAATCTCCAATCGCGCCTCACCGTGATAGTTGAGGTCCTGAGCACCTCTGCCATTTCGTCGTAGTTGAGCCCGCCAAAATATTTTAGCTCGACGACTTGAGCTTTTCTCGAGTCGAGTGTGGCCAATCGTTCCAGTGCCTCGTGCAGATCGACAATTTCCTTCGATTCCTCGGGTGAAACCAATGCGGCTTGGTCCAATTCCACCTTGAGTGCGCCGCCACCGCGCTTTTGGGATCGCTGACTCCTGGCGTAGCTAACCAGGATCCGGCGCATCGCTTGAGCGGCCACCGCAAAGAAGTGCGCTCGATTCTGCCACCGTGGGTTGGTTTGATCGGCCAGGCGCAGATAGGCCTCGTTGACCAACGCCGTCGTTTGCAGTGTGTGGCCGGGACGTTCTGCGTTCATCTGGCGATGGGCAAGGCGCCGCAGTTCCTCGTAAACGAGTGGAGTTAATTCGGCCAGAGCGGCATCGTCGCCGTGACTCCATCGCGCGAGGAGCTCGGTCACTCTCTGCTGAGAGACCGAAGGCGTATCCATAACCCGCTCTTCTACACTACTAAGCCCACATAGTTCCTGCACGCAGAAACCGTCTCCAAAAAAATCTTAATTCAGATGACCACTTTGAGCGTCCCGTTAGCCGCCGTAGGAAAAGTTTCGCGCCTATTGGTCCTAGAACCGGGCGGCCACAGAAAGTCGCGAAAAGGCTAAGCTTCTGTGCAGCACGCGTTAGGGAATCTTGTTTCTAAGAATGGTGGACGCGGTCTGCAAGCGTTCTCCAAAAAATTCTCAATTCAGATGATCACTTTGATCGCTCTTTCGCGCCTTACCGAGATGAAAGCCAACAACGAAACCAAAGAAAGGAACAACAGATGAATCCATTAACGCAATTCAAAAAAATACGAATCCTGCCACTTCTAATCGTAGGAGTACTTGTCGCGCTCGCGTCGGCAACGATCGCGCGCGCAAATACCATCACTGACTGGAATCTGATTGCGTCGAACGCAATCGTCCTGACGGCGGGGCAACCGCCTCCAGCGTCAGCGTTGAGCTTCGCGATGGTGCAGGGTGCAGTGTATGATGCAGTCAACGCAATCGATCGTAGTTATCAGCCGTACCTTCCAGAGCCTCCTTCGAATCCAACAGACTCGAAGGAAGCGGCCGCCGCGACCGCTGCCTACCGCGTACTCGTCGGATTCGTTAATCTTCCAGGTCTGTTTCCTTCACAGCAACCGACGTTGCAACCAATCTATGATGCGTACATAGCGGGTCTGCCAGACAACCCGCCGGGATCGAGAGCTAACGGGGTCGCTATCGGTGAGACG
>DATDFM010000245.1:0-2084 GCA_036522635.1 Candidatus Udaeobacter sp. | reverse complement strand
TTAAATACAAGATGAATGTGTCCGCCGATACATTTGATAAGGCGTCCGCAACTCTCTGCACATCTTTGTCCGCAACCATTGGCAGCAGCGTTGTTTTCATTTCAACTCCTAAAGCAGTCGACATCTATATTCTCCTCATTCGCGCTGGATCATTTTTTGTTCAAAGCCATTCACGGTTATCAGGGTAAGTTGAATTCGGTCGCTTCGAAACCGTGTTATCACGGGCCGAGGGCAGGTGTTTTCACGTTCTGAGTCTCGATCCCAGGGCGATTCGCACAAAGCACCCTTCAGCCGATTTGGACTGAGAGCATAGAGACCGATCCACCGTCGAAGCCTTCGACTGGGAAGCTGATCTGTTCGCCTTGTCTCAGTTGAGCGATGACGTACAGCAGGGGCAAATAGTGGTCAGGCGTGGGAATCGACAAAAGCGCGTCACGTCCTAACGTCTCATAAGCAATGAGAGGATCGTGTGCGCCGGTCAGCAATAGTTCACGGGCTCGTTCTTCAAAGCGCACGGCCCAATCGAGCGGAGCGGCCTGCTGACGACCCCACGCATAGGCGTGCAGGTTATGTACGAGGTTCCCGCTTCCAATAATGAGCACCTCTTCATCGCGCAAGCTGGAGAGTCGCTTTGCAGTTTCGTAGTGGAACTCCGCCGGCTGCGTGTCATCGATACTGAGTTGTATAACAGGGACATCCGCTTCAGGAAAAACATGGCACAGCACGGACCAGGTCCCGTGATCTAAACCCCATCCGGTATCTAGTTCCACAGAGACTGGCGCAAGCAAATCTATTACTCGATTCGCAAGCTCCGCGTCGCCAGGCGCCGGGTACGTGACCTCATAAAGCTCGCGCGGAAACCCACCGAAGTCGTGAACCGTGCGCGGTCGCTCCTGCGCAGTAACCAACGTCGCGGACAAGTACCAATGTGCGGAGACGCAGACAATCGACTTCGGTTTCGGAATACTGTTGCCGATACCCGCCCATGCTTTGGTCCAAGCGTTACTCTGTAGCGCGTTCATCGGGTTGCCGTGCCCAAAGAAAATGGCAGGCATTGATTTTGTCATGTCTCTCGTCCTCGCTAATCACCAAAACTTTAAGATACCACGGGCTTGCCCCGTGGAGTCTTCATGTATGCAGCTATCAGGCAAGCATTTGACAAGACTTTTACAGGCAAAATATAAGAGTGCCGATCATCTCACAGTGATAATCTTTGGTCCTCCCGTTCCAAGGTGATTTAGTGGCCCGAACAGCCCCCCGACACTGTCGCAGATACCGGTCTATAAATTTATAGATTAGCCAAAGGAGCTCCTCATGAAATTCATCAATTCTTTTCAAAAATCACGCCTTGTTCTGCTTTCATCGGTACTTATCGCAGTAGTAGGTGCGCTGGTTGTCGGAAGTGATGTGTCGAATTTCCTTGGTAGCTCGGCTTTGGCTGCGTCACCAACCGGCGGCACAGTCTCGCCGGCCAGCCCGGTTGTGACTTACACCGGCGGCCCGTTCCTCGGCATTAATGAAACCGGTATCGCCGATAGCGCAACCATTACTTGTACGCCAGTCACGCCGTGTGACGACTTCGCACTCGCGATTTCGCTACCTACCGGCGACCCGAACAGCTACTTCTTCAACGTAACTGTCTCGTGGACCGACAGAGCCACGCCTACGAGTGCGCATAACGACTTCGACGTCTTTGTTTATGACGCGAACGGAAACCTGGTTTCCGGCAGTTCGGGAGCTACTTCGGCAAACCCGGAGAATGTCAGCGTCAGCGTTAGGAGTGGCAGTTACAAAATCCGCGTGCTGCCGTTCGATGTGAACACTACGGCCACCGGCGGCGATACCTACAACGCGACAGTGACCTTATCAACTGTGGCTGGAGCCCCACCCTTCCCAACTCCGCCGCCTCCCGTTCCAGGCGTGCCACGCTATCAAAACTATGCTGCGCCAGATGGACTGGGTACTACTGCCGGCGAACCGTCGATCGGTGTTGATTGGCCCACCGGCAAAGCGTTCATTGGTTCCGGCTTACAGACCTTGCGCGTCACTTTTGACGATTCCTGTTCTTCGTCGGCCAAAACGAC
>DATDFM010000244.1:0-52411 GCA_036522635.1 Candidatus Udaeobacter sp. | reverse complement strand
CGGTTGGCTCGAGCGATTTGTTAGGTCTCTGGTGGTTTAGCACGCTTGGATTTCTCCATCGGGTATTTGGTGAAGTGAATACCGTGGGGGACTGATATGTGAACGGGCTCCTTAATGCCGATCGTGTCACCATAGAGGATGCTGTAATCGTAGTATCCATCGAAGTTTTCGTCTACCAGCGCCCACTCAATATCACCGTGCTTCATTGGGTGGTGAAGTTCGTAATCAACGACGCCGTCACCGTTTGTGTCGTAGCAGCTGACCGATGGATAGTCCTTTAGCCCCTTCGGGAGCGTCTTGCAGCTCGATAGTGCGATCACGACGGATGCTGCCCAAACGGCTGCGCGCATAGACCTAACGAGAAGTAGACGGACATTCGTGATAGGTCACGAACAATTCTTCGTCTAATTCGGGGTTGAATGAGCAAGACATAATGTCGTAGACTGAGCCATTTAACAACCGATGGCTACTCAATCGTTTCCTCCTGCAGCGAGCAAGCCCAAATTGCTTGAACAGGTGCGGATGTTCATGCGCGCGCGCCGGTACAGCTTGCGCACCGAGCAGGCTTATCTGGATTGGATCCGCCGTTTCATTCTTTTCCACCGCAAACGTCATCCGCGCGAACTGGGTGAGAGGGAGATTACCGATTTCCTCACCAACCTCACGGCGCAGCATCACGTAGCCGCGTCCACCCAGAATCAGGCATTGAGCGCGTTGTTGTTTTTGTATCAGCAATTCTTTGAACGCAAACTGGGCAGTCTCGATGCTGCCTTGCGCGCCCCGCGGCTGCCGCGCGTCCCGGTGGTGCTCACGCGCGCGGAGATGCGCGCGTTGCTGGCACATGTATCGCCGCCGTACCGACTCATTGCCGATCTCATTTATGGCAGCGGTTTGCGTTTGCTCGAAGCGTTGCGCTTGCGGGTAAAGGACATCGATTTCGGCTACGGCCGCGTCATCGTGCGTGATGGCAAAGGAATGAAAGAACGGGTTACGATGTTGCCCGGCCGTCTGCGCGGACCGCTGCGCGAGCATCTCGATCACGTCCGCGCCATGCACGAGCGGGATCGGGCGCTTGGGTTTGGCTCGGTTTATCTGCCGGATGCGCTGGAACGCAAATACCCCAATGCAGCGCGTTCATGGATGTGGCAATACGTGTTTCCTGCCTCCAAGCGATCAGTTGATCCCCTCACCGGACAAGTGCGCCGACATCATGTGCTCGAGAAGTCGCTGCAGAACGCAATCAAAAACGCGGTGCACGCCGCCGGCCTCGAGAAGCCGGCAAGTTGCCACACGTTGCGACATTCATTCGCAACACACCTTCTCGAAAACGGTTATGATATTCGAACAGTGCAGGAACTGTTGGGTCATAAGGACGTTTCCACAACGATGATCTATACGCACGTGCTCAACAAACCGGGCATCGGCGTCAAAAGCCCATTGGATTAGAGACCGAAAGGAACGTCGAACTCTCGGCTCCGGACAAATCGCGAGCAGGCGTCCAACGCCCAACGTCGAATCAGGCCCTGACAGGTACACTGGCGGTGCGTTCGAGTTTGCCCCAGCTGACCCAGGCGCCTTTGATGGCGCGCAGGATTGCTTTCCAGACGCAGTAACTGAGCATCGGGCGATAAATCACCCGCATCGGCAGAATACGCCATGCACGTACGATTGGCTCGCGCTCAAGCATGCATGCGAGCGTGGCGAGGAGCACATCCATCGCCAGGAAAATTACGATGAACGGCAGCACGGCACTCCAGACGCCGAATGGCAACGACGCCAGCAGGAACAGATCAACCATCGGAGTGACCGCAACGAGAATGATTTGGAAAAACCAGATGTTGGGCAAACTGAACCAGCCGAGCGCGCGATAGTTCAAGTTGAACACCATGTCGCGGTGTTTCCAGAGACACTGCAGCGTACCATACGCCCAACGCGAACGTTGCCGCGCGAGTGTGGCTACTGTCTCCGGTGCTTCAGTCCACGCGATCGCCTCAGGGACATATACGATGCGCTGGCGACGCCGGTGTAGCGAAAGCGTGAGATCGGTATCTTCAGCGAGCGTTTCCAAACTGAGGCCGCCGGCGTCGTCAATCGCATCCTTCCGAACTGCGCTGATCGCCCCGGGCACAACTGTAATGCACTCCCATTGGTTATAAGCGCGCCGATCGAGATTGAAGCCGCAGGTATATTCCAGCGCCTGACAACGCGCGATAAAGGTGCGCAAATTGCCCACCTTGGCGTGACCTGACACCGCGCCGATGCGCTCGTCCGAAAGCGGCTCGAGCAAACGCGGCAGCGTATCGCGTTGACATTGCGTGTCGGCATCGATGAAAACCACGACTCCGTTGTGCGCGGCGGCCAGACCGCGCTGGAGCGCGCGCGCTTTGCCACGATTTTCCTGTTGAAATAAACGAATCCGCGGTTCCTTCTCCGCTACGCGCTCAATTTCCGCAGCAGTACGGTCGGTTGAACCATCGTCAATGACGACCACTTCTAATTCGCCTTTGTAATCTGTGGTCAGAAGCGCGCGCAAGGTCTCGGCGATTAATTTCTCTTCGTTGTAAGCGGCGATCACAACGCTGATCGGCTCCGCGAAGGTTGCTCTTGGTAGCCGCCGGAAACGAGCTGCCAGCCAAATGACAATCAACGTCCGAACAACGACGAGCGCCGTCGCCACAATCATGAACGCCCAAAGAAATGTTTCGATGCTGTGGTAAATACGGAACCCGGCGCTGCTAACAATCCGCGTGAGCGACTGACCATTGCCCTGAACGGGCGGCATCACTGCATCACGTGTTGTTCCGAGCAACGTACTCAACGGGACGACGGTATCGCCGCGCGTGTGCAGCCAATCCAAAATGTTTGGAAGCGCTTCCACTGTTTGCGAGCGGTCGCCACCGGCATCGTGAAGCAAAATCACGCTGCCATCGTGTCTTTGTTGCTTGATTCTGCGAAGGATAATGTCTGCTCCAGGCTTCGCCCAGTCTTGCGGGTCAATGTTCTCAAGAACAACGAGATAATTAAGATCTTCCGCAATTTTCAGCGGAGCAAGTTCACTCAGCCCCGTCGGGCCGGTATCGGCGTTGTAGGGCGGGCGAAATAACGTCGTCGCGCGACCGGTAATCGTTTCGAGTAACAGCTGCGTGGCGTTCAGCTCCAGGCGAATATGTTCCGGCCAGCAAAGCGCCAGGTTCGGATGATAATAGGTATGGTTCCCGATCTCGTGTCCTTCGTTGACGATTCGACGAACAAGCGACGGATAACGTTCTGCGTTTACTCCGACGACGAAAAACGTGGCCTTTACGTTTGCTGCTTTGAGAATGTCTAAAACTTTCGGCGTCCATCGCGGATCAGGACCGTCATCAAAAGTGATTGCGACCTGGTGCTCGCCGCCCGCACCCTGATGGTAAAGCGTCGGAAATTCTGCAAACTTCACATAGCTCGCAGTGAGATAGCCGTCTGCATCGACGGCCAGCTTGCGTGTACCGTCAGTGCGATCTTCGTCCACAGTCACAATTTCGCCGTCGCCGACGTCTGTAATCGTGTCCGTCGATTTTATCAGTTCCAACGCCTGGCGCGTTTGATCATCGAACTTGAAATCGCGCGGCACGTTTAGCGCGTCCCAGATCGCCTGGTCTTCGCTGCCGAGGCGATAGAGTGCGAACCCGCCGGCCTTCTCACCGCGCACCTCGCGCAATTGGTTCAGAAATGTAATCGCGTCGAGGAACCAGACTCCATGTTCCGTGTCTTCGTCCTGAAAATAAAAATACGGACTGTAACTTGGCCCCTGGACTTGAACGCTCCCGATCTCTGCGTCGTTCGCGCGGCTCATCGCCTCCGAAAAACTGATCAGCTCCGCTTTCTTACCGCCGATGGGCCAGTCATACCCGTAGCTGCCAATGGCGATGATCCATTGCCTGCTATCAGAACCATCCAGCAACACATGCAGCCACCCTTCAAACCAGGAGCGGGACGCCAACGGTCCCGGCGGATCCGTCTCCGACGTTTCATCGAATAACATCGCGACGAAACGATCGATGTTGTCACTGAGCGCATCGATATCGATGTAATCCAGCTCCTGCCCCGGCTGAACACATAACCAAAGCTCTTTGTTATCGTCGTGCAGCGCGTCCGCAAACTTGTCGATGAATGCGGTCAGATCCTTTTTGTAAACAGGATCGATTTGTTGCCAATCGACAACAACGCCGGCAGCCTTGGCGTTGCGCAACACGCCCAGCACGTCCTGGATAAAACGGTCCCGTCGTTGCGCCGGTCCATGCGCAAGATTCTCAATCGCTTCGGGCTGCCATGTGTCGCCGACGAGATTCGTTAACAGCGGCATCAGCGCAATCCCCTTGCTTGCCGCAAGCTTTGACACACGAGCATCGGAATCAATTTGCAGATTGCCCATGCCATCAACCACCGTCATCCATTCCGGGCAAACATGTGTAATCTGTCCCGCATGTTGCTGGAGCGAGGCGTAGCTGTCCGGATCGTCGTTTACATAGAATGCGAGTCGCACTTCATTATCAGGCGCTTTCTTGCGAGGGTGTGGCGAAGGAATTGGCCCTGTGCCGGCAAGTTTTTTTGCGGCCTGGCGCGTCGCACTGAATTTCTGCCATAACAACGAGGCCGGAGAAACCTGGCCCGCCGGATTCTCGCGTTGTAACGCTCGCAATTGCCCTTTCAATTGTCGCAACGAAAACGGGACGTTCATTTTTGGGGTGACAAAGAGGGTCTGAACGAAAAGCACCACTGCGATGAAGAACAGCAAACCGCCGATGAGCAGAATGAGGCGCAGCCGGGGCCAGCGTTTCCCGCTGGGATCGGAGAACACGAACGGCGTAACCTGTTCGGGAGGGAGCTCGGGCATCTGGCGCGTATGATCGCCCAAGTCCCGGGATAAAGAAAATTCCGATTCTCTCATAACGCGATAGCAGCGGGCGCCGGTTGCAAATCAAACGTCAAACGCCGAACATCAAACATTCCATGCATCCTGAGCCAGATTCACTGCCGACTGGACACCCTGGGATTGCCGCGCGTTTAAAAAAAGGTCCCACGATTCATTCCAGCGCATGGGTGGTCCCGGGCGCAACCGTGCTCGGGGATGTTATTTTGGAAGAAGAATCGAGCGTATGGTATGGCGCTGTCCTGCGAGGTGATATTAACCGCATCATCATCGGTCCGCGCTCGAACGTTCAGGACAACGCTGTCATTCACGTCGACACCGGTTATCCAACAATTCTGGGCGAACTAGTCACTGTCGGCCACACTGCGGTTGTTCACGCGTGCAAGATCGACAATGAAGTACTCGTCGGGATGGGTGCGGTCATTCTCGACGATGTGGAAGTTGGCGCGCGTTCGATCATCGGCGCAAACGCACTGGTTACGATGGGAACGAAAATCCCGCCCGGATCACTCGTCCTCGGTTCGCCGGCGAAAATTCGCCGGGAACTGACACTCGATGAGCAAAAAGATATCGCCAGGTGGGCGTGGAGCTATGTCGAAAGTGCGAAGGAATACCGCGAATTTTCCTGACAAATCTCGCGCTACTGAACGAACAATCCGCTTATGAAAAACATCTTAAGTCTCTCACTAGTCATGCTCTTATGCGTGACCTTTTCACAAACACGTTTGACTGCCGACGAGATGCAATCTCCCGAGATGCATCTGTATCCGCCGACATCGATTGAATGGAAACCAGGGCCGTCCGCGATACCTGCCGGCGCGAAGATGGCTGTACTTGAGGGCGATCCGACCAGGGAAGGTCCCTTCGTGGTGCGTTTCCAGTTTCCTGCCGGCTATCACATTGCGGCGCATACCCATCCAAAAACGGAGCGTGTCACCGTGATTTCCGGTGCTCTTTATCTCGCAACCGGAGAATCACTCGATCGGAGTAGTGCAAAGGAACTTCCAGCCGGCTCGTTCGGTTACTGGCCAGCCGGCATGAAACACGCCGGTTGGTCTGAAGTTGAAACAGTAATTCAACTTCATGGAATCGGCCCGTGGCAGATCAACTACGTCAATCCAGCGGACGATCCGAGGAACGCAAAGAAATAAACTTGAGAGGGCGTCTAACACAGGCGCGTCCTACAATTTCGAAAGCGACGAGCAACTCCTTTACAGTTTCAATCGCTCTCGCTGCCTGCTTTTTTATTCTCGGAAGTCCCGGAACTCAAGCCGGCGTTTGAGCTTGGAAACGTCTCGAACCCTGTCGTCTGACACAGACGCGCTACAATTTGCAACACCGCGACGCCACCACGATGGTTACAGACCGACGCCGAATGTGTCTGCCAAGTCGCGCGCGTTTTCGCGCAAGAATTCGGCTGCGCGTTTCATGTTTTCCTGCTGGCTCATTCCTGGGCGCGCGTTTTGGTAAATACCATCGAACAGTTCGCCAAGCTCTGGATCTTGAGTGGCGCGACCAACGATTGCGAACACCGGCTTGTGAAGGTTCCGCGCTAATCGGGCAACGCCGGCCGGCGTTTTCCCTTCGAGGGTCTGCCGATCAAGACTCCCCTCTCCTGTAATCACCAGGTCCGTATCTCTCATCTTCGACTCAAGACCGACCGCTTCTGCAACAACTTCGAATCCCGGTCGGATTATCGCGCCGCAAAAGCTTAGTAGACCAAAGCCGAGGCCACCTGCGGCCCCCGCACCCGGCTGGTTCCGATGATCGAACCCGAATTCTGTGGTTACGACGTCCGCCAGCTTCATCAGCGCGCGTTCTAAACTATCGAGGTCTTGCTTGCTCGCTCCTTTCTGGGGACCAAACACTCGCGTCGCACCATTTTTCCCCAGCAACGGATTTTTCACGTCCACCGCCGCAATGATTCTCGGCAAAACCAAATCGGTCGGCCGCCGAATTCCTTTGAGCTCGACCAAATCACTGAGACGCACCTTCCCCCGCTCCTGCTCATGCTCAAATCCAAATTGGAATCCCAATGCGCACGCCATTCCAAAGCCGCCATCGTTTGTCGCGCTGCCACCCAGCCCGATGATGATTTCCTTCGCTCCGTCGTTGGTAGCGTCCAAGATCATTTCGCCGACGCCGAATGTAGTGGCACGGGTCGGGTTGCGTTCATCTTCGGAAAGACGCCGCATGCCGGCGGCTTCGCTTATCTCCATGATCGCTAGTTTGTCGTGGTCGATCCATCCGTAGCGCGCGATAATCTCGCGCCCGAACGGATCGCGTGCTTTGCATTCTCGCCAGGAGCAACCGCGCGCATCGCATATCGCTTCAGCCGTCCCCTCCCCGCCGTCAGCCATCGGGACGATTTCGATCTGCGCATCCGGCAGCACATCAAGCAGCCCCATCGCAATGTTTTGCGCGGCGTCCCGCGCGTTTAGGGCACCTTTAAATTTATCGGGAGCAATTAGAATTTTCATGGTAGCGCGAGCGTCTCGCTTGCGAGACTTGGGCGCAAGTGCACTACGGGGGATTCGCCCTTGGGCGTAAGCCGGAGGCATGCGCTACTTCAGTTTTCGTTCCAAGATCTGACCGACAATCTGCGGATTGGCTTTGCCTTTGGATAATTTAATTACCTGACCCTTGAGAAAATTTAGTGATGCGACGTTGCCTGCTCGAAAATCCGCTACCGGTTTTGGATTAGCTACGATCACTTCGTCAGCCAGAGCGTCAATGGCGTTAATATCGCTGAGTTGTTCAATGCCTTTTTCTTTTACGATCGCGTTTGCGGTTTTTCCGGTCGCGAACATTTCCGCGAAAACTTCCTTGCCTTGTTTGCCGCTGATTTTTCCGCTGTCGATCAACTCTACAAATTCATCCAGTTTTTCGGGTTGAATCGGACAATGGTTTATCTCCTTGCCAGCGGCGCTGAGCGCGTTTTGTAAATCGTTTAGAATCCAATTCGCTATGTTTTTCGGCTTTTTGGAGCCTTTGGCAGCAGCCTCAAAATATCCAGCTAACTCGAGATCGTTCGCCAGCACGGCAGCATCGTACGGGCTCACCTGATATTGTTCGACGAATCGTGCGCGCTTCGCCTTTGGTAACTCCGGTACGCGCTTCCTCACCTCAGCTACCAGGACATCCGTTTTCACCGGGGCGAGATCCGGATCAGGAAAATACCGGTAATCGTGCGCGAATTCTTTAGTTCGCATGAGAAATGTTTCACCCGTGGCATCATCCCAGCCGCGCGTCTCCTGCTGCATCTGTCCACCGCCATCCAGAATGTTCGTCTGACGACGGATCTCGTACCCAAGAGCGCGCCGGACACCGCTAATGGAGTTCAAATTCTTGAGTTCGATTTTCGCTCCGAGTTCCGTTTGGTCTTCGGGGCGCACTGAAACATTGCAATCACAGCGGAGTTGCCCCTTCTCCATATCAGCATCACTGACGGCGCCATACATCAGGATCTGTTTCAACGCACTCAAGAACGCGAACGCTTCCTCGGGCGAATTGATTTCCGGCTGCGTCACGATCTCCATCAACGGCGTGCCCGCGCGATTGAAATCAATGCCTGTGTTGTTCTCGAAATGGAAACTCTTTGCTACGTCTTCTTCGAGATGAATCCGAACCAGGTGCACTTCCTTGTCAGGCGTAACTATATTTTTCTGTGCATCCTTTGGATAAGCGAGATCATGCAACGGCACGCTTCCGTTCGTGCATAGCGGCATGTCATACTGCGAGATCTGATAGTTTTTCGGCATGTCAGGATAGAAATAATTTTTTCGATCGAACTTGCTGACCGGCGCAATATCGCAACCGAGCATTAGTCCTGTCAGCAGCGTCATGCGCAATGCTTCCTCGTTCATCACCGGCAACGCGCCGGGAAAGCCGAGGCAAACTGGACATGTGTGAGTATTCGGCTCAGCACCAAATTCGACCGGCGAAGCGCAAAACATTTTCGATCGCGTCTTGAGCTGCACATGCACTTCAAGGCCGATCGTGGCGACGTACTTCATCAGCTAATACCTCACACAACGACCACAAAGGTCACAACGAAAAGTCAGGAGAGGTTTCGGCATCCAGATTGCCCTTGATAATACCCTTTATCCCGTTCTTGAGCTGCGGTTCGCCGAAATTGAGCTTTAGGTGCACTTCCAACCCGATCGTGGTGACGTACTCCATTAGCTATACCTCACACAACGACCACAAAGGTCACAACGAAAAGTCAGGAGAGGTTTCGACATTCAGATTGCCGTTAATAATACGCTTGATCCCGTTCTTGAGCTGCCCTTCGCCGAAATTGATGAGAAGGCCCAGCTTCAAACCGCTGAGTCGCAGTTGCGTCAGGACCTGCTTCGCGTGCACGGGAAGCAATGCTTCGACAGATTTAAGTTCGGTAATAACTTTTCCATTCACGACGAGGTCTGACCGGAACGCTTCATCAAATCGAATGTTGTCGTACACGATCGGCATCGGCTTCTGACGCTCCGCAGTTAAGCCTCTCTTTTGCAGTTCATAGCCCAATATCACTTCATACACCGATTCGAGGAGACCCGGATCGAGTTTGGTATGAACAACGAACGCAGCATCCAAAATATGCTTAGCTATTTCGTTTTCCGTCATTCCTTCGTGTCCTTTGTGGACTTTGTGTGAGGCGATTTTGGAATTTCACAATTTAACCGCGTTGTGCCGCAACGCGTGATCGCAAAGAACCAGCGCGGCCATGGCTTCGACGATCGGCACGGCGCGTGGAAGAACACATGGATCGTGGCGCCCCCGAGCGGAAAGCTCGGTCTCCTCTTTTGAAGTGGTGACGGTTTTTTGTTGCAGGGCAATTGTCGCAGGTGGCTTAAAGGCAACTCGAAAATAGATGTCTTCGCCATTGGTGATGCCGCCTTGTACGCCTCCGGAGTTGTTCGTAATCGTCCGAATTCTTCCAGCGCGGGTTTCGAATGCGTCGTTGTGCTGCGAACCCCGCATTCGCGTCGCTCCAAACCCGGAACCGATCTCGAAGCCTTTTGCGGCCGGTATACTCAGCATTGCTTTCGCGAGGTCCGCTTCGAGTTTGTCGAAAACAGGTTCGCCAATTCCGGCCGGGATACCACGCGCCACACACTCGATCACGCCGCCAACCGAGTCGCCTGCATCCCGCACTTGCTCGATTAGCGCGATCATCTTTTTCGCAGCGGCAGCATCAGGACAGCGGACATTGTTTTTTTCTACCTCTTCAATTTTTACAGTCGAACGGTCGATTTTCGCGACAAGCTCATGAATCTGCGCCGTGTACGCGACCACTTCGAAATTCGCGTGGAACTTTGATAATATCTTCCTTGCAATCGCACCCGCCGCGACGCGACCGATTGTTTCACGCGCTGACGCGCGACCGCCGCCCTGCCAGTTTCGGATTCCGTATTTGGCTTCGTAGGTATAGTCGGCATGCGACGGCCGAAACTTGCGCGCGATTTCCCTGTAATCTTCGGGTCGAGCGTCTTTGTTCCGAACAAGAATTGCAATTGGCGTTCCTAGTGTTCTCCCTTCAAAAATGCCCGATAGTATTTCGCACCGGTCTTTCTCTTTGCGTTGCGTACTGAGTTTGTTTTGGCCCGGACGACGGCGATCCAACTCTCGCTGAATTTCTGTTTCGGAAATTTCAATGCGCGGAGGGCAACCATCGATCACCACACCGATGCCGCCGCCATGCGATTCGCCAAATGTGGTGACACGAAACAGCTGGCCAAATGTGCTGCCCATGAGCGGCAAGAATAAGTCGCTATCTCTCAATCACAATCCGCAATCTCAATCCGGGGAGCGGACGCGCCTCGCGTGCAATTTCGGGCGCCCCCACCGGAGATCTCTGTGTGTTTGAAACGCGCTCGAACATTCATTGGCATTCGGCGAGACTGCCGAATGTTGCACGCGAGGGCGCGTGAGCTCCCCGGACTGCTCGCGAGAAAGCCGTTGAAACGGCTTTTCCATCCTATCCGTCCGCACCTCACGGAAGTCAGGTATCAATGGAGACGGTTCAGATCGCTTTAAGCGCGTTTTTCAGATCGTCGATCAAATCGCGAACATCCTCGACTCCGACAGACAATCGGACGAGCGAATCGGTGATGCCAAGTTTTTGCCGTAGTTCTTCGGGCACCGAGGCATGCGTCATAAGTGCAGGATGATTGATCAGGCTTTCCACCCCGCCGAGGCTTTCCGCCAATGAGAACAGGTGTGTGTTCTCAAGAAAACGCCGCGTTCCGGCAAGATCAGTTTTCAAAACGATCGAGACCATTCCGCCGAACCCGCGCATCTGTTGCCGGGCCAGGTCGTGTTGGGGATGCGATTTTAGTCCGGGATAATGGACCGACTTAATCTCACGCTGGTTCTCAAGCCAGCGTGCAATCTCCAGTGCATTTGAGCAATGTCGTTCCATGCGAAGCGCCAGCGTCTTCAAGCTGCGCAAAACAAGAAAACTATCGAAGGCGCCGGCGATCGCGCCGACTGAATTCTGCAAGAATGCAATTTGATCTGCCAGTTCCTTGCTTTTCCCAACAACAACGACACCGCTCACCAGATCGGAATGCCCATTGAGGTATTTCGTCGCGGAATGCAAAACGATGTCGAACCCCGATTCGATCGGTCGCTGGATCCAGGGAGTCGCGAACGTGTTATCGCTAACCGAAATTAATTTTCGTTTGCGTGCCATCTTCGCGATCGCGTCCAGATCGATCAGCTTGAGTAGCGGATTACTCGGGGTCTCGATCCAAACCATGCGCGTGTTTGGCTTAATTGCGCGCTCCAGATCTTTCGCGTCCGTCAAATCGACATAGGTAAAATCCAGATTAGCCGAGCGCCTGCGCACGCGGTCGAACAATCGGAAGGTGCCGCCATACAAATCGTCGCTCGCGACAATGTGGGACCCGCTCTCGAGAACCTCCAACACTGTCGCCATCGCCGCCAGTCCAGACGCGAATGCGAAGCCGCGCGATCCGCTTTCCAAATCGGCGATGCACTTTTCATATGCCAGCCGGGTGGGATTGATTGAGCGAGCGTAATCGTAACCTTTGTGTTTCCCCGGGCTTTCCTGCACATAGGTCGATGTGGCGTAAATCGGTGTCATCACAGCGCCGGTCGTGGGATCCGGTTGTTGGCCGGCGTGAATGGCACGCGTAGCGAAACCCTGTTCTTTTTTCATGTTAAGTTTAGCCCAACTGTAAATTGCGTGGACCGCGCACCAAGAACCCGCGGGCTCGTCATTCTGAGCGAAGCGAAGAATCCCAAATCTTTGTCTGCGAAACAGTACGAAAGCATGGAATCAATCCCTCTTATCGGAGTATTCGCGGTTCACTAAACGAACTCGCGCTCCGGCGGAGTGGCCGACTTCGGCATATGAAGCCGCAGATAGGAAAGCAGATCGGTGCGCGTAATCAGTCCAAGAAATTTATTGTCATCCATCACGATAGCGACCCGGCCCCGATCGAATACGCCTAACAAGTCCGCGATTTTGGCGTCTGGTGGCAGCGTTTCCAAATGATCTGTCATCGCCGTGCTCACGGGGTCGTTAAAATGCGATGGCTCGCGATGCACTTTTACCAGGAGATCGGACTCATCAATGATCCCCATGGCGCGGCCGCTTTTGTCGACCACCGGAAGCTGTGACACGTCGGAGTCGCGCATTCGCTTGAACGCTGTGAGCAAAGAATCGTCCGGTCCTACGGTGATCACTTCGCCGGCTTCGTAGCGATGTGAGATCAGATCGCTCAAATCGCCGTGCGGCGGGCGATGAATGAATCCCTGCTCCGCCATCCAGAAGTTGTTATACATCTTTGAGAGATACTTATTCCCGGTGTCAGGAACGAGTGTGACCACCCGTTTCGGCTTTGTTTGCTCCCGGCAATAACGTAACGCTCCGGCCAGCAGCGTCCCCGTGGATGAGCCTCCGAAAATTCCTTCCTTGTACAAAAGCTCGCGTGCTGCCGCAAAACTCTCTTCATCATCGATCTCGTACGCCTCTGTGATTAACGACATGTCCGCGATCTCCGGAATGAAATCTTCACCGATGCCTTCCACTGCCCAGCTGCCAGACTCAACCAGCTGACCGGTTTTAACGTACTCGTACAAAATCGAGCCGGTCGGGTCCGCCAAAACCATTTCGATGCCGCGGCGCGGTTTCACGCGATTAAAAAACCTGCCCAGGCCTGTGAGCGTCCCACCTGAGCCGACTCCAACGACCACCGCATCGACGTCGTGCCGCATTTGCTCCCAGATCTCCGGGCCGGTGGTGCGCTCGTGGGCAAGAGGGTTCGCCGAATTACCGAATTGATTTACGTAAAAGCCACCGGGAATTTCTTCTGCAAGCCTGAATGCCACATCCTGGTAATACTCGGGATGCCCGCGCGTCACGTCGGAGCGAGTGATTCGCACTTCGGCGCCAAGCGCTCTCACGTGCGATATTTTTTCCTGCGACATCTTGTCAGGAATAACGAGCAAGACGCGATATCCTTTGGCGCCGGCCACAAGCGCCAGGCCAAGTCCGGTGTTGCCTGCGGTAGCTTCAATGACTGTGCCACCGGGTTGCAATTTCCCCTCGGCCTCAGCTGCTTCGATCATCGAGAGCGCGATCCGATCCTTGATTGAGCCACCGGGGTTTTGATTTTCGAGTTTAAGGAACAGCCGACAGGGCCCGGTATCGAACTGCGTCACCTCCACTAACGGTGTATCGCCGATGAGGGAAAGAATCTCGGGTGGTTTCTTGTGTGCCAGGACAGGCAGTGCGGAGCTCTCAGTCATAGGTTACTCAATCGACGGCTCGCCTTTGTGCGACCATTCCGACTGGCTGTCTGCCAGAAACTGTTGGAGCACAGGAAAACGAACCTCACCGTAGTTCAATGCGTAGCGGAGATCGCCGCCTTTGTAAATCCAAGTCGTCGGAATCCAGCTCAGAGGCAAACCGGCAAACTGCTTGATCTTGTTTTCACCGCGACGCGGGCCGGGATCAGCAAGGATTGTTACGTTTGGCTGGGAAGCGATCCCGAATTTATTAAGCATCGCTCGCCCGTCCTGCCCGTCATTCCAAATCGAGACGAAATAAAACTTCACCTGTGGGTTTTCATTGACCATTTTAGTCCACCCTCCGCTTTTAAGCTCTGCCTGACAGTTGGAGCACCACGGCGCCCAGAGGTGAACGACGGTGGATTGCGGTGATTTGATTGCGGTGAGAATGGCTTGCTCCGCTGGCCCTTGTGCGTAGAGCGTAGTCGTCAGCAACGCAAACATCATTAGCAATCGCAACATCGGCATGATCCATCAGGATACGGGTGAAACGTCGGGCACTCAAGGTCTGGGGAGCGCACGCGCCCTCGCGTGCTAATTCCGGTGCCCTCGCCGGAAAACTTCTCATATCGAAGCGCCTTAACCGCTCGTTGTGCATTCGGCGAGGCGCCGAATGGAGCACTCCGGGGCGCGTGCGCTCCCCAGAGTTGACCTCCCACACAAAAACGCCTAGTATGCCGTCCCCATTCCGCTTCCGGCAGCAGCCGGATGCACGGACATCGGCGTTCGATTGAGAGCGCCGCTGTACTGAAGAGGAGGCCTACTTAATTTTATGATTCAAATGCAGGACGTGATGTCGAAGGCGATGCCGGACTTCCGCGAGGGAAGCATCATCAAAGGACAGATCTTGGAAGTTCGTCCACGCGAAGTACTCGTCGACGTCGGATACAAGTCAGAAGGTGTCATCCCGTTGAATGAATTTGAGGATCCCGAGTCGTTGCAAGTCGGCGATGAGGTGGATGTTCTCCTGGAGCGGTTGGAGAACGACGAAGGCATGGTAGTCCTGTCGAAGGAGAAAGCAGCCTACCGCCAGAACTGGAACAAGATTGTCACCGTTTTCGAGGGCGACGGTTTGATCAAAGGCAAGGTGAGATCGGTCGTCAAAGGCGGCCTGATGGTCAACATCGGTGTTGAGGCGTTTCTGCCGGCGTCGCAAATCGATGTCGTTCCGCCAAAGGATTTACAGCAGTTTGTCGGCAACACCTATGATTTCAAAATCGTCAAACTGAATGACGAACGGAAAAACGTGGTGCTCAGCCGCCGCGAGGTGATCGAACAGGAGCGGAGTGAAAAGCGCCAGAAATTCCTGGAAAGCGTGAACGTTGGCGATCGTGTAGATGGCACGGTCAAAAACATCACAGACTTTGGAGCCTTTATCGATCTCGACGGCATGGATGGTTTACTGCACGTGACGGACATGACATGGGGCCGACTGGGTCATCCGAGTGAGTTGTTGAAAGTCGGTCAGCAGTTGGAAGTGGTTGTGCTCGACATCAACAAGGAAAAAGAACGCGTTTCGCTCGGACTCAAGCAAACACAAAAGAACCCCTGGGATCAGATCGAAGAACGTTTCCCTGCGGGACAGCGCATCAAAGGCAAGATCACAAATCTCGTTCCGTACGGCGCCTTTGTTGAGATCGAGGAAGGCGTGGAAGGTCTAATCCACGTTTCAGAACTTTCGTGGACCAAACGCATCATGCGTCCTTCGGATATCCTCAGTGTCGGCCAGGAAGTCGAAGCTGTGGTTCTGGGCGTGAACAAAGAAGAACAAAAAATTTCGCTCGGACTGCGCCAGCTCGAACCGAACCCGTGGGACGAAATCGAGAAGAAGTTCACCATCGGTAGACAGGTCAAAGGCACGATTCGAAACATGACCGCTTATGGCGCGTTCGTAGAACTCGAAGAAGGCATCGACGGAATGATTCACGTTTCCGATCTGAGTTGGACGCGAAAAATCAATCATCCCAGCGAGATGTTTAAGAAAGGCGACGAAGTTGAAGCTGTCGTAATCGACATCGACAAAGTCAATCAACGCATCAGCCTTGGAATTAAACAGCTGGCTGACGATCCGTGGAAAACAATCGATGAGAAATATAAGATCGGCGACCTGGTTAAAGGCAAGGTCACCAAACTCGCCAGTTTTGGCGCATTTGTTCAATTGCAGGATGATATTGATGGGCTCGTTCACATCTCACAACTGAGCGAGGATCATGTCGCCAAGGTTAAAGACGTTTTGAAGGTCGGTCAGGAAGTAGAAGCGCGCGTGATCAAAGTAGACAAAGTTGAGCGGCGCATCGGCCTCTCGATCAAAGCCGCGAATTATTCCGAAGAACAACTGCGCAAGGAAGTCGAATCGTTTGATACGCTTCGTCCCGGCGAAGATATGGTTGGCTTGGAAAAAGCATTCGCTGCTGCCGAACAGGAAGAATATCGTCCCGGCGAATCCAAACGCGCCTCGAAGGAGTCAAACGACTCGGATGGCGAATCGAAGAAGGAATCGAAAAAGAAATAGTTCTGGCTTTTTCGGAGCTGTTTAGCCGTACTCGGGCAACAAATGCGTGCTCGTTACGGCCTTGGAGTTTGGGCCGGCCCGATCGCCTATTCCTTAGCACTGCTCGGCACTTGCCTGTTAACGAACGAAATCGTCCGGAGTTGGGCTGTTTCGATACTGATCATCTCCGCAGTCCTGGCCGTGGCGCTGTGGCGGCGCCAAGACTGGATTCCCGCGTTTTCAGCGGATGGTGCCGCTCGGATGCGCGGGACCCGCAGCGGGTTGTCCTATTTCCTTGTAGTTACGGTCGCCGTCCTTTTCGTCTTCGTAGCGGACCTTCGTTATGCCGCAAATCCGGATGAGACGTTCGGGCTCACAGGTATTTTATGGGTGGCAGGCATAGGCTTGCTGGTTTGCTCTGCTCTCTTCGGCAGTACGCCACACGTTCCGCGCTGGCCAACTTGGGAAATAGCGCTTCTCGCGGTGCTGTTCTCCCTGGCTTTGCTCACTCGGGTTTGGAAGCTGGCAGATTTTCCAAACAACATTTATCCCGACGAAATCATGACCGGTACAGTCGCCACTCAGAGTTATATAAGTCCAGCAACTGCGCCGCCGTCGGTCTTTAGCACGTTGTGGAGCGGGATTGATTTGCCTGCTTTTTGGTTCTGGTTTGTGGCCGAATTTCTAAAGATCGGCGGAACCTCGCTTGCGATGTTAAGGCTGCCGGCCGCTTTATTCGGCGCAGCTACAATTGTGCCGCTATACGGATTGATACGCGGAACATGGGGCAGATATGCGGCGATAGCAGGAAGCGCGATTATGGCTTTCAGCGCTTCGAACGTTCATTACAGCCGCCTGGCACTTAACAACATTGTGACGCAATTCTTCTGGGCCACTTGTTTCTTTTTCATTTTGCAGGGATTGCGGTCGCGTCGCCGGTCTGATTGGGCTCTGGCAGGTCTGGCGGGCGGCTTAAGCGAGTACTTCTATTATGGAACACGACTTCTGCCTTTCATCCTCGCGCTGTTCTTGGTGTTCCTCCTGGTTGTGCATTGGAAGGAAGCACGCCATTACGCGAGCGGATTCTTCCTGTTGGCGGCAGGATATTTTGCAGGATTTGGCCCGCTGCTGATTCATTTCATCCGCAATCCGAGTCTTTACCTGGGCCGAGGAACAAGTCTCCTGATTTGGTTACCGCATATTCCGATCCGTTTCCTCGACTTCTACAACGCCTCGAAAACGATTTGGCTAGCGTTCGCCGAGAACTTGCTCGGAATCAGCACTCACGGTTCACAAGACATCATATTCTATGCTCCGCTGTTGTTACCTGCCGAAAGCGCTCTGCTGGTTTTGGGCGTTGCCTTGCTCTTGTGGAATTGGCGTCATCCGGCTGCATTTCTCATACTTGTTTCCGGGTTAGGTGTTTTGCTAGTGGGCGGAACGCTGGTGAGATATCCAAACAGCGTTCCACCCCTGATCAACCATTGGACACCCGCTTTCCCGGCCTTCTATGTTGCGTTGGCTGTGCCTGTAGGTGCATGGATGGCGGAGAGTCACTCGGAGTTGGAACCCCGCTTGCGCTGGATCTTGCCAACAACGGTTGCACTTGCGGTACTCGTGTTTGGCTGGTGCAATCTCAATTTTTACTTTCATCGCTATTACGCTGACCCTGAGAGCTTGAAGAGCACAGCGTACAGGTCGGCTCAACGGAATTACGAGGTGCAAACTGCCCAGAGCCGCTACTCAGCATCGCTGGGCCCGAAATATGAAGTCTTTACGGCAGGCCAAAGCCCGTGGCCGTATGATCCTTCAACTACACGATACCTGGTGAGTGACCAAAAGTGGAAGCAGCTGACCAATCCAGCTACGGAACTGGCATCCATAACTTGGGACAATATGGGAGTGGCATTTCTCTTCTTTCCCGGGAATGAGCAATATCTCCAAAGCGCACATGAGCTATTCCCCGGCGGCACGGACGGCGAAGTAATAACCCAGCGCGGCAAACACTTGTTTTACACATATGTGCTCGCGCCTCGGCGAGTAGAGGCAAAGCAGAAATAACATTTCGCTTTGACTCGACCTGACAAACGCGCGCGATTATAACTCGCACAGATGCGATTTTATTCTTTTCGACGCGGGCGTCTGCTTTTGGTGCTCGCTTCGGCAGTTCTGGCTTGTGTTTTAGCTGGCTGCGGGAATTCCAGCATCGTCGGCAAATGGCGAATGGCGGGAACCGAAAATCAAATAGTCTGGGAATTTTTGAGTAATGGCTCAGTGCTCGTCGGAGAAGTTCGCGGGATATATAAATTCGGTGATCAGGGCCGAATCAAAATCCAGACGCCATTCGCAACGACAGTTTACGTGGTCCAACTTTCAGGCGACCAACTCGTGCTCCAGGAGCCTGGCGGTTCCAAGCTTGAGTTTACCAAGATTCGGTAGGGTCGGCACGCTGCCCTACGCCGCAGCGCGGCGTCTCCTTCTAGAACTCGGCGCTGCCAGGGGTGCGCGCGAAGGGAATTACATCGCGAATGTTGGAAATGCCGGTGATGAACATCAGCATGCGTTCAAAACCGAGCCCGAAGCCGGAATGTGGCACAGTTCCGTAGCGGCGCAGATCGAGGTACCATTTGTAATCGGCGGGATCCATATTGTGCCGCCGCATATTGTCCTCTAGTAACTCCAGGCGCTCTTCACGCTGGCTGCCGCCCACGATTTCACCAATGCCGGGGACCAGCAAATCAATGGCCGCCACGGTTTTGCCGTCATCGTTCGAACGCATGTAAAACGGTTTAATTTCCTTTGGAAAATTGAAAACCGTGACCGGACATTTGAAATGTTTCTCGGTTAGCCAGCGTTCATGTTCCGATTGCAGATTTGCGCCGTAATCAATCGGGAACTCGAATTTTTCGCCGCTCTTTTTTAACAGATCGACGGCTTCCGTGTAGGTTATTCGTTGAAACGGCCGTTCGATGACGAAATCGAGTCGGGCGAGTAATTCCTTGTCGACGAATTTCGCAAACAACTCCAATTCTTCGGGGCAATTCTTTTTCGCGTCGGCGATCAAATACTTCACCAACTCTTCGGCGAGATCCATGTTGCCCGTGAGATCGCAAAACGCCATTTCAGGCTCGATCATCCAGAACTCGCTGGCGTGTCGCGACGTGTTTGAGTTCTCTGCGCGAAATGTCGGGCCGAACGTGTAAACCTTGGCAAGCGCGCAGGCGAAAGCCTCCGCTTCCAATTGTCCACTGACGGTGAGATACGTTTGGCGAGCGAAAAAGTCCTGCGCATAATCGATTTCGCCGTTCTTGCGCGGCGGATTCTTGACGTCGATGGTCGAAACCCGAAACAATTCACCGGCGCCTTCGCAATCACTTCCAGTGATGATGGGAGTATGAACATAAACGAACCCACGCTCCTGAAAGAACTCGTGTACCGCGAACGCAAGCCGGCTGCGCACACGAAAAACACTGCCGAAAAGATTCGACCGCGGACGCAGATGCGCAATCTCGCGTAGAAATTCCGGCGTGTGCCCCTTTTTTTGGAGTGGATAACTTTCGTCGGCGCCGCCAATAATTTCGATATCTCGCGCGACCAGTTCCCACTTTTGTCCCTTGCCCTGCGACGGGACGAGCGCGCCTTCCACAACGATCGAGGCGCCAGTGCTGAGCCGCTGGATTTCTGCGTAGTTAGGCAAGGCATCCTGCTTCGCAATGACCTGAAGATTGCGAAGAGATGAGCCGTCGTTCAGCTCGATAAACGAAAAGTCCTTCGAATCGCGTCTCGTTCGAACCCATCCCTGCACACGAATCGCCTCAATCGGCGCAGCGCTTTGCAATGCGTTCTTAATGGAAGTTGGACAAAGTTGAGTCATTTGAATTGAGCTAAACTTTCAACGCGCGGCGCTGCGTTTACAAGGACAGCTCCAATGATTCCCATCGGTGGATGGGCTTGGCTCAAAGTCACTCCAGCGCGTAGAGAAATCCGTCCGCGCTGCCGAAGTAAACAACCCCATTGACAACAAGTGGCGAAGAATAAATTCCGCCGAGCCGAATTTGTTGATCGGTTGCCACAAGCGGGGCTTCACGCCAGTTGGAATGATAAAAGAAAGGCCCGTTAAATTTTCGATCTCCCGTTAAGATCCAATTGTCGTTTTTCTTGGACTTCTCGATTTCAAAATCCCAGAGCAGATCACCTGTTTTCACATCACGCGCTTCCAGTGTTCCGTTGAGCACACCGATAAAAACGACGTCGCCTACGACCGCCGGCGACGAAAACATGTATGCTTTCCCCTGCTGACGCACGATTAGCTTGCCGCTGTTTGCATCGACGACGCGATACAAACTCGAGTCGGACGTGGCGAAAAATACCTTCCCGTCAGCGACCGCGGGCGACGTAATCACCCAGCTCAAGTCATTGAAAACGCGCCACTTCTCTTTGCCGGTTGCCGCATCAAGGGCATACAAATTCGAATCACGGCAGCCGGTGTAAACCGTTCCGTTTACCACTGCGGGCGAAGATTGGAACCCGACCTGATTATGGATCAACGGGTCTTCTCCTCCGTGGAAACGCCACTTTTCTTTTCCGGTCGCTGCGTCCACCGCGTAGAAATAGCTGTCCCAGCTTCCGAAAAACAAAACGCCATCCGCGAGCGCGGGCGAGGCATGCACCACATCGCCGGTTTTGAATTTCCAACGCAAATCGCCCGTGGCTGAATCGACGGCGTAAAGATTTCCGTCGCCGCTGCCAAAATATACTGAGCCGTTCGCGACAACTGGACTGGAGAGGAAAGTATCAAACGGGTCGGCAATGGTCTGGTCCTTCGGTTGCATTCCGTGCAAGCCTTTCGCTTCGAACCGGCGCTCACCGTCAGTTGCAAACTTCCATTTCACTGCGCCACTGTGCGCGTTGAACGCGTAAAATTTTCCGTCATAACTGCCGATATAAACCGTGCCGTCAGCAATCGCCGGCGTAGATGGCGCCGGCCCGCCTGTTGCTCGCTTCCAAATTTGACGACCGCTGGTGGCATCGACAGCGTAAACATTTCCGTCGTCTCCACCGAAGTAGATCACGTTGTCTTTAAAAACCGGCGACGACATCACGCGGTCGCCCGTTGGAAATTTCCATTTCACACGATGAAATTCACGAGGAGCAGGTCCCGTATACGTGCCGGAATGCGCGGGACCACCGCGAAACATTGATTGCGCGTCGATCGCTGTCGCGGCGCAAACTGCCGTAAACAAAATGAGAAGGCCCGAAACTTTCACTATGATTTCGCACGCTCCAAAACCAGCGGTGTTTCAGTCGCGGCTTGTCGAATAGCGCCCGTGATCTTTCCGTTTTGCAGCCGGCCTTCGAAGCTAAATCCGATCTCGTGCGAATCGACTGTCACCAGCTCACCCTCCTGCGTGACAAGATCAACCGGGAGCACGTTGTGCTTCCGTCCGACGATCACAAAATCCGCCGTCGCTCCGTCCGGATGGTTAGCAAACTTGATCGAGACATGACGCGTGTAACCAAGCATGTCGTAGTCGCCTTTCCATTCGCCCTCGAGTTCCTTAGCTACTGGCGTGCTCCGCGGCGGATACTCAACTTGCGGCGGCCCGGTCTTCTGTAGAGTTGTGATCGCGCGATTTCCGCCCTGCTCAAAGTTGCCAGCCAACTTGTTCATTTCGAGCAAGCGCAAGTTCAGTTTAATGCCCAGCGCGCCTTTCACGGCGAAATTTATGTCGGGCGGTTCCACCTTAATATCCGTGAGCGGCATGCCTTTCAGACCGAGCCCAGGGATGATGATCGATCCAACCCACGCGCCATTTTGTTGCGCAAGATCGACGACGACGGTCAGCTCGTCGTCAGGAATTCGCGCGTTGCCCTCCCATCGTCCAGTTAAGTCCTGTGCTTCACAAGGGAAGACCACAGCGACGACGACGATCGCGATCAATCGCACTAGTACTCCCGCCGAACTCATCAGCTGAGCGGCAGCCAACTACCCGGTTGTGGCGGCGCCTTCGCGCCATTGAAACTCAGGTAGGTGTATTCCTGCAAAAAACGCTCGTAATCATCGAGCAGTCGCATCGCGTCGTTAGGCTTGAGGCGGTCGGTTTTGATCGCCTCATCTACCTGCGCTTTTAGTCTGCGCATTAGCTCCAGCTTATCCCACTGGGTCATTGCCAACACTTCCCCGATTGTGCTGCCCTCAATCACTTCTTCAATGTACCAACCCGATTCTTCGTCTGGATCGAGGAAAACATGTACCTCGGTGACGCGGCCAAACAGATTATGCAGATCACCCATGATGTCCTGGTAGGCGCCCACCATGAAAAGGCCGAGATAATAAATTTCGCCAGGATGAATTCGATGCAGCGGCAATGTCTCCTTCACGTCCTGCAAATCGATAAACTTGCAGACTCTTCCATCTGAATCGCAGGTGATATCCACCAGCGTGCCGTGGCGATCAGGCGGCGTGGTGAGCCGATGGATCGGCATGATCGGGAACAATTGCCCCAGGGCCCAGTGATCGAGCAGCGACTGGAACACAGAGAAATTGCAGATGTACTGATCGCCGAGCGTCGTTTCGAGCTGCTTCACTTCTTCCGGCACGTAACGCAAACCGCGATGCATGTTCACGATTTGGTGGGCGACCTGCCAGTAAACGGTGTCGATCTTTGCCTTCGATTCGAGATCGAGCAAACCGAGATCAAATGTGTGCTGGGCTTCTTCTTTAATTTGCTGGATGTCGTGCAGACTCTCGAGACGATTTCCGCGCTTCAATCGCTGTTTTATGTCAAGAATGTCCCCTACTAATTTGTGATCCTTTTCGTTCGCTTCGACCTTGAGTTTCGGCGTCGTTTTCTCGATGGAACTAAACGCCTCGACCACGAGAACAGAGTGATGCGCAACGGTGGCGCGCCCGCTCTCGCTCACAATCGCCGGATGCGGCACGCCCTCGGAGTCGCACACATCCATAATGTTCCAGACGACGTCATTCGCGTATTCCTGAAGCGAATAATTTGTGGAACTATCGAAATCGCTGCGTGATCCATCGTAATCAACGCCGAGCCCGCCGCCGACGTCGAGATATCCAAGTTCATGTCCAAGTTTCGACAGCTTCGCGTAGTATCGCGCACCCTCGCGCACTGCGCGTTTGATCACCGAAATGTCGGGCACTTGCGATCCAACGTGGAAATGAACAAGTTTGAGGCAATGCGCCAGCCCGGCCTCCTTTAACATCTGACTCGCAGCGACCAGATTCGTCGTGTCCAGGCCGAACTTGGCGTTCTCGCCGCCGCTGGGCGACCATTTACCGGAGCCTTTGCTGTGCAAACGGGCACGAATTCCAATCCATGGCTCGACACCAACCTCCTTCGACGCGCGGATGATTTGTTCAACCTCTTCCAGCTTTTCTGCCACGATGACGACGCGTTTACCCAGTTTGCGACCGAGCAATGCCAGGCGAACAAAAGGAGGATCTTTGTATCCGTTGCAGATGATCAAAGTCTCGGGGTCTCTCTGCATCGCCAAAGCGGCGACAAGCTCCGGCTTGCTGCCCGCCTCGAGTCCAAAATGAAACTGTTCGCCAGCGTCGACGATTTCTTCGACCACTTCACGGAGCTGGTTGACCTTTATGGGAAAAACGCCGCGGTAGTGGTTCTTATATCCAAACTCAGCTATGGCGCTTTGAAATGCGCGATTGATTGATTCGACCCTGTGCCGGAGCAAATCCTGGAACCGAATCAAAACCGGAAAACTGAGATTCCTGGCCCGTGCTTCATTGATGACTTCCAGCAGATCGATGGAACCGCCATCGCTTTTCAACGGCCGCGCTTCAACATTGCCGGAGCTGTTGACAGTAAAATAGCCCTCGCCCCATCCCTCGACGTTGTATGTGGCGATGGCCGACTCGATATCCCACTCGGATTTCATTTTCGTTGCACAACGCGGTATCAACCGCATGCGCACAATTAATCAGCGCGCAGAACATTCAAGCCCGCGCAGCGAAAATCTTCGTCTGGCGCGTATATCAGATATGATGGGTGATCCGTGGCCGGTGCACAGCTTGTGTTTCCGCTTCGCACACGTACTGTTTATCCGATGAACAAAACGGTCATCGAGGTGCAGGTACGGGCAGTTTTACCGACGAGCGGTGGGTGCGCGGTTTTCCTCGGTAATAATGAGAAGGTGTTCATCATCTACGTAGATCAAACCGTAGGAAGCGCCATCACAATGTTCATGCGTCATATCACCAAAGAGCGTCCTCTCACTCATGATTTGATGGCTCACTTGCTCGCGGCGCTCGGCGCGAAAGTCGAACGGGTAATTATTAATGACCTGAAAAATGCGACTTACTATGCCCGCGTCATTATTCAGGTTGAAAACGAGTTGCAGCAAAAAAAGATCATCGAGTTGGATGGACGACCGAGTGATTGCATCGCCATGGCGACCCAGCAGAAGGCCCCAATTTATGTGAGCCAGGAGGTCTGGGACGAAGTCGACGATATGAGCGATGTCCTGCGCAAAATGGAGGAAGAGGGGCTCAAGACCGACCCGGAAGGGGAGGAATAGCCCGCGATCTGCGATCGCGTGCGTTAAATCGTCGAAGGGTCAAAAACAGCTTTTACCTGGCGCGTAGCAACGCTTCATCGCTTCAACCCATTGACAGTTCAACGCTTTCAACGCTGGCTTTAACCCAGCAGATCGCCATAACGGCTGTCTGCCAGCTGCAGGCAGCGCCCTAAAATTTCCGATCCAGTGTTGAGCTTCAACGTCTCCTCTACCAGCTCACGGCATTCAGGAATGGTCACGCTTTGGACGGCCCGCTTGACTCGCGGGACCAGGGTAGCCGAGGCGCTGAGTTCGTCTACACCCAGGCCTAACAAGAGTGGCACCAGCGCAACATCCCCTGCCATCTCTCCACAAACGCCTACCCAGATGTGGTTCGCGTGAGCCGCGTCGGTAACCATCTTGAGCAAACGAACTATTGCCGGATGCGTCGGCTCGTACAGATACGCGACCTTTTCGTTCACCCGGTCTACTGCCAGCGCATACTGGATAAGGTCGTTTGTTCCGATACTCAAAAAATCGACCTCGCGTGCAAGCGCGTTTGCACAGATGGCAGCGCTCGGGATCTCGATCATCGCGCCAACTTCGATTTTTTCAGCGATCTCGATTTTTGAACTACGAAATTGTTGTTTGCATTCGTTGAGCACGGCCATGGCGCGGCGCAATTCATCCAACCCAGAGATCATGGGAAACATCAATTTTACATTGCCTACGATGCTGGCGCGGAGAATGGCGCGTAGCTGAGTTTTAAAAATTTCCTGATTCTCAAGACAAAACCGGATCGCGCGCCAGCCGAGAAAAGGATTCAACTCATCCCCAATATCGACGGCGCCGCCAGCGAGTTTATCGCCGCCCAAATCGAAGGTTCGAATGATCAGCGGATTGGGACGTACACGCTCGGCGACATTTCGATAGATTTCGTATTGTTCGTCCTCGCTTGGCAGCGTGTCCCGGTTCAAATAGAGAAACTCGGTGCGATAAAGTCCGATTCCCTCCGCGCCGTTGGCTGCGACCGCGTCGACGTCTCCCGGAAGCTCGATGTTGGCCGAAAGAACAATGTGCCGCCCGTCGCGCGTGATGGAGGTGGTCTCCCGCAATTGCTTCAGTTGTGCAGCGACTTTGGCCCTGCGTGATTCAACTTGCTTGTAGTGCTCCAGCGTCTCCGCCGTCGGATTGACGATCAACCAGCCATCGCTCCCATCGACGAGAACGTGCTGACCGGTTTCGATCTTTGAAGTGATATCATGCAGGCCGAGTACCGCAGGAATATTGAGAGAACGCGCCAGAATGGCGGCGTGCGAAGTACGGCTACCGAGGTCCGTGGCAATCCCGAGCACATTTTCGCGACTCATCATTGCTGTGTCGGAAGGCGCAAGGTTATGCGCAACGAGAATGTGCGGTTGGCCTAACGAAAGGAATGCCTTTGGCGCTTTGCCCTGTAAATTGTGAATGACGCGCTTCGTAACATCTTGAATGTCGAGCGCACGTTCGCGCAGATACGGATCATCGATCTTGCTGAGCGTCTCGGCATAACGAGTGGCGACTTCCTGGAAGGCCCATTCTACGTTGCAAAGATCGGTCTTCAGTTTTCGCAGAACTTCGTCTATCAACGTGCGGTCCTCGACCACCAGCAGATGGGCATCGAAAATCGCCGCGTCTTTGGCACCGATGGATTCCGCAATTCGCTGCTGCATCTCAAGGATCTGCATCCGCGTCTGGATGAGTCCGGCCTCAAACCGCCCGATTTCATCCCCCACTTGTGATGGCGCAATCTGATAACGCACCACTTCGTCATGGTCTTCGCGGACGACATGGATCCTGCCAAAGGCGATTCCGGGTGAAACACCAATTCCTTCAAACCGGATTTCCGCGTTATCGCTCATGCGCTTCCGAGAGTAAGGCCAATGTCAAACTCACGAAAGTCTTTCGCCGTGTCAGTTGTGTGACACCATCGGGGCGGATCACTCTTCGTTAAATCCGGCTTTGATAAGTTCCTCCAGCTCCTCCATCGCCTTGTCGGCATCTGGTCCATCGCAGCGAATACGCAGCTTCGAACCCTGCCCAGCCGCAAGCATCATCAGCCCCATGATGCTTTTGCCGTTTACCTCTTCGCCTTCCTTCGACACCCAAATTTCCGCGCGATGACGGCTGGCAACGCGCACAAACATCGCAGCTGGTCGCGCATGCAGTCCAAGCCGATTGACGACTAACAGCTCCTTTTCAAGCTTCTGCGCCTGCGCAGCGCGGTTCCCCTTTCGATACAACAATCCCATTACGTGGCCCTCTTCTCTTCCATCAACCGGAGCAACCTGGTATTGAAATCAACGGCTGCGTTCTGTCCCAAGCCTTTTAATTTTTCGTCCATCGCGGCCACCTCTATTAACCGCGCCATGTCGCGCCCGGGCCTCACTGGAATAGTCACGTGCGGTACTTTTAAGCCTAAAATTTCATAAAATTCCCGGTCGAGTCCGATTCGGTCGACTTCTTCCATGTCCCCCCACTCCTTCAAGGTGACAACGAGATCGAGGCGTTTCTCCACTCGAATACTTCCGATGCCGAACACTTTTGCCACATCAATAATGCCAATTCCGCGCACCTCCATGTGATTGCGCGTCATTTCAGGCGCTGTGGCCATGAGCTCACGTCCTTCCAGCAATCTCATGCGGGTCACATCATCAGCTACAAGGCTGTAGCCACGCTCAATTAATCCCAGCACACATTCGCTTTTCCCGATGCCGCTTACGCCACGAATCAGCACGCCGACACCCAAAATATCGACCATGCTTCCGAATTCCGTCACCGTTGGAGAGAAATCCATTTCAAGGGCGATCGTTGCAGCGTTGATGAATTTCATTGTGATCATCGGAGTTCGGAACACCGCGATTTTTGCCTCGCCCGTGACATTCAGCAACTCCGGAGCGAGATGAAACCCGCGCGACATCACAAGGCACGGAATTCTATGTTCGCAGAGATTGCGAAATCGCTCGATGCGAACTCTGGCTGGCAAACTTTTCAGATAGGAATGCTCCGCCGCGCCGAGCACCTGCATCCGTTTTTCGGCGAAATAGGTGTAGAATCCTGACAGCGCGAGTCCGGGTCTATTGATGGTGGGTTCTCGAATTTTTCGATGGAAGCCCACCCACGGGCCTTCGAGCTTCATCTGCAGCTTTTCGGCGTGCCTATTGTAAAAGCTCTCGACGGTAATAATCGGAACGCTCTTCTGCTGAACGCTGGATGAGGTAATGGTTTGCGTCCCGGGTTCTTCCGCCATCAGACCTAACTTCTAGCGTGAATGCCCGCAATTTCCAATCTGCGCGATGTCTTATCGCCGCTCCGCCTGCTGTCTGATTTGTTAGCTTTTTTCCTGGCTGCGATGACGTATCACTTTTGCCCTTTCGAGAGTGACCAAACCGCCGCCCATCATTTCATCGAGCACAGGGAGGAATGCGTTCACCTTCTGTTCGGAATCTACAATCTCGATCACGATGGGGAGATCCATCGACAAGCGCAAAATTTTCGCGGTGTGCAAATGGCTTGATTTCCCAAATCCCATCGGCCCGCGCAGCACCGTAGCGCCGGCGATTTGCATCTCGCGTGCCTTAAGAACGATGGCTTCGTACAACGGCTGATGCCGATGCCGATCGCTTTCGCCAATAAAAATCCGCAGGAGGACAGCGTCTTCAGGAATTTGCATATGCATTTACCATTTTGACACAAGAGCGAGAGCAAGAATTCGTCCGAGCCATACGGCTGCCAGGCAACAGCAGACCGATAGCCCCATATTCAGCAATGCTTTGAGCCAATCTCCATCGCGAGCGAGATCGAGTGTTTGTAAGCTGAATGACGAAAAGGTTGTGTAACCGCCGCACACACCAATCATGAAGAATTGCCGAAGTCGCGGCGACACAAGGAACGGCCCTTCCGAACCCGTAAACCCAGCGAAAAATCCCACGGCGAATGAACCGCTAATGTTCACGATAAGAGTGCCGAGAGGAAAAAATTCGCCCGCGCGTTCAGCAATGAATCCCGACATCCAGAAGCGCGCTCCGGTCCCGAGCGCGCCGCCGATCATCACCCAAATGTAAGTGATCATAAAAAAATCCTTCCTGCTTGGAAGGAGTCATCAGCTCGCGCGGTTTTCCGTCCCGATTGCTTTGGGCCAGACGGCAAACTCCATTGCCGTGCTGACACTCTAGCAGAACTGCCGGTCATGTCGAGCGAAGTCGCGTGCCAAGCCGTAGCTTTAGGGAACGTGGCAGACATCCCGTTGGAGAACCGGTCCTGATGCCGCTATCCCTCGACTTCGCTCGGGATTACGACGCTGCGTCACCATTACATCTTGAAGCGTTCGCCCAAATAAAGCTGGCGACTGATTGGATCATTGATGAGGAAATCTTTGGTGCCTTCGCTCTCGACTCGTCCATCGAAAATCAAATACGCGCGGTCCACGATGGAAAGCGTCTCACGCACGTTGTGATCGGTGATCATGATGGCCAATCCCGATTTGCGAAGGTTAACGATGATCTGTTGGACATCGTAAACGGCGATGGGATCCACGCCGCTAAACGGCTCATCGAGCATCAACAGCTTCGGCTGCGTGACCAGCGAACGGGCAATGGTCAAACGCCGTTTCTCGCCGCCGCTTAACGTCAGCGCTGTATTCTTTGAAATTCGTTCAATCCCGAACTGGTGCAGCAGTTGATCGCAACGGTTTCGTCGCTCGGCTTTGCTTAATGAAAGCGTCTCCAAAATGGCCATGATGTTTTGTTCAACCGTCATTTTGCGGAAGATCGATTCTTCCTGCGGCAGGTAACCCATACCGAGACGGGCGCGTTTGTACATCGGGTAATCGGTCACATCGGTGTCGGAAAAAATCACGCGGCCGCTGTTTGGTCGAACCAAGCCCACGATCATGTAAAAACTGGTGGTCTTTCCAGCTCCATTCGGCCCGAGAAGTCCAACAATCTCACCCGCTCGCACGTGCAGATTTACCCCGTCCACGACGGCCCGGCCGCCGTAGATCTTCACCAGTTGGTCGGTCACGAGAACATTCTCGACCTTCGGTGTGATGCCCGGAGCTCGTTTCGGAATAGAAACAGGGGCGGTTTGGCCAATCATGGTGTCGGCAGGGGGGCTGCAGGCACGGACTGAGCCGGGCCGGCCTGAGGTGCGGCCTTCTTGGCTTCCTTCTTCTTCTCCTTGGCCTGATCGTCGTTCGGTTGCTGTCGAATTTCTGTCCGACTTGGACCGTGAGTTCTCAGTTGGCTGTTCTGGTTAATGATCATTACAGTATCAGGGCTCGTCGCCACGTGCATGTTGTCGCCTTCCTGGACTCGTGGGGTCCCGCGCAACTCGACGTCCCCGGTGGAGGCGGTATAAGTCGCTTTGTCTGCACGCCCGACTGCGCGCGTTGGCGGACCACCACTCGGGTCGGGCCGATCGCGGACTAACCCGACATTTCCTTCGGCGATCGCTTTCTCCAGTCCCTGGTTTTCTCCTTTTGTAATAAACACGGTCAATTTGTCAGATTGAAGATTGAACCGTGGATCGGTCACCTTTACCCGACCGCTAAAGATGCCCATGTTCTTGGTCGAATCAAAAAACGCTTCGTCTGCGTAGATTTCCGTCGTCGTAGGTTCGTTGGTGTTCAGTCCTAACGCGCTCTGGCCAAACAAAGAATTAGCAGGCGCTTTGTTGTCTTTTTGTGTGTTCTCTTTCGCGGCTGCTTGTTTTTTCGCTTTTTTCCCTGCCGCGGTGGCACCTGCTTTGGGCGCAACTGCAACTGCCTTGGGGGCGACTGCCGCCGCTTTCGGCGTCGCAGTGCCAGTCTGCGCGTGCAAGCGTCCGCCCGAAGCGCAGGTGACAACCAGAGCCAGCGCTATGAATTTCTTCATTCGGTAGTGCCGGGTTTCGCCGTCAGATGCGATTTATCGGTAATCACCATTTTTACATTGCCGATTAATCGACCGGTTCTGCTATTGGTATCGAACTCCACTGAATCACCAGCGATGTTGAAATCAGCGCGCTGGATAGTGGTGCGCGCTTTTGAGCTTAACACGCGCGTTTTCAAATCAAGTACCGACGTGCTCATGTCGATTCTCAGGTCTTGCTGATCCTCAGGCGTGTAGGTGGTAATTTTGAGTTGTTGAAAGCCGATGTGTCCTTCGTCAATCCGGTGCGCGGTTCCCGCCTCAAACTTTCCCCGCAAATGCCCATCGCCATCGAAATCCGGTAACACCAGGCCTTTAGCTTCGTGCCCGATCGGCAGTGGAATGTTCGTTAGGCTTTGCTCCCCGGTAGACGCACTGGGCGCAGCCTTCCCGCGAGGCTTTCCCTTCCGGCCCTTGGATTGAGCCGATGCGTTAGGCGCGCAGATTGAAAGGCTTAGCACGAACGACAAGGCCCAAATCCCGAGAACAAAACACCGGGGACCGCGATTCGTTTGAATCGGCAATCCCGCTGGTCCCGCCCTGCTGCCTGCGCGGTTAAAGTCGCTTTCCCCTGCTTGCAACCACAGCATGAATAGCCTTTAACATGCGAAGATGCTTCGGCAAATCGTTTAGCCGAACCTGATTCGGCCCATCGGACAAAGCCCGCACCGGATTTTCGTGCACCTCCATAAAGATTCCATCACACCCCGCAGCCATTGCGGCCCTGGCCAACACCGGCGCCAGGACGCCATCGCCGGATGTTGAATCCCCTGCCCCGCCTGGTCGCTGCACGGAGTGTGTCGCGTCGAAAATCACACGGTAACCTGCATCGCGCATCCAGTACAGCGAACGCATGTCCGCGACGAGATTGTTGTATCCAAAAGTGGTGCCGCGCTCCGTGAAGCAAAATTGTGAGGTGCCAAAAGCGATCAGTTTCTCGGCAATGTTTCGGACATCCAACGGAGCGAGGAACTGACCTTTTTTTACGTTAATTGCACGCCCCGTTTTCGCAGCGGCATGCAGGAGATCCGTTTGACGGCAGAGAAACGCCGGGATCTGCAACAGATCAATCTTCTCACCGGCAATTTCAGCTTCAGCCGGAGAATGGACATCAGTCGTCACTGGAATTTTTAGTTCTTGTCCGATATCCGCCAGAATATCGCAACCTTCACGCACGCCGATTCCGCGAAAAGAGCGCACGGAAGTGCGGTTCGCCTTGTCGTAGGAGGCTTTGAAAATGAAATCTACGCCTTCAGACGCGCATGCGTGCGCAATCTTCTTCGCCATCCGCCGGACAAATTTCTCCGACTCAATAACGCACGGGCCGAGAATGAATGCGGGGCGTTTACCGCCAATCGACATTTGTCCGACGCGTAATGGTTTGGGCATGGCCATGAATTGCTAAGAAAAGCAGGAACGCAGCAATTTTAAAGGGTTGCCTCCAGTTTTCCTGGTTTCCTGATCAAAGTTCTTTTGGCGGCGTCGAAAATGGCGAAGGGAGCGTAAAGGAGGAGAAAAAATACCAATGCGACTCCGTGCAACTGCAGAAGATACAATGGCCATGAATCGGAGAGAAAACTCAGAATCGAAAATGCCTCAGGCTTATGCAGAAGAAATCCATAGTTAAACCCAGTGAGCTTATCGACGGCCAGCGTGACCAGGAAATAGAACTCCGACCACAACCATACCCGCACAATGGACATCGGATAGGGCCGATAATTGCGGGTCAGCATCAGGAAAACCACGCCGACGATAATGCCGCAGTGGGAGGTAAAAAAACTGATGAATCGCCAGTCTGGAAACCCATAGCGCAGGTTTGGCGTAAGGACGGCTTGCAACGTGCCGCCGATCCCCCAGAAATACGCGACTTCGAACCACCGCTGATGGCCTGTCCACATGGCCACGATCACCACAAGAATGCCCCAATCGCACATTTGCATCGGCAACATTTGACGCCAATCCACGACGCCTTGGCTGCGGATGAAAATCAGATAGGCCATGTAGTTCAAGACGAGCACCCCCGACAGCACAGCGATGACCAGCCGCTCAAGGCGCTGCGATTTCGTGCGCCGTACCAGCGCAGCCAGTGCAAATGGCAGTACGATGGTGATCAAGATCACCGTCACATGCGGCAAACCGTATGGTTGAAACTCGGGCGCGTCGTCCATTTAGGATCGTTCAAGGTTTCCTTGCACCAGTCATCCTGAGAAAAGCGAAGCGGAGTCGAAGGATCCCGTGAAGTCAAATCTCAGCTTTCAGCGCGAAATTTGATTCGCTCGCTCCCTGTTCGCTCAGCTTACGCCTTCGCTTTTACGTCGCGGCTTATGGAGCCGCTCCATTTTCGAGTTCGAATGATGGGCTCGCCTTCAGCGGATTACCCAGAGGTTGCACGGGATGACGTCGCTGACCCAGGCGATATTGCTCGGCAGTTGCTGCACTGATCCGCGATCTTTCGGCAGCGGCACCACCAGCAAATCGGCTTCTACAGACCGCACGAAATCCGATGCGGCGAGGCCCGTTGCGCCCCGAATAGAGCGCGTCTCAATCGGAACCTCGGTGCTGCCTGCTGAAAGAACGAATTCCTCGAGCGCATCCTCCTCGCCATTCTTCGCCTTGTATGCGGGAATGGCCTTGGGATCCTCGACCATCGAAGCGCGTGCTTCATCAAAAGCAGTGATAATTTCAATCACATACAGCCGCTCGCAGGATTCTGCTTCGGCAAGCAGCAGAGTCGTTTTCAACGCGCGCAGATTTTCTTTCGAGTGGTCGGCAATAAAAACGATGCGTCGCAGCGGCTTAGGGATTTTTTGCGGATGCGTGAAAAGCATCACTGAACAATTCGCCTCTCGCACCAGGCGACGAGCGACATTGCCCAGGAATTGATGCAAAACGATCTCCTTTTCGAGCGCTCCGGCGATGAGCATATCGATCTTTTCACGGTCAAGCGCGGCGAGTATGCTTTCGGCCGGATCGCCTTCTTCATAATGGATCGGCGAATCAGCTGGAAGCTCCAGTTCCGCGAGCACTTCATTAAACTTCGTTGGCGTTTCCTGAGTTGGCTTGCCCACATGAATCAGATGAAGTACGGCTGCAAAGCGGTCGCGGATCCGCTTTGCTTCAGCTAGTACGCGCTTGAACCGCGGCGAGAACGTTGTGGCCACGGCAATAGTCTTGTAAGGCGATGAATCGCGCATCGGAGTTAATCGCAATTTGATGTTTCATCAGCCTTAAGCAACCCCGGCGAATATGCCCCGTGGCTTCGCCGCCTTGAGCCGGTCGGCGGTTCGGCTTTTCATTTCCCGATTCCTCTGCGAATTTTCACCAATGAGACGGGCAATTTACCCCGGTAGCTTTGACCCGGTGACAAACGGCCACCTGGACGTCATTGAGCGCGCGCGGAAATTATTCGACGAAGTCGTTGTGGCGGTCGCGCATAATGACGAGAAGCAACCGCTTTTCTCGCTCGAGCAACGCCTCGATTTACTGCGAGAGACCGCTGGCCGAATCGAGAACGTCCGGATCGCCGAGTTTAGCGGGTTGCTGGTCGAATTCGCCGGTGCTCAGGGCGCTGGAGCCGTGATTCGAGGTTTGCGTGCAGTCTCGGATTTTGAATTCGAGTTCCAAATGGCGTTGATGAATCGAAATCTGAATGAGGCAGTAGAAACGATATTCTTGATGCCAAAGGAGGAATATACCTACCTCAGCTCGCGCATCGTGAAAGAAATCGCCCGACTCGGTGGGAATGTCTCAACATTTGTTCCGGGTTGTGTGGTCAAAGCCCTGAATGGGAAATTTAGCCAATGAAATTTGGAGGGTTAGCTCATGAAAGTACATCTGAAACAAATCCCGTCCCAGGGTCTGCACCTGAGCGGGGAAGAAGATTGTCCGATTCAGGAGTTGGCATCCGACGAAATTAGATGCGCCGGCCCGTTGCATTACGACATCGACGTCGGAGTTGCTGACGGCGGGATGTGGGCGAACGGCTCGTTGCGCCAACCGGTGGAACTGCGTTGCGTGTCGTGTCTGCAAAACTTTGTACACGAAATTCAAGTGCCCGCATTCGCCGTCCACACGGAGCTACCAGGCCCGGAGACAATCGACCTGACGCCTTTCATGCGCGAGGACGTTTTGCTGAGCTTACCGGCACATCCCCATTGTGATAGAGACGGCGAGCGGATTTGTAAGGCCAAACAGATAAAACCAGAAAAGCAGGAAGCGAATCGGAAATCGGATTGGAGTGCGTTGGATAAACTCAATCTAAATCGTTGAAGCGTTCAGGGGTTGAACCGCTAAAGCGTTTCAGCTGTTCCGATTCAACGCTTCAACTGATCACGCAGCGGCTGGTTGTAATTTCGACGAATGATGCTTTGGTAAGCGCCTGTCATGGGAGTCCCAAAACGCAAAACATCAAAGATGCGATTGCGCACACGGAAAGCGGCCAACCGCTGGCACGCGTCGCAGCTGAACAAGTGCCCGCAATGCGGAAGCAGCCTGCCGTCGCATGTTGCCTGCCCATCGTGCGGCTATTACCGCGGTCGCCAAGTATTGACGCTCGAGGGCAAATAAGTTGCATTTAGCGGCTAAAGTCCGCAAAGTTTCGCACCGATGAAGATCGCCCTCGACGCGATGGGCGGTGATTTTGGCCCGCCTAACCTCGTTGCCGGCGCCGTTATGGCGCTGCGCGATTACAAAAAGATCAACAAGCTTTATCTGGTCGGAGATTCCGCCAAGATCGAAAACGAGTTGCGCAAACACCAGTGCAACGATTCACGGATCGATATTGTGCATTCCACTCAGGTCGTTGACATGAGTGATCGCGCCTGGACCGCCGTTCGAAGAAAGAAGGATTCCTCAATCAGCCGGGCCGTCGATCTTGTAAAGCACGGAGATGCTGAGGCAGTAGTGAGCGCTGGACACACAGGAGCCGCCGTCGCTGCTAGCACAATTAAACTTCGCACATTGCCAGGAATCGATCGACCGGGCATCGCCGCCCTGCTTCCGACTGAAACGAATGTTTTCGTTTTGATCGATGCAGGCGCGAACATCGACGCGCGCCCCGAACACCTTGTCCAATACGCATTCATGGGCTCGGTCTATTCACGGCATGTTCTCCATTACCAGAATCCAACCGTTGGTCTGGTCTCGCTCGGCGACGAGGATGTTAAGGGCACCGAATTGACCAGGGAAGTGTTCAAGATGCTGAGACCAAGTTCGCTTAATTTCGTCGGCAATATAGAAGGCCGTCACCTCTTTGAAGATCCGGTTGAAGTTGTCGTGTGCGACGGATTTGTTGGCAACGTAATCTTAAAGACGTGCGAATCGATCGCAGTAGCGATGTTTAAATGGCTCAAACACGAACTCATGCGCTCAACCATGCGAAAAGTCGGCGCCCTACTTGCGAAGAATGCCATCGGGACGATTAAGGACAAAACGAATTATGAAGAATACGGCGGCAGTCCGCTGCTTGGTGTGAACGGGATTTGTATCATCGCTCACGGCGCGAGTACGCCGCTCGCGGTTAAGAACGCGCTGCGAGTGGCCACCGAGTCCATTGAACAGCAGGTGAACCCGCATATCGTCGAGGAGATTCGCCGGTATCATGAAACGACAGCCCCGCTCGAACCCGCGCTCTCATAAAACGCTGCGAACGGTCTCAATCATTGGCACGGGAAGTTACGTGCCGGAGAAGGTTCTGACTAACGAAGATCTCTCTCGCATCGTGGATACCAGCGACGAGTGGATCACTACTCGCACCGGTATCAAGGAACGCCGCATCGCGGCAAAGGACGAGTACACAAGCGACATGGCGGCGAAAGCAGCCCTGAACGCAATTGAGCAAGCCAAGATTTCGCCAAAAGAAATCGATCTCATTCTTTTAGCCACGGCCACGCCCGACATGCTGTTCCCAGCCACTGCCTGCTTCGTTCAGAAAAAGATCGGCGCAACGAATGCTGCTTGTCTGGATATTTCCGCCGCCTGCGCCGGTTTTATTTTCGGGTTGGAAATCGCCCAGCAGTTCATCACATCCCACACGTACAACACCGTTCTTGTAATCGGCTCCGATAAATTGACTTCAATCACTAATTGGACCGATCGCAACACGTGTGTGCTGTTCGGCGACGGCGCTGGCGCGGCTATACTGCGCCATCGAGGAAGTCCTCACGGGATCATTACCACCCACATCGGAAGCGACGGCCAATATACCAACATCCTGTTCATGCCGGGCGGCGGATCGCGCTGCCCAATCACGCGCGAAAATGCGGACATGAACCTCACCACCATCCATATGACCGGCAAGGAAGTGTACAAACAGGCCGTCATCGCGATGTTGAACGCCGCCAAAAAAGCACTCGAACAAGCGGGGCTTTCTGTCGAAGACATCGCATGCGTCATTCCGCATCAGGCGAACCTGCGGATCATGGAGGCGATCGCCGATCGGCTCGGAATTTCACGAGACAAAATGTTCGTAAACCTCGATCGATACGGCAATACCTCAGCCGCCGCGGTAGCGATTGCACTTGACGAGGCAAATCGCACCGGGCGGATCAAACGCGGCGATTACGTTCTGATGGTCGTGTTCGGCGGCGGCCTCACCTGGGCCAGCACCGTCATAGAGTGGTGAAGGAGTCCGTCCTTTAATCCGGAATCTCGGGCTCGACGAGTTTCGCCAGCAGCGCAAGCGATTCCTGCCAGCCCAGATAGCAGGCTTCGGCCGGAATAACAGCGGGAACGCCTTCCTGCACCACATTCAGTTCAGTTCCACAGGAAACCTTCGTCAACGTGACAGTCGTCTTCATTTCGCCGGGCAGATTCGGATCGTCAAACTTGTCGGTGTAGCGAATTCGTTCGTGCGGAGTCAATTCAAGATACGTCCCGCCAAAGGAGTGACTTTTGCCTGACGAGAAATTTGTGAACGACATTTTGTGAGTGCCGCCCACTTTCGCTTCCATCTTATGCACCTTCCCGGTGAATCCATTCGGCGGAAGCCATTTCGACATCGCGTCGGGATCGAGAAATGCCTTATAAATTTTTTCAGGCGTCGATCGGAGGACGCGGTGAAGTCGGATTGTGTTCGTCGTCATGATATTTTTTGTTTGATTTGTTGTGTTCGGTGTTGGGCCTCACTTCTGCGGCGGCGCCGCAAGATTAATCATCCAGCCGATCCCGAACCGGTCTTCCAGCATTCCGAAGAGAGGCGACCAAAACGTCTTCGCAAGAGGCATTTTGATTTTTCCGCCATCGGCCAGTGCGTTAAAAGCCCGACTCGCTTCTGCTTCGTTCGAGACATGAAGTCCGAGGGAAAAACCTTCAAAACTGGGTTTATCTGCGGAGTTGCCATCGGACGCCATCATGGTGGTCTCCCCGATTCTGAAACTGCAGTGCATGACTTTGTTTTCGAAGCCGGGCGGGACCATTCCCGGTGGCGGCGGTTCGGGGCTTTCGGAATAGCGCATCATGGTCTCTACTTCTGCGCCGAGTGCTTTCCGATAGAACTCGATGGCCTCTTCGCAACGGCCGTTGAAGAACAAATACGGTTCGATGGTTCGATTGTCTTTAGTTGTACTCATGATTTTTTAGTTAGTTAATTTTTCATATAAGACCAATAGCGGCGGTTGCTCAGGACATCCGAAACGAAATTTTCAAGCCAGGACCATTTTCTTGCGCCAGAGACTCAATTGCTCGTTAGGATTTCCCGTAGGTTCGTCTGCTACTTCGCATTCGTATCTGGCTCGATGACTCCAAAAACGTTGCCGGCTGGATCTGCCGCGTAAGCGAGCCAGCCAATTTTTGGAATCGCCATTTCCGGAACGCAGATTTTTCCACCGCATTGCTCGATTTTCTTTATGGTTTGGTCAAGAGATTCGACGGCGACAGTATTTAGCGTCCCTGGACTTTGCCCTTCACGCGGCCGAGTCATCCCGCCATTGATTCCCGGGTCTTTGTCATCACCGGTTGTAACCAGCCAATACTCGATCGGACCGCCTTCGAATTTGTTGAACTTCCACCCGAAGACGTCCTGGTAAAACGGCTGCACCGCTTGTGGCTCGTCGGTGTAAATTTCAAAGTGAGTGATACGATTCATTTCTTTGCTCCTCGCTTTTTACTGCCTCGATATTTCTCGTTAGGCACACAAAATCCATCCAAACGCCAGGCTTCGGTTGATGGATCTGAATCCGCCGTCTCCAGCACCTTCGCGTTGACGCGATCGCGGTAAGCGTTATGCGTTCGCGAACTGCGCCTCGTGTTTCAGTTCGCTCGCGACCGGACATTCAGCAGCAACGGGCCGGACCTCGACGCGTGCACCGTACGGTAATCCGGGGCATTCCTGCGCAATCGCCACCGCTTCGTCCATGGTGCCGACATCAAGAAGAAAATAGCCCCCAACGGCCTCTTTGGATTCCGCGAATGGGCCATCAGAGACAACGCGGTTTTTGCCCGAGACAATCTTGCCTTCGCGCTCGAGCGGGTTTCCGGCGACGGCCTTTCCTTCATCCGTCAGCCGTTTGAACCATGCCATCCATTGGTTGGTAACTTTCTGCTTATCCTCTGAGGAAAGATTTTTGAGCCAATCGTTTCCCCGAAACAGGAGCATGTATCCGTTTTGATTTTGTGTGTTCATGTGTTTGTAGTTCGTGGTTAAGAATTAGATGTTGCTGAATTTAAACCGTTGCAAGTTGTTCTTCTCGCGCCAGCTCGCGTTCGCGGACATCGAGAGGACATTCATCGGCAACTGGCCGTACTTCAATTGAACCCCCATAAGCCAGCCCCGGGCTGCTCTGGGCGATGGAAATGGCTTCGTCGATTGTTTCGACATCCAGCACCAGGTATCCGCCAATGGCTTCCTTGGATTCAGCGAATGGCCCGTCGGTAACGAACCGTCCGTTAGTGCCGGAAACGATCGCGCCTCTGCGTTCCAAAGCGCGGCCAGGTTTGGCTTTGCCCTGCGAACTCAGTTTTTCGATCCAGGCTTTGTTCTGGTTCATGAGCTTTCTCAGCTCTTCATGCGAGAGCCTGTTGTACCATTCATCGCTGTGGTACAGCAGCATGTATCCGTTCTGATTTTGTGTGTTCATTATATTTCTTCTTTCTTGATAGATTGTTATCTGCCTTCAGATTTACGACGAATGAGTGACCTCGGTTAGGACAAATTATTTATTTGCGTTCGGGTCGCTCTCCCAAATTCCAAACGCGTTGCCCTCGGTATCCTGGCACACAGCAAAGTACCCCATCTGCGGCACAGGAGTTTTGGCCATGCAGATTTTCCCGCCGAGCTTCGCAACTTTATCTGCGAATTTGTCGACCGAATCCACACTGATGTAGTTGATCACTGGTTCTTGCGGATGTTTACGCCTCTTCATCGCTCCGTCAGGGCTATCATCTGCGCCGCCGGTATCGATGTGCCAGTAATCTCCAGTTCCGGGAAACGGATTGATTTTCCAGCCAAAAAGACTGCCGTAGAACGCATTTGCGCGCTCCGGGTTGTCAGCTGGAATTTCAAACCAAACGATGCTTCCATTCTCTTTGTTCTCTGAGTTGCTCATATTTTCGCCTTTCTTTTGATTTAATTTGTGGGCTTGTCACAGTTACGACGAACGAACACAGCTCTTTCGGACATTAAGCCCAAACGAAAAAAAATTACCGACAGTTTCGAATCAACGGGCCAAACGCCTGGACCATGTAGCCTTTCGGCCTCAACCATCACCGCCCAACGGGCCAACGATCTGAACCGTCATCGCTCAACAGACCAATGGCCCGAACCATCGTCGCATCAGGCCGACGGCCCGAGCAATCGTAGCCCAACAGACCAACGGCCTGAACCGTCATCGCCCAACAGGCCAACAGCCGGGCCATCTTAGCCCAGCAGACCAACGATCTGAACCATCGTAGCCGAGGGCAATGCCCTCGGTTACCGATTGAAAACAGCATTCGCCCTGTAAGGGCAAACCAACTTATCTTGGTTTTGTGCCGCAATGGTTACACATCCCGAGCACTCACGTCATTTTTCTACCAAAGGGCGTCAGCCTTGGCTTACGCCAGGTATTCGGAAGCGAGTTTGGCCATATCAATCACGCATCCTCCAAAACCTCGAATGTAATTCGATTACCGTCGGTGGCGCAGCCGATCACGTTCACGTCCTTTGCAACCTTACGAAAAAATCGCCGACGATTAAGGTTGTTGAAATTCTCAAGAAAGATTCGTCCAAATTCGTGAAAACGTTAGGCGTCGAGAACTTTCACTGGCAGGACGGTTACGGCCTTTTCAGTGTAAGCCCATCGCACTTCGAAGCAGTGAGGAAATACATTCTCGATCAAGAGAAACATCACAGGAAAGAAACATTCCAAGACGAATATCTGCGCATGTTGAAAAAATGCGGCGTTCGTTATGACCAACGATATTTGTGGGGTTGAACTGGATCGCCCTTTCAGGGCGAAATCCAATCAACGATAACGATCCGAGGGCGTTGCCCTCGGCTCCGATGGGTTAGGCCGTTAGCCTGATTTCAGAAGCATATTCACGTGTTCTAGTCATTTCAAAAGCAAGGCCGCCTTCTGATTTCGTGTTAGGCCGACTTCAAAAGTATCTTCACGTTGCTCTAGTCGTTTCAAAAGCAAGCCGGCTTCGGATTTCGTGTCAGGGCGTTGGCCTGCTTTCAGAAGTCGGTTCACATTGCTGTAATCGTTTTAAAAGGAATGCTCGTTCCGATTTCGTTTCCGCGAGTTCGAATGCTTTACGGAATTGTTCGGCCGCGGCGTCACGATTGTTCAATCGCATTTCGAACTCGCCGATTACCGAGTAAAACAAGTGATACGCAGCTAGTTTGTGGCGATCTTTGATGGCGCGCACTGCTTTCAGGCCCTCTTGCGGACCATGAACATTTGCGACCGCCACGGCGCGATTGAGCGCAACCACAGGCGAATCATCAAATTCCATCAATCGATCGTAGAGCGAGAGAATGCTCGCCCAATCTGTCGATGGATAATCGATTGCCGTGGCGTGACACGCGGCCACACCTGCCTGAAGATGATAGTCACTAATTCCCCCGCCCTCGGCGGATTGCTGCAGGCGCGACATGCCTCGCGCGATCATTGTCTGATCCCAGTGCGTGCGGTCTTGTTCTTCGAGTCGCAGCAAGTTGCCTTGATCATCTTCACGCGCGGGGATGCGAGCGGCATTCAGCAGCATCAGCGCCAGCAATGCATGTGTCTTTGGCTGATTTCCGGCGCGATGTTGTGCCAGTAATTCGGCAAGTCGGATTGCTTCATCACATAACTCTCGGCGAACCAGCTTGTCACCGCTCGACGCTTTGTAGCCTTCATTAAACAAAAGGTACAAGGATTGCAGGACGCTCTCGAGACGTCGCGCCAACTCGTCGCCGATCGGAATCTCAAATGGAATGTGCGCATCCTGGATCTTTTGTTTTGCGCGTGTCAATCGTTTGGCAATCGCTGCTTCAGTCGTTAAGAAAGCCCGGCTGATTTCGCTCACGCTGAACGAACAGAGCGTTTTTAACGTTAGCGCGACCTGCGCCTCTGGAGGAATAACCGGATGAGAGCAGACAAACATCATCCGCAGCCGGTCGTCCGCGATTTCGTTTTCTGAAAAGGTCAGTGTTCCGGCAACGGAGGATCCACTCGCTTCGATCAGTCGCGCGATTTCCGCCTCCTTACCGCGAAAAACCTTTTCTCTCCGGATCACATCGAGTGCGAGATTGCGCGACGCACGCATGATCCATGCGGAGGGATTCTCGGGGATGCCGCGATATGGCCACGTTTGCAATGCGCGCCCCAGCGCCTCTTGAACCACATCTTCGGCCAGGTTTAAATGCTCTATCCCAAAAATTCGGGTCAGCGTCGCCACCATTTTTGCCGACTCATGACGAAAAAGATGTTCGACTAATTGAGAAATACCTTCGGGTTGTTGCATAACGACCATCCATTAATGTCATTCTGAGCGAAGCGAAGAATCTCGGATTAATTTTGGACCGTTGTAGCCGGTGGAATAGACCAGAGATGGTGTCGCTACGCTCAACATGACAGCATATTTGGAATGAGTTCTAACTGCTTTAATTCTGCCTTCTGTGGCATACGAGTGACATTCGCGGCCGCCACATGCAATTATCTGCGATCGATTTAATTAAATACGACCGTTGTTCTCTGCTTGCGCGATACTGCGGTGGAATTTATGAGTGTTTTCCCGATGGCTGAGAAGCAAGAGATCGTCCAACCGGAGCAGTTATATTTTGAAGACGACGGCGTCTATCCCGGCAGCGTTCTACCGGTGCTGTTATATCGGGCGGCCATCACGGTGAATGCGCAAGACCGCGCTTCCGTTTTTCAGCGCGCATTCGCTCAGAACGATTGGCGCAATTCGTGGCGAAACGGCGTCTACTCGTTTGCCCATTATCACAGCACATCGCACGAAGTTCTCGGTGTCTTTGATGGCACGGCAAAACTGCGCCTCGGCGGCGAGCACGGCAAGACGGTCGAGGTTAGCCCGGGCGATGTCATCCTCATTCCGGCGGGTGTCGCGCATCACAACGTCGGCACGAGCCCGGATTTTAGCGTCGTGGGTGCTTACCCTGACGGGCGCGACTGGGACTTGCTCCGAGGTTTGCCGGGCGAGCGGCCCGCCTCCGATCGTGTTATTGCAGCTCTGCCCATTCCCGATTGCGATCCGATCTACGGGCCCGACGGTCCGATGCGGCAGATCTGGAACTCGAATACCGACAAATAACAACCGCGTAGATCTCGCCGGTTAGGCGCTTCGGGTAACATCGCGCCTAACGACGTTGCAATGCGTCCCTTCAAAGTCGCGGAGCGCCGCGTTTCGATTTCGGAAGCATCGTGCCCTCCTCCGCAGCAAGTGTATGGTTGAGTCATGAGATCAACTCAAAAATCTTTGGTCGAAAAATTTCGCGCATTGCACGAATCGGGATGCTTTGTACTCCCAAATCCGTGGGACATCGGCACCGCGATTTATTTCGAACGCCTCGGGTTTAAAGCGCTGGCTACCACTTCGGCCGGATTTGCCTTTTCGCGCGGCAAACCTGACGGCGGCGTTTCCCGCGACGAAATGCTCGCGCACATCCAGGAAATTGCGGAAGCGACGTCGTTGCCCGTAAATGCAGATTTTCACGGCGGCTACGCAGATGAACCTCAAGATGTTGCCGCGAACGTGCAACTCTGCGTCGAAACTGGCGTTGCCGGCTTGTCGGTCGAGGACAGTACGGGACGCAGCGAGCGACCGCTGTACGAGAAGAAACTCGCGATCGAACGGATCCGAGCGGCGCGCGCGGCGATCGACACATCCAAAAGCCGCGTGGTGTTAACCGGTCGTTGCGAAGCGTGGCTGGTCGGTGATCCCGATCCCCTGGGCACCGTACTCGACCGGCTCATCGCGTACGCTGAGGCCGGTGCCGATTGTCTCTACGCGCCGGGCGTCAGTGATCCAAATGAAATCGCGCAGATCGTAAATGCAGTCGCGCCGAAACCGATCAACGTTCTTGTTTCCGGCTTCAATCATCATCTCACACTTTCGGCTCTAGCCGATCTGGGTGTGCGCCGCATCTCCGTTGGCTCAGGGTTGGCGCTGGCAGCGTGGGGCGCTTTCCTTCGAGCAGCCCGAGAGATTGCGACGAACGGCACGTTCAATTTGCTGGGCGATAACGCACCTTCCGCAGAATTGAACGAACTATTTCGTCAGAGATAGTCGATCTGACGATTGCTTGATTTGAACGTCCGGAGGGAGTGCCATGTCAGAATGTCCCCAAAAGGCCACTTGCAATTTGAACTCCGGCATCTTGATTTGAACAGGGCTGTTTAATTTCCCGGCCTTTTCGCCATGAAGCGCATTTCGATCATAGGTTACGCTACTTTGCTGTTCGCATCGGTTGTTTACGCCCAGCAGGGCACGCCCGCACCTCCTCTAGGTGAAGCGCAAGGCGGCCCCGAACACCCCGGCATGTCGCGATCAAGTCCTCCCAGTCAGGCGGTCGTTCCGGTGCCAGTGCCCGTCGCGCCGCCCAAACCGAACGGACCAATCCAGAAAAGTCTTGTCCGGATTACAGCAACCGCCTTGGATCCCGATTACAAAGCCCCTTGGAATGCAGGCGCGCTGCAACGCGGAGTCGGCGCGGGATTTGTGGTCAGCGGTAACCGCATCATGACGAACGCACACGTTGTGGCCAATAGCCGATATATCACGGTGGAGCGCGATGGCGATCCCAACAAATATCCGGCTCAGGTGCTATTCATCGCGAATGATTGCGATTTAGCGTTGATCACCGTGCCCGCGAAGGATTTTTTCAAAAATATGCTCCCGCTGAAACTCGGCGGCATCCCGGCGTTGGAATCGACGGTGTCCGCATACGGTTATCCAATCGGCGGCGAGCGCATGTCCGTCACAACGGGAATCGTTTCGCGAATTGATTTTCAGCTGTATACCCATTCCTCGGTTGACCAGCACCTGGCCATTCAGATCAGCGCGCAAATCAACCCGGGCAATAGTGGCGGACCAGTAATGCAAGACGGGAAAGTTGTTGGCGTCGCGTTTCAAGGCTATAGCGGCGATGTCGCTCAGGGTGTCGCCTACATGATTCCGACTCCCGTGATTACCCGGTTTTTGAAAGATATTAGCAACGGCCAGTATGACGAGTATCCCGATCTGGCGATCACGTATTCGAAATTACAAAATCCGGCGCAACGAAGATATCTCGGACTAAAAGATGATGATCGCGGTGTTCTGGTGGGCTCCGTCGTGAAGGCGGGCCCCTCCGACGGCATTCTGAAATCCGGCGACGTGCTTCTTGCAATCGACGGTCATCCGATCGCAAGCGACGCCAACGTCGAAATGGATGGCGAACGCTCACAATTCGAGGAAGTCGTCGAGCGCAAATTTAAGGGCGACTCGGTCAAAATCGACATTCTGCGGGACAAACAACCGATGACGGTGTCGATTAAGCTGTTCAAACCGTGGCCGTACTCAATCCAGGGTCACAGCTACGATGTGCGACCTCGTTACGTGCTTTACGGTGGCCTGTTGTTCCAACCGCTGAACCTCGACATGCTCGAAGCCTATCGTACAAGCGATCTGCGTCTTCGTCATTATTTCGAGTATTTCATCCTCGATCAGATTTACATCGATCACCCTGACGTCATTGTGTTGAGCAATATTCTGCCGGATCCGATCAACAGTTATCTCACGCCGTACCGCGGCGGGATCGTGGATGAAGTAAATGGTAAAAAAATTCGGACGCTCGCCGAACTATCGGAAGCTTTTGCGCAAGCGCCGGAGCAATTGGTGATTCGAATGGTCGGGGACGGACCTCCGTTAGTACTTGACCGCAGCAAGGTCGAAGCTGCGCGCGAACGCATCAAGACACGTTACAATGTATCGAAAGAACAAAATCTCGAGGACAAGCCGGCATCCAGGATCGCAGCCGCAGAGGACCAACACTAAATGCGAAGACACTCCTTCATAGCTTTGAGTATCGTTCTTGTCGCCGTCAGTACGACGGTGGCAAAAAAGGAGCCCGCTGTTCCGACGACGGCGAGCACGCCAAAGGAGCTCGCGCTCGTACGCGTGAATGTAACTGGACAGGGCTACGATTATTTTCGACCGTGGCAAAAGAAAGCGCCGTTCTCAAAGCGCGCGCTTGGTGCAGTTTTGCCCAAGGGTCGTGTTCTGGTGACTGCTGACCTGGTCACAAACCAAAATTATGTCGAGCTCGAGCGCGCGGAATCGGGCGAAAAAACGGCAGCGAACGTTCGTGTAATCGATTATGAAGCGAACCTGGCGTTGCTGGAACCTGCAGAGAAAAGTTTTCTCGACGGCATCACACCGCTCGAAATCACATCAGACACGGTCGTTGGCGACCGGCTCGCAGCGTGGCAACTGGAACCAACAGGCGCGTTGCTGGCGACTGAAGGGCTGGTGACGACTGTTCAAATGATGCCCTACCCTGTCGATGTCGGACAATTCCTCACGTATCGCGTTAACATTCCAATGCAGTATCGCGAGAACAGCTACACCGTGCCGTTGGTCAAGAACAACAAACTTGCCGGCTTACTGCTGCGTTACGATTCGCGCTCGCAACTGCTCGATGCCATTCCCGCGCCGGTCATCACGCATTTTCTGAAGGAAGCAGAAGGCCAGAATTACCGTGGCTTTCCCTCGGCCGGCTTCTCATTTTTTCCGACACGGGACCCGGCGCTGCGCGACTTTGCAGGCGAAAAAGGCAAGCACGGCGTTTACATAACGAATGTCGAAGCAGGCACTCCTGCGAATAAAGCTGGATTCAAAGTGGGCGACATCATAACCGGGGTTGGAAATCACGATATCGATGAGAATGGGAACTACGTGGATCCGCTTTACGGAAAAATCGAGTTCACCAATCTGCTGACAGCGCACGCGTATGCTGGCGACGTTGTTCCTTTCCATGTTCAGCGTGAGGGCAAACCGATGCAGCTCAATCTCACTCTGGAACATCGCGATGCGAAGGATTATGTCAGTCCGCCGTATTCTCTCGATCAACCGCCGAAATACTACGTTCTAGGTGGCCTAATTTTTCAGGAACTATCGCGCCAGTATCTCAAAGAATGGGGACCGAACTGGCAACGCGAAGCGCCCCAGCGCTTAGTTTACATGGACCATTTCCAATCCGAACTTTTTCCGGAAAGAAATCGGCGCGTTGTCATTCTCAGCCAGGTTCTTCCGGCTAATAGCACCATCGGCTACGACGATCTCGCATATCTCACAGTCACCAAGGTGAACGGTAAAGAGATTAAATCGCTGGACGATCTTGCCGAAGCCGTGAAGCAACCAGTCGAAGGCTTTATCAAAATCGAAACAGAAGAAGATCCAAAGCAGATCGAGCTCGATGCATCGCAAGTCGCCGCAGAAGCTCCCGCGCTTCAGGAAAACTACGGCATTTCTTCACTGCAAAGATTGCAGTGAGTTCTAAAGCGCTCTTTTAAATTTTCTCCAGCAACGGTCTACGATCGCCGAGACTTCGAACGCTAAGACAACCGCTACAACGGTTGGACATACTTCTGACAGACTAGCGCCGCCGTCTGCCCAATCCCCAGTACGCGAGATATGCCAGCAATGCGGTCAACACGACCAGGGGACTGACGACCAATAAGAATCCATACTTGTGTTGACCGAGAGGAATACCACCTACATTCATGCCAAACAAACCTGCTACCAGATTAATCGGCAAGGCCAACACAGTTACTACTGTTAGGACAAACAGCGTGCGGTTCGCCTGTGCAGTAACCAAAGCGGACAATTCTTCCTGAAGCTGTTTAACGCGCTCAACGAGGGCCGCCGTATCAGTGATAGCGGTGGAGAACTTCTCTGCGGCTTGTTGCAAGTTCTGAAGCTCGTCTCGGGAAATCCAAGCAGGTGGCTGATTAAGAAGCCGAAAGAAGGCAGCCGGTTCCGGGGCCAAAAGCCGTTGGAGTCGGACCAACATGCGCCGCAAGGAACCTAACTCGTTGCGAGTAACAGAAATCCGTTTCGCCAGCAATTGCTCTTCCATTGGTGACACCCGCTTTTTAGTTTTTCGGACAATGTCCACCAACACATTGGCCTGATCCCGCAGCAGGCGCGCAAGAATCTCAATCGGCGATCGAAAGACCTGGCCCGCTTCCACCACTGCCCGGAGCTGTTCGATTGAGCGCCATGGTCGGGCATGCGCACTGACCAACACGCGCGGCTTTACGCAAAGACTGGTGGTTGCAACTGGCGCGTCAAACGTGAAATCGAACAGCACATCATGAATACGTGCCACCAGTGAATCTGCGTCCTGCTCGACATGAGTGGCGTCTATATCGCTCTGCAACGATTCGTAAAACGTATTGGGTAAGGTCACGTACCGCCGCAGCCAGGGCTCAGACGCCTCGTTGGAAAGCGAAAAATGCAACCAGATGAATTCATTCGCGGCACTGGGGTCCGCTGCGCTCAAAAACTCAATCGCTGCATCCGAAGTGATTGATCGTGCCGGCTGGTTCGGAGCAAAATGATAACCCCAGATTGGCCCATCCTGGTTTGAGCTCGATGCCGATTCTACTTTTTGTCCCGTTGTTTCAGCAGCCATCAGATCATTGATCAATGGATTTCCTATCGGTCCAGTGCCCTAACGAGGCAAGCCATGACAGTGTGGGACGTGCGCGCTGCGATCAGATGAAGTTTTGGAAAACATCGCCACATTATTTTCCGTCTAATTCGCTAAAGTTGCTGGTCGGTCGCACTGGTTATCGTTCGCGGTCGTGACAGAAAACGGTCGACCTCTTCGTTGTAAGTTTCGAAGGGATTACCCATAACAAGAAAGTCGCGGCTGTCGCAAGCGATGGAATCCCAGTTGATCACGTACGGGTAGTTGCAATTCTGGAAGAAGCTGACCGCGCGAGCGCGACCTGAAGCGCGCGTATTGGCCGGAGGGACGTGCATCGCGCTGGCACGGCGAACACCGTTGTTCCAGTCTGCGATTCGTTTGCCCGGTGTGATGTTGAAGAACAATCCGCGGCGCGGATCGATGTTGTGGTACTCGAGGTCGATGCTTTGCAGCCATGGGTCGTCCCAGGTCACTCCCTCGGATTCGACAAAAGTTTCCAGCAACCATTTCTTGGTAAGCCAGTCAACACCGCCGATCAGCGACTGGCGATTGTGCGGAATTGACTCGAGAACGAATCCCCAATTTTCCAATAACCAGCTGGTCTCCGCGCTGCTGTGTCGCAGATGTTTCTGCGCCAGGTGATGGAATTCCCATTGCACATCCAGCGCACTAACTGTTTTGCCGTTCTCGAGCCGGACGATCCATTGCTCGCTCGCATCGCGAGAAATGTCGCGAGTGCTTTGCACCGCATCAGCCAAAACAAGGTTTCGCGGCAAACGGCCTTCCTCCAGCAATGATAAAACGCACGCAGTAGTCCCGATCTTGAGCGCCGTGGCGTATGGACTCATATTCGAGTCACCGATGAGCAAATGCAGTCGTCGATATTTCCGATAATCGGCCAGCGGTTCGTCGCGGGCATTGATGATGGCGCGATTGAATTGCACCCATTGATAAATGTCGTTGACGATGTGGTCTGCGCGTTGGCTCAGTTGGAAATTCACCTGACCTTCGGGTTGTGGCGGTTCAAAATCGAACGCCAACGGATTCGACTGGCCGACGCGGCCCGCGCCGGTGAAAATTTGGCGCGTTGCTAAAAAGGTCAGCAACGTTCCGAGGATCGGCGGAGTGAACTGGGCTTCACGTCGCATCAGATAATTTTCGTGACAGCCGAACGTCGCACCAGTGTGATGGTCCACGTTGTTCTTGACGAATGAGACGCGGTCTTCCGCGCCAAGAGCAATGAGCGCCGACTGCAACAGGTCGTCGCCAGCCAGCTCATAAGTCACGAGGTCGTGAAGATGCAAACATTCGGGCGAAGCGTACTCGATATGTCCCATGTCGAGGTAGAGACGTCCGCCGTTGAGAAGAAATCCACCGTTACCCGGCGGCTCCTCATAATCGCGGTAATGGAGATCGATCGTGCCGGCCTCGGCCTTTCGGAACAGATAGTTTTTGACCTTTGCCGGCCAAAGCTCCGAATTCACGTGAGGCTCGTCTTCACTGAGAAGACAGCCGTACTCGGTTTCGACTCCTACGACGCGATCCATCGTAACCAACTAACGCACCGAATCTAAATTTGGCTAAGTCAAAAATCCCGTCGCCGAATCGACAAGAATGCCAGCAGGTCGTCACGAGCTTGCGTATAACCTCGAGGCCGGAAACTGTGATTAGACAATCGTACGGCAGCGGTTGTCCTGGCAGTTGCAGCTCGATCGGCTTCCACGAGACGGTGAACTCACGCTGCGTTGCTCACGCATGAGGTCGCTAACGAAACGGCCCAGAGAGCAAAGCACACAAGCGCCCCCAACTCCCTGCGCCTGGCACTTTGCTCTCTACCGCCTTGTCCAGCGGGAAGCAGCCGCTTAATTAAACTTTATCGTGGCTCACGGGATGCGTCTGCCCCGCCATCCGAAAATCAACGAGATTACGAACAGCACGAGAAATATAAAAAATAGAAGTTTCGCAATGCCCGCAGATGCTGCTGCGATACCGCCGAATCCGAAGACCGCTGCCACAAGCGCGATGATCAAAAATACTACAGCCCAACCTAACATATTTTCACCTCCTTAAGACTGAATCGTGTCTGCAGATTGCCTCGCGTGCCTCTGCATGGCTGCGCCCGTTCAAACATTCAGAGCACTTCAACGATTTGCTCCAGCTGGAAACATCACTTTGTCCGGAGCGGCGTTAAGCGCAGCAAGAAGCTTCTTGATCAACCGGGTTTTCACGCGTCCTGCTTCGCGTGGAGCAACGAGATAACGAACAATCGCTTCCAGCCATGTGTTTTCGCCGATCCGAAAAATCACCCGCGGGTGCTCGCGCACTTCCAACTCGTCCACTGGCGTTCGAGCAAGCAAGTCACGGAATGTTTGCACGCGTTCTATCATCTCCTTGCCAAGCTCTTCCTCAGCAATTTTCTGCATTGTGGTGGCGATAAACTCCAGGTCGGCGTTGTAGGCGACCTGGAATTTGATCTCATTCCAAATGTAGGGAAAAAGCGGCCACGAATAATTATACACGAGTTCGTCGAGCACTTTTTCATTCGGAAATTTGATCAAACGGCCGCTGGGATGATCGCCGGATATGTATTTGCCGCCGAATTCCCATAAAGTGGTATCGAGATACCCGACATCGATCACGTCGCCTGTCGCGTCACCGATCTGTATGCGATCACCGACGCGATAAGGCTGACGAATCAGAATATAAATCCAGGCGATGAAGCTTTTCATCGGCGTTTGGACAGCCAGCCCAAGAATGATCGAACCAACACCGAAAGCAGCGACAGCCGCGTACCAATTCACAAAAACGATCGAGACCACGATCACCGCAACGGCCAGCGCAATGACCAGGCGAGCGATGCGCTGCAGGGTGAAACGAGTGGAAGCGTCCTCGATCCGAGCCAACCCGTAGACCGAAAGTGCGCGTGCGATTGCTAAGACTAACGTGATCAGCGCCGCGCCTCGCAGCGTTCTCTGAGCAACGCCAACAGCAGCGTCCGCCAGCGGAATGATCTTCGCGCCGATGCCGAAGTAAATAGCGGCGCAGACCGCGAGAACAATGGCGTATATGACAAACCAGAATTTGTCACGGCCTTTAGTTTCGATCCTTTCTTTATGTTTTTGCCCTGTAGCCCGCTCCAGTTCTTTGCGAATTTCGGGTCGCTTACCAAGTTCCTCAGCCGTTTCGGCCATCATCATTGGAATCGCAGCCGGCACGCGAACAGGCCGCACGCGCCGTGGCACTTCCGGTCTCTAAGCCGCTCCACTTGCGGTGCGCGAACGAATCTTAGGTATGCTATCGAACATCGATATCGCGGAATTGCTGGCACAACGGGCGGAAGGTGAAACGGGCATTCTTTCACGCGCGTTTCGTCGAGCCGCGCGCAGCGCCTTTCTTTGGCCGGACGAAGCCTCGAATGTTGTGGCGAACGAAAGGCCATTAACGGAGCTGCGCAGCGTCGGTCCGTTTATCGGCAAGGAAATTCAAATCTGGATCGATAAGCCTCTGCGGCGGGCGAAAGCAGCTCCGGCCATTCGCCGGGATTTCATATCCATGGCGGAAGCACGGCGGCTTCTCGCATCCCA
>DATDFM010000243.1:0-28747 GCA_036522635.1 Candidatus Udaeobacter sp. | reverse complement strand
ATTTATTTTTTCAACGCGACCTTCAGTGTTCGCCGGAATCCAGCGAATATCTTCCGGGATTAAAGTGCCGAGCCCACGTACCTGTCGCACCATGGGGCCGCGTTTAACGGTATCGACCCAAACGGTCGAGCGATCGACGCTTGGCACGGCTGGTTTCAAACGCGAAATTGCAATTGTGGCCAGGATCAATCCAAGCGCCGATCCCGCGACGATCATGATGCGACGCTTGCGTTTTTTCGCGGCAACGCCGGTGCGCGGAACGTCCATCGAGGAAAGATTTGGCGCAAAGCCTGCCGGTCGCACGATCCTTGGGTCTGTTGGTTTTCGGTCTGGAATCACGGTTTCGTTTGGATCAGAAAAGTGGGAGAGCACGAAGGAGTTGAACCACTGCGGACAGACCGGCCATGATCGGAAAGATTGCCATGACGATCAGTGTGCCGAACACGGCGGCGTCAGTTGCGAACTCGCGGTTCGATTCAGCATCGAAGTAATCGCGGCTGATGTCGCGCAACGAATTTGATCTCTTAACGCACGGCGCACTCGATGGGTTGAGCATCGGCGCCTGGTAACAATACTCGACGAGCGGAAACTTCTGTGCGCCCGATCGTATGTTTTGTGATGGTTTCATGTTTTTCTGTTACCTCCTATAGTGAGAAGCGGTTGGTGTGGTTACTGGATTCAAAACTTTCTTCTTGTCCCTATTGCAGCCGCCATGCCAAGGGACATGATAAAGTTGTAAGTCGCTGATGTTCAGCGATTAAACTTACTGAAGGTTTCATTGAAACTCTTCGAAGTGAGCCGCTTCCGGGATTGCGTCGTCCCAACTTTGGGACGGTTTTGGAGTGCGCGGACATGTCCGCGCTTTCAAAAGCGGCGACATGTCGCCACACTCGAAAATTATTTCGGAAGACGCAGCAAAGCTTGTGCGCCCTGGCGATCTTCTCGATTCATTAGCATCAAGGTGCCGTCGTGCGCTTCGGCAATTTGACGGCTCAATGGCAGACCAATCCCGGAGCCCTCCGGTTTGGTGGTAAAGAACGGAACGAAGAGATTGGCGGGATTCATGATGCCGGGGCCTTCGTCTTCAACAAGGATTTCAACACAGCTTCCTTTTTCACGCCAACGGAGCGCAACGTTCCCGTGTGTTTCAAGCGCGGCATCAACCGCATTGTGCAACAGATTGATTAAGACTTGCTCGACCTGCGCTGCGTCTGCGCGAATGACTACTTTCGGGCCCTGCCGGACTTGAACTTTGAGTCGTGGCTCCAAATCGACGACACGCTGTATCAAACTGGGAAGATCGACGTCTTGTTTTTGAGGCGGCGGAAGTTTCGTCAGTCGTGTGTAAGCTTGCAGAAAACGGCTCAACGAATCGGCGCGCGAAGCGATGGAGTTCAACCCGGAGCTTGCATCTTCCTTCCAATCCGTTGGCAGAGGCTCGCGCCGCAGTAACGATTCCAAACTGGCGGCCAGTGACTTGATAGGCGCCAACGAGTTGTTCATCTCATGGCCGAGCACCCGCACGAGTCGCTGCCACGCGCGGCGTTCCTCTTCACGCAGCGTGCGACTCAAATCTGTCAATACGAGTAAATCGTGAGGTAAACCCTGTTCGCGAAATGTGCTGCGGCCAATGCCCCACCGGCCTGAACCGCCTGGAAAAGTCAACGCCAGCGGTTCGCCGTCATCCCCATTGAAACAAGCATCAAGCCCGAGTTCCCGTGCGGTTTTGCCTAACAACTTGTCCATCGGTCGTCCCAGCAACGTTTCGCCGGCGCGATTGATGAGACGGAGACGTCGTTCCGGATCAAAGGTAAAGATCGCCACATCGATTTCGCTCATGATCGTGCGCAACAGGGCGGTGGCTTCAAAGGCGCCCAGACGCTGTTGACGCAGAGTTTCGCCGAGCGAATTGACTTCGAGCAGGACTTCGCCCAACGCGCTGCCTTCACGCGCGCCCCTGGCACGAATGGAGTAGTCACCCTCGCGCAATGCGGCGAGCAGGTTGGAAAGGGTTTGCAACGGACGAACCGCGTGTTCTCGCGTGCTCCAAATGAAGGAACCCATGCAGCCAACGATCAAAATCGTGAGTGTCCACTGCACTTTGGGCGTGTGATCGCCGAACCAAAGAAGCGCGAGCGCAATGAACATCGCGGGCGCGACCGCGACAAACGTGAGCCAGGTAATCTTCCCTTCGTAGGAAAGCCGGGCTGTTTTTTTTATTTTGCGCACCATCAAAACTGCAATCGGGAACCAGCAAACCGTAAATCGAAGCCAGCACTGGACAGAACTGCAAAAGCGGCGCCGAAGTGCCGCACTCGAAAGCGCGCTGCGGGCGCAAAACAGTTCAATCGGAAACTCCGACGTTTTGTCGCGAGCACGCGAACACATTCGGTGTCGCCAATCGGCAATCGGCAATTCCTAAAGTCCATATTGTTGCAGGCGCCGGTAGAACGCGCTCCTGCTCAAGCCGAGTGCTTCCGCGGCCTTGCGCGCGTTACCATCATTTCGGGCCAGAGCTTTCTTGATTAGAAATGCCTCGACCTCTTCGAGACTCATGTCCTCAAGGTTCCGCGACTCGGAAGTGCCAGTCGTTAGGCCAAGATCGGTAGCGCGAATTTGGCGGTCTTTCGTCATCAACACGGCCCGTTCCACCACGTGATCGAGCTCCCGGATGTTTCCAGGAAAACGATGCTGCAACAGGCGCTCCCGCGCGCTTTCATCGAAACCGCTAACCTGTTTGCGATAACGATCTGCGTGTTGCCGGAGGAAGTTGTTCGCCAATGGCATGATGTCTTCGCGCCGGTCGCGTAATGGCGGCAATTCGATTTGAATAGTGTTAAGCCGAAATAGCAGGTCCTGCCGAAAACGCCCGGCCGCGATCTCATTCTCCAGATTTGCGTTCGTTGCGGAGATCATGCGCACGTTTGCGTGAAGTGTTTTTGATGAACCGACGCGCTCGAAATCGCCGGTCTCGATGACCCGCAAAAGTTTTGCCTGCTGGGCAAGCGGGATATTGGCGATCTCATCCATGAACAGCGTGCTCTCATCGGCGAGCTCAAAGCGTCCCGCTCGATCGGTTTTTGCATCAGTAAACGCACCTTTGACATGCCCGAACAATTCGCTCTCGAACAATGTCTCGGAAAGACCGCCCATATTGACGGTGATCATGCTTCGAGTTGCGCGCGGCGAAAGAGCGTGAATCGCGTGCGCAATCAAACTTTTCCCGGTGCCATTTTCTCCGGTAATCAGCACGTTGGCGTCTGACGGCGCCACGCGAGAAATCATTTCAATTACGGGGCGCATGGCGGGGGATTGTGCGATCAGATCCGGAATAGTGCCGCGCAGCATTTCATTTTCCGCTTCAAGCTTTCGCTCCCGACGGAGCGCGGCAGCAAGCTCGATCTGCGTCCTGACGATCATCAGCAATCGCTGGTTGTCCCAGGGTTTGGTCACGAAATCGCGCGCGCCGCGTTTCATGGCTTCCACTGCGAGTTCAATAGTAGCCCAGGCAGTCATCACTACGATCGGCAGAGTCGAGTCGATCTCCTGAATTTTCACAATCGCTGCCAGGCCCTCCTGACCCGATGTGGTGTCGCGCGTATAGTTCAGGTCCATCAGTAACAGCGCGTACTCTTTCTTTTCGAGCGCATGAAAGGCGCCCGCAAGCGAGCTGACTCCTTCCGTCTGGTAACCTTCGCTCTTTAACAGGATGCGCAGTGCTTCGAGCACATCACGCTGATCGTCTGCGATTAAAATTTTTGTCACAGGTTTATTCTTCCCGCAGGAGTTTCGATGGGTCGATGGCAAGCGCTCTTAGCGCTGGAATGGCTGAGGCGGCCATGCCGAGAAGCGCCATGGTTAGCACCGCGCCGACCAGGATCAGGGGATCCCGCGGATTCGCTTGATACACAATCTGCCCGAGCAATCGGCTGGCGAAGACGCCTGACAGCAGACCCACAACCGATCCGATTCCCAGTAGGACGATTGGACGCCCAACCGCAGCATTGATCACGTGTCTTGAGCGCGCGCCTAACGCCACACGGATGCCCAGCTCCTTCATCCGTCGACTCACGTTGTAGGCCGCCATGCCGAAGATCCCCGTCACTGCCAGCATCGACGCCAGCAGACCCATGACGCCCAGTGCCACCGTGGCAGCCCGCGCCGGGAAAAATGTATCTGCTATCGCGTCTGGCCAACTCTGCACTGCGACTTGGGCATCTGGTTCCAAGTCGGTCAGCGTGCGTTCTAGTGCCGCGGCCATCTCCTGCTGCGTCCTTTGCGATCGCACCGCAAAGTCCCTAACGCCGTTCTCGGTTTGCAATAACGGCAGAAACACCGCCGGTTGGTGCGAGTCCGTAATTTGGTAATACTTGCCGTCTTCCGCCACTCCCACCACTTCCATCAGATGATTTTGGAGAATGAAGCGTTGTCCGATAGCAGGTGTTTCGCCCCACATCTTCTGGGCGAAGGCTCGATTCACGATCGCCACATACGGCGACGTTTTGGTATCATGCCATGACACATCCCGGCCACTTAGTAACCTGGTGCCCGCAGCCCCCAGGTAACCGGGCGACATCGTAAACACGTATGGCGCCAGCACAGAATTATTCAGATTGAAGTCTGTTGTTCCTATCGGGAAAATCGGAACCCCGCGCAGGCCGCCGGTAAATGGTATGCGGTTTACCGCACCCGCTGCCGTTACGCCTGGAATCCTCTGCACCGCCTCGAGCATGGCTTTCTGTTTCTTGAGCAGCGCGTCGCCTCGTTCTTCCATCTCGCTAAAGTCTATTTCGGCCAGCATTGCTCCCTGCGGCTGAAAGCCTAGCGGAGTGTGGAACATGCGGACCATGCCGCGGACGGCGACTAGTGAGGCGGTTACCAGGAGCATGCAAATGGCAATCTGTGCGCCTAACAATAGGTCGCGCAGCGTAAACCGGCGCAGCCTAACTGAATCCACGGGTCCGCTCTTCATTGCCTGCAACGGACTGCTCTGCGATACGTGCCGGGCCGGAATCATCCCGAACAGCAACGCGCTTAACACGGTCAAGATGAGAGCTGCCGCGCAAACACGCGCATCCACACTGGCTGTCAGATGGCCGTGCGATTGCGTGGCCAACAAGGACATCTCTGACGACTGGATCAGCAGACGTAGCAGCAGACCCGCGATCACCACTCCCGCAGCTCCGCCCAAGATCGACAACACCACCACCTCGGCCATGAGTTGCCTAACGAGTCGCCAACGACTCGCACCCAGAGCGAACCGCGTTGCGAGTTCCCGGCTGCGATCAGCGGTGCGCGCGGCAAATAGGCTGGCCAAATTGGCGCACGCCGCCACCAACGCCAGGAAAGCCAACCCGGTAACGCTGTAAAGAAATCCACGAACCACATCGCCGGCGTCCCCTTGAAGTCCTGGACGGACGAGTCGCAGCGGCACTCCCGTGTCGGTCTTTGGATACTCCCTGGCCAGTTCCGTCGCGATCGCACTTAGATTTTCGGTCGCCTGCTGCAATGTTACGCCCGGCTTCAGACGAGCTAACACAGTCAAAGGTCTTCCTGTTCGATCCGCCAGGTATTCCGCGTCGAAGCGGTTTACGACCGGTATAAAGTAGTCCGGCCAGTCGAATTGCTCCGTGCCATGGAACTGCGCCGGAGTCACACCGATCACCGTGAAGGAATCCTTGTTGAGCCGTACGGTCGTTCCGATTACGCCCGGGTCGGCGTTAAATGCGCTTCGCCACAGACCATCACTTAACACGATATAAGGCGCTGAATTCGGACCGTGATCGTCCGACGGCTGGATGAGTCGACCTAACTCGGGTTGCACCCCGAGCATTTCGAAATAATTGCCAGTGACGGAATAACCGTCGACTTTCTTCACCGAGTTGCCCCAGCTCAGTCTCCCATAAGAATATCCATCAAAGCCGGCCATCTCACTGAAGGTCGTATTGCGCCGCCGGTAATCTTCAAACGCGGGATACGAAGTGGTCAGCAATTTACCGCTTGTCCATGATCCGAGCCGCAGTTGGTAAAGATTCTGCGGATCGCTCACTGCCAGGGGATGCAGCAGGACTGCATTAACAATTCCGAAGACGACGACGTTTGCTCCGATGCTCAAGATCAGAGTGATAAGGGCTACGAGCGTAAACGCTGGTGACTTCCGAAGCACGCGCAGCGAATAGCGAACATCCTGCAGCAGATCCTTCATAATTCCGTCCAGGTTTTGCGGTGTACGTACGGCAGGGTGGCGCTTGGAACAGACTCGTGCTGATCGTCAGCAATTAGAATTCTTATCACCGTCTATCTCTCGACCTCGTATTTTGGACCGAGTGTCAATTGCTATGCAATGCTCGTGCCAAAAATCCTTACTTTTATCAACTTACGTCATCCATCGATCTCCACTTGCTCGAGAAATCTAATTTGTATTGGCGTTTGTGGGACTGCCGTGTCCCAATCTTGGGACACGGTCTACGATTTCAACGAGACGGAAACTCACTCGGCGCGAGAGTCTGTGATGCGCTACACACTTAGCTCTACTTTATCGGCATTCCGGAAAGTGGTGCCCAGCCGACCGGCCGCAAATCCACAGCGCTGGAAGACCGGTTCCGTTTGCGTTGCCGCAGTTGATCGAGCGCGAGATAGATGACCGGAGTCGTGTAAAGCGTCAGGATCTGTGAAACGATGAGACCTCCCACGATAGCAACACCGAGCGGCTTGCGCAGTTCGCTCCCGATACCCATTCCGATGGCGAGCGGCAACGCGCCAAACATCGCGGCAAAGCTTGTCATCATGATGGGGCGAAAACGCACAAGACACGCCTGATAAATTGATTGTTCGGGAGTCAATCCTTCGTTGCGTTCCGCATCCAGCGCAAAGTCGACCATCATAATCGCGTTCTTCTTCACGATTCCAATGAGAAGAATGATTCCGATAATAGATACGATCGACAATTCGCCACTATCCGCGTTCCCGATCTTAAAGAATTGATAGAGAAAATTCATGAATTCCAGGGCCAGCAGTGCCCCGAGCCCAGCACTCGGCAGAGTGGAAAGAATTGTGATCGGATGGATCAGACTTTCGTAGAGCATGCCAAGCACGATGTAGACTGCGATGAGCGCCGTTAGGATCAGCAAGGGCTCGGTACCGAGCGACGCCTGAAAAACCTGGGCCGTTCCTGCGAAATTGCCGCGAATGGTCGCAGGCATACCGAGATCGTGCTTAGCCTTTTCGACGAGCCGGGTGGCTTCGCCCAGGGACACGCCCTGGGCCAGATTGAACGAAATGGTCACGCACGGAAACTGTCCCTGGTGGTTCACTGAGAGCGGGGTGTTATCCAATTGGAAGTGCGCGAGGGTGCTCAGAGGCACCTGAGTTCCAGACGAAGATTTCACGTAGATCTTGTCGAGGGAAGTTGGATCGAGCTGGAACTTCGGATCGACCTCCAGCACGACGTGGTATTCGTTCTGCTGAGTGTAAATAATTGAGATCTGTCGCTGGCCGAACGCACTATAAAGCGTGCTATCGACCGCCTGGGGCTGAATACCGAGGCGGGCTGCTGCGTCGCGATCGACAACGACCGTTTCCTGTAGTCCACGAAATTGTTGATCGCTCGTCGCATCTTTGATTTGCCAATATTCTTTCAGCTGGTTCACAAGCTTCGGCGCCCACAAGTTCAGTTCGTCGATGTTTTGATCGGTCAGTGCGTATTGATACGTCGCCTTGGAAGAGCGCCCACCAACACGAATGTCCTGACCTGGAACGATGAAGAGTTGAACGCCCGGGATCTTCGCAAACTTTTGCCGTAGCCGGGCCATAATTGTGAGCGGCCCATCCTGGCGTTCGCCCTTGCCCCAGCCCTTCGGCTTTAGGCTGATGAACATCCGGGCGTTATTCATGGCTGAGCCTGAGCCACCGCCAAAAAACGAACCGACAGCTTGCACCGCAGGATCAGCCATTACGATTTTTACGACCTCTTCCTGTTTTTCCCTCATCGCTTCGAATGAAATATCCTGCGCGGCCTCAGTGGTAGCCATCATCTGTCCCGTGTCCTGTTGCGGGAAAAATCCTTTGGGCACGATAAAATAAAGGTAAACAGTCGCGACGATTACGGCGACCGTGACGATGAGCATCGTGTATTCGTGTTGGAGCACCCACCTCAGAGTTCGCTCGTAGAATTGGTGCAATGAGTCGAATGCCCGCTCGCTTAATCTATCGATAACGCCACGCTTTCGATGTGGCTCTTCTCGCCTCAGGAATTGGCCGCAGAGCATCGGCGTCAGCGTTAGTGAGACGACCATGGAAACCAGGATCGCGGCACTCAGCGTGACGGCGAATTCGTGAAACAAACGTCCAATCAGCCCACCCATGAAAAGGAGCGGGATGAAAACGGCGATCAAGGAAATGCTAATCGACACAACAGTGAAGCCAACTTGCCGCGCCCCCTTCAACGCCGCTTGTAAAGGCGACTCGCCCTTCTCGATGAACCGGACAATGTTTTCGATAACGACTATCGCGTCATCGACAACGAAGCCAGTCGAGACCGTAAGGGCCATGAGAGAAAGATTGTCCAGGCTATAACCGCACAGCCACATGACGCCGAAAGTGCCGGCTAGCGCCAGCGGCATTGTCACGCCCGAAATGAAGGTTGGCCAAAACCGGCGAAGAAACAGGAACATTACCAGTACTACTAATGCCATGGTGAAAACGAGTGTGATCTGGACGTCTCGCACAGATGATCGAATTGTAGTCGTGCGATCGCTCATCACGTCCAGATGCACGCTTGGAGGAATCCAGGTCCGCAACTGCGGCAGGATCTGGTGAATCAGATCCGTCGTGCGAACGACGTTTGCGTCTGGCTGTTTGAAAATAACCAGGAGCACAGCCCGCTTGTTATTAAACAGGCCGGCTTGATCGCGGTTTAGTTGTGAGTCGACTGCAGTTCCAACATCGCGCAACGGTACGGCCGCACCGTTGTGTTGCGCGACAATGATCGGCAGATATTGATCGGCGTGCGTCAATTGGTCGTTAGTCGAAATGACGAAACGCTGCTGCTCACCGTCGAACGCTCCTTTTGGAGAAAAAACATTCACTTGCGACAGCGTAGTGCGGATGTCTTCGAGGCTTAGACCCATCGAAGCGAGTGCTACCGGATTCATTTGCACACGAACAGCGGAGTTGGCACCGCCGCCTATGAAGACCTGACTCACGCCCTCGAGCTGACTTATCCGCTGTCCAACAATCTGGTCCGCCAGATTGTAAACTTGAGATAGCGGCAGTGCGTCTGATGTCATTGCCAGGACCATGATCGGCGCATCGGACGGGTTGACTTTGCGATAGGTAGGCGGCTGCGGCAGCCCGGTTGGCAACTCTCCTGCAGACGCGTTAATGGCGCTTAACACATCACGAGCCGCACCGTTGATGTCGCGGTTGAGATCGAACTGAATGGCGATCGATGATCCGCCTAACGAGCTGACCGAAGTGATTTCGCTTACGCCTGCGATCTGCGCAAACCGGCGCTCAAGCGGAGCAGCGAGCGATGACGCCGCAGTTTGCGGATCAACACCCGGTTCCTGCACGCCGACCGAAATGGTCGGGAAATCCACTTTCGGTAGCGGCGCGACCGGCAGAAAGTAGTACGCAACTGCGCCAAGCAACAACACACCCGCCGCAAGCAGTGATGTTCCCACAGGACGGCGAATGAATGGCTCGGAGATGTTCATGTTCCGGGGAGCGCACGCGCCCCCGCGTGCCGGCGATGGCGCTCTCGCCATCGCGAACTGTTAAAAGTCATCTCACCAAGCAACGGAAAGTACGTTTCGCCGGGGGCGGCGAAACCAGCGCGCGAGGCGCGTGCGCTCCCCGAGCATTCGCTTACAAGACTGTACGACTTATCGAATTTCATGGCTGTTATAACCACCGTTTACTCCCGCGAATTCAGGCTCGGGTTCGGGTTCCGTTGTTGTCCGTAACGGCAACTCAGCTTGTGCGATTTCGCCGCGATGACGGCGTTCCTTGATCCAATGTCCAAATCGATCGAGGTACAGATAAACAACCGGCGTGGTATAAAGCGTGAGAAATTGCGAAAGCAACAATCCGCCGACGATGGCAATCCCCATGGGCCGGCGCAACTCGCTGCCCGTCCCGGTTTCAAGTGCAAGCGGTAAAGCGCCGAGCAATGCTGCCGCTGTCGTCATCATGATCGGTCGGAAACGCAACAGGCACGCCTGGTAAATCGATTCCTCCGGCGAGAGTCCTTCATTGCGTTCCGCGTCCAGCGCGAAATCGATCATCATGATCGCGTTCTTCTTCACGATTCCGATAAGCAGGATGATGCCGATCAAAGTAACCAACGAAAAATCAATGCGACAGATGAGCACCGCGAGCAGCGCGCCAACACCGGCGCTCGGCAATGTTGAGAGAATGGTAATCGGATGAATGTAACTTTCGTAGAGAACACCGAGCACGATGTAGATGACGATGACCGCAGCCAAAATCAGCAGCGGCTCGCTCGTCAATGATGATCGAAATTCCGCAGCCGCTCCGGTAAAAGAAGTCGCGATGGTGTCCGGCAAACCGATTTCGCGCTCTGCTTTTTGAATCGCGGGGAGTGCATGACTCAACGAACTGCCGTTGCTCAAATTAAACGAGATGGTCGCGGCGGGAAATTGTCCCTGGTGCGGAATCGATAATGGCGTGTTGCTCACGCGCATGGTCGCGAACGCGCTCAAAGGAACAGCCTGACCGCTGCTCGACTTCACATAAATCTTGTCGAGCACATCCGGCGATTTTCGGAATTGTGGTTCGACCTCCAGAATCACGCGGAACTGATTGAGCTGGGTGAAAATGATCGAGACCTGTCGCTGACCGAAGGCGTCATAAAGCGTGTCGTCGATTGCTTGCGTGAGCACGTTGAGGCGTGAGGCTTTCTCCCGATCGACATCAACGTTTAATTGCAGCCCATTGACCTGTTGATCGCTTGCCACATCAGTAAGCTGCGGCAATTGACCAAGTTTTTGTACAAGCTTCGGCGTCCATTCTGCCAGTTCGGCCGCATCAGCATCCTGCAAAATGTATTGGAACTGCGTGCGACTGCTCCGCGCGTCGATTTGCAGATCCTGCGCAGTTTGCATGAACAGCGACACGCCTTCCACGTTGCGTGTCGCGTCGCGCAGGCGTTCCATGATTTTTTCCGCGTTCGGCCGCTGGTCGTGAGGCTTCAACACAATGTAGAGGCGCGCGGTGTTGATTGTGGCATTCACGGTCCCAGCGCCAACAGAGGCGGAAACACTCACGACATCAGGATCCTTTCGAATGATGTCCGACGCCGCGTGTACGCGCTCCATCATCGCCTTGAATGAGATGTTCTCTGCGGCATCAGCCACACCGATGATGACGCCGGTGTCCTGTTGCGGGAGCAACCCTTTGGGCACAACGACGTAGAGCAGAATGGTCGCAACGAGGGTGACAATAGCGACCAGCAAAACGAAGCGCTGATGCGCGAGGACCCAGCGTAAGCCGCGTTCGTACGAGTCGCGAAAGCGCGTCCAATATTCTTCAGTTTTTCGATAAAACGTGCTTGAGCGCTGTTTCTCTTCATCTTCTTCGGTCTCCGCGCGCAGAAGTTTTGCGCACATCATCGGAGTGAGAGTCAGCGAAACGAAAGCGGATACTCCAACGGCTACGCTCATCGTGATCGCGAATTCACGAAACAACCGGCCCACGATCCCGGTCATAAACAGGAGCGGAATGAAAACCGCTACGAGTGAGACACTGAGCGACACTACCGTGAACCCGATTTGCTTTGCGCCTTTTAGCGCGGCTTCCAATGGCGGATCGCCCGCCTCGATATAGCGGACGATGTTTTCAATCATCACGATGGCGTCATCGACCACGAAACCCGTGGAAATGGTCAACGCCATCAGCGAGAGATTGTCCAGGCTGAATCCGGCGAGATACATGATGCCGAATGTCCCTATGAGCGAGAGCGGCAAAGCAATGCTTGTGATGACAGTGGCCCAAAGTTTTCGGAGGAAGAGAAACATCACCATGACGACCAGTGCGATGGTGAGCAGCAACGTGAGCTGCACATCGCGAACGGACGCGCGAATTGTTTCGGTACGATCGGCCAGCACATCCACGTGCACGGACGGCGGCAACGTGCTCGTCAGCCGCGGCAATAATTGTTTCACGCGTTCAACCGTCTGAATGATGTTCGCACCGGGTTGACGCTGGATGTCCAATAACACCGCAGGTTTCTCGCCGTTCCTCGTGCCAACCCATGCTGCGAGCTGATCGTTCTCCACGCTGTCGATCACTTGCGCGACGTCGCCAAGCCGAATCGGTGCGCCATTCTTATATGCAACGATGATTGGCTTGTAAGCTTCGGCAGAAAAAATCTGATCGTTCGATCCGATCGTGAACGATTGTCGAGGGCCTTCAAAGCTGCCCTTGGGCGCATTGACGTTTGCCTGACCAAGAATAGTCCGCACATCTTCCAGGCTGAGCCCGAGTGCGGAAATCGCCGCCGGATTCACCTGAACGCGCACGGCGGGTTTTTGATTTCCTTGAATCGTCACGAGACCGACGCCCGTGACTTCGCTCAGCTTTTGCGCCAGCAAAGTATCGGCAAAATCGTTCACTCGATCGAGCGGCAAACTGTCCGACGTGATTGAAAGTGTAAGGATCGGCGTGTCGGCCGGGTTGACCTTGTTATATTTTGGCGGGTTCGGCAGATCCTTCGGTAGGAATCCGCCCGCCACATTGATCGCGGCCTGTACATCCTGTGCCGCGACATCGATCGGCCGATCGAGCACAAATTGTAATGTGACTGTGGATACACCGAACGAGCTCGTCGAATTCATCGATGCGAGTCCCGCAATTTGGCCGAATTGACGCTCCAGCGGCGTCGTGATCGCCGAGACCATCACATCAGCGCTCGCACCCGGATAGTAGGTCGTGACCTCGATGGTCGGGAAATCGACTGTCGGCAGCGCCGAAATCGGCAGCAATTTGTAGCCGAGTATTCCCAGCAAGATGACACCGACCATCAGCAGCGAGGTCGCCACCGGCCGGCGAATGAATGGTTCGGAAATGCTCATGGATGTTGCGCATGCCTCACGCTTGCGCCGCAGTTCCGCGCAAACGAGACGCTCGCGCTACTCTTTCTCGCTGCCCGCCGTCCAATGAATGGTTCGGAAACGCTCACGGTTTTCCCGACCTGGCCATTTTCTGACCTGGCTGTCTCGCTTGCGCAGGCCGTGCTTGCTTCGACGGTTGCGGCGTCGTTAGTTCGACGTGTGCGCCGGGTTGCAACTTATACTGGCCATCTACGACGACTTGTTCGCCGGGTTCCAGCCCTTCATCCACCAATGCGAGATTTCCTTCCGTTTGGCCGACTTTGATCGGTCGCATCTCGACGGTTTTATCTGACTTGATCAGGTAAGCGTACGTTCCCTGTGGACCGCGTTGCACCACGCTTGATGGAATCACTGTTGCATCCTTTCGCGTGGTCAAAATCAGACGCGCGTTGACGAATTTCCCGGGCCAAAGTTTCAGATCTTCATTCGGGAACGTGGCCTTGAGCTTTACAGTACCGGTCGTCGGATCAATTTCGTTGTCCACGACCGCCAGCGAGCCTTCGTCGAGTGTGTTTGTATTTCCACGGTCGAGCGCCAAAACTTTCAGGCCGCCGTTTGCGCCGCCTTCGTTAAAAATTTCCTGTAGATTTTGTTCCGGCAACGTGAACAGGACCGAGATTGGATGCAATTGCGTGATGACCACGATGCCGGTCTGATCGGCGGCGTGAACGACATTGCCAATGTCGACAAGTCGCACGCCGGTGCGGCCGTCAATCGGCGATTTGACGTAGCAATAATCGAGATTGACCTGAGCAGCCTCGGCGGCGGCCTTCGATTTTTGCGCATTCGCCACAGCAGTATCGTAGTCCTGCTGCGCTATTACATTTCTAGCGCGCAGATCAGCCTGTCTCTTCAGCGTTACTTGATCCAACGTGGCTTGCGCCTTTGCCTGATCGAGTGCCGCTTGATATGGCTTTGGATCGACAACGGCCAGCAAATCGCCCGTTTTCACATCCTGACCTTCCGCAAAATTGACCTGCACAAGCGCGCCATCGACTCGCGTGTGTACGATGACCGTGTTGAAAGCCTGCACCGTTCCCAAGCCGTCGAGGTAGATCGGCATATCTTTTTGCTCGACCTTGCCCGCTACCACCGGCACTGGACCGCCGGGTCCTGCACCGCGTCGTCCCGGGGTTCTATTTGATGAAGACTGATCCGGTGAACCCCCATGATGAAAACCCCACCATCCGATCAAGAGCACGGCGGCGCCGATGATTCCGAAAATAAGTCGCTTAGACATTTTTTTAGACACCCCTTCCAGATCGGGTGACGCCCAAGATTTGTGACCTGCGGCACCGCTACTCGGTTACAACGATCTTCGTATCTGTTCGGCGTTCGGAGACTTTACGCGCTTGTACACAACTAAGGATCTGCAAGACATTCTACGCCAGCACAATGCCTTTGAAATCGGCGGGAGACGTTTAACCGAAAGATCCAAACGCAAGTCCCAGCCCATACGTGACGACCGCGACGATGACGCCGATCCAGGTCATCTCCAAGCCTGATGCCCACCAGGAGCGCATGGTGATGAGCGATTTCAAAGCGCCGATGGCAAAGTGCGCTACGAGACTGATTCCGAACGAAGCGATAACTGCATCGAGACCGCCAGAGAAAAAGAACGGAACGATTGGAACAAACGCGCCGATCGCCGTGGAAATTCCGGCTGATAAAGCAGCGGTCCAGTGATTAGGAAACCGATGCTCGGACAAGCCAAGCTCGCTTTGCGCCATCGCCTGCACGAATTGCTCCGGCTGTTCGGCCAGGCGCTCCGCCATTCTCTGCGATTCTTCAGGCGTGAATCCCTGCAACTGATAAAAGAGCGACATCTCTTCGATTTCCTCTTCAGGATTCTCTTCAACCTCGGCTCGCTCACGTGAGATTTCCGCTTCGTATACTTCTGCTTCACTTTTTGCGGCGAGATACGCGCCAGCACCCATCGACAAAGTAGAAGCCAGCATGCCGGCCAGGCCGGAGATCAAAATGTAGTGCTGTTGATTGTTCGTCGCGCCGGCGACACCCGAAACGATTCCAAACACTGCACCAAGCCCATCGTTTGCACCGTAAATTGCGTCGGCTACCCAACTGCCGCCGCGTCCGTGCCAGCGTTCGCGCTTAAGGATTTTATCCAACGCGGTGCGCGGATTCACCGGCGGTGCCATCGCGCTGAGCACGCGGGCATGAGCCTTCTCTTCAATGGCGCTTTTTCGTAAAAATTCCTGAACGTCCTTCTGGCCCGCGAATGCGCGCTCGGCTTGATCGTGAAATTCTGCTTCCTGCCGTTCTTCGGTCGCTTCCATACGGCGAATGGCAATTTCGGCTCCGGCGATCTTGTTCCACCACCGATTCAAGCGACGCGCAATCGTGTCCCGGTAGACCGGTGATTCGGCACCGAGCTCCTTTAGCTTTGCTTCCCAACGATGAGCATGGCGCTCTTCGGCTTCTGCCATGCGCAAAAGAATGCCCTTGCGTTTTTCGTCGTGTTCTCGTTCCGCGAGATCGCGGTAGGTTTGCGCTGTCTCCACTTCCGCCTGCCAATTGCGCCTTGCAGCATCGATCGTTTGTTGATGATCTTTCTGCTCTCCGGCCATGCCGAATTAAAGCTTAACAAAGGGTAGACTGCCTCACGAAAATTGTAGTAATCTTCGGCCGGCAACATGCCGGCCACAGCGGGCAGAATGCCCGCGCTCCCCAAAGTCACGCGCGTAAGCGTCCCCCGGACGCAGCGATCGTACGATGAAAGGGGAGCGCGAGCATCTTGCTCGCCGAAGCCGGCATGTTGCCGGCTTGCCCCCACGAGACCACCGTTCAAATAAAACGAACACGCTGCGCTTCGCCACACGATGGAAGCATGCGCTGCGAATAAGCTTCTCAATCAGCAGGTTCCATCGCAGTGCTCAAGGCTGGCTCGGCGCGGCCTCGTAGCTGCTGTGCCGTAATTATGAGTGCTACTGAACCGATGATGAGAACTGCGGCGATCAACATGCGTGCAGTCACGGTTTCTTCGGCGAAACAAGTGCCGAGCAACACGGCAACAATTGGATTCACGTAAGCATAGGTGGCGACCTTCGCCGGATCGCAGTGACGCAGCAGCCAGATGTAAGCCGTGTACCCAACCACAGCACCGATAAGGATCAGATAAACAAATGCGCCGAGCGACAACATGGAAACCGCACTGGGATGAAACCGCGGCACTTCACCTGTAATGACGCCTGCAATCAAAAGCAAAAATCCACCGCAGATCATTTGTTGAGCGGCGGTGAGAAATGGCGAAGGCGCGTGTTTCGTAGCGCGCGAGTAAAGGGAGCCCGCCGACCAAATGAAACTTGTGACGAGTAAAATCGAAATTCCAATCACAGGGTTGCGTCCGCCTGGAGAATGAAGATGCAGACCCGGTCCGAATAAAATTCCTACTCCGACAAAACCGCCGGCAAGCCCCATCCACATGATTGGCGTCGGCCGGGCGGCCATTCCCGTCGCCCACCCGAGCAGCGCGATGTAAATCGGAACGATCGCAACGATCAGCGCTGCCAACCCAGAATCGATATACTGCTCTGATATCGTTACGCCGCCATTGCCACCCAGCAGCAAACATGCTCCGATGATTAAGGAAGTGCGCCAGTTCCTCCAAGTCGATTTGGTTATCCCTTGCGACCAGGCAATGGCATACATGACCAATCCGGCCAAAACGAATCGCGCGCCTGCCATTAAAAATGGCGGGATTGTTTCAATCGAGAATCGGATGCCCAGATAGGTGCTGCCCCAAATCACGTACAGCGCGGCAAACGCGGTAATAACGAGCGTCTTCTTCGGTGCGGCCATTGAAGAATGACAATGTCGCATTCGTTACGCAGAGCAAACGTGCACTACGGAAGGATTGAACAGTTGAAGCAAGAAACCGTGCATGCATGTAGCGTGCCGCGCTTTTTGCGTATGGCGTTTCGGATGCGCCGGTCCGCTACAGGACGGATTCGTGGCAGCGAACCGAATGCCGCTTATCCGATGCATCACAGCGAAATGGCGCAAACTTTCACCCGGCGTCTTAGAAGCGATCGATGGAGCACCAACAGGATAATGAGCTGAAAGCGGCGCAGCACCGCCGCACTCCAAAACGCAACGTGTGAAAACGCGTTTTGAGGCACAGACACGTTTTGGAGTGCGGCAGTCCTCTGCCGCTTTCACTGTTTATCAGCGTGCCGCTACGCTCCGCGTTTGAAAAGGAGTCGATAGAGCAGCAACAGAATCATCGCGCCAACGACCGACATGATCCAGCCGGCAATGTAATTCGATCCCGCGAAGATGCGGCCGATCCAAGTCCCTACCAATGCACCGGCGATACCGAGCAGGATGGTGATGATGCAACCACCGGGATCTTTGCCAGGCATCAGCAGCTTTGCGATCGCTCCAACGACGAGACCGACAAGAATAGTCCAAATGATTGAATGAGCGCTGAAGTCCATAGTGAAACCGACTTGTATCGAGTTGATTTGAGCGCGGCAAGGAAATTGATTGAGGGCGTTCGCTGGAGTCCCAGTGGGATGGCGCGTTCCCCGCCACTGCACGCCATGAAGCACGGCCCACAGGGCGTCGCTACAAAACGCAATCGGCAACACTGCAGCCGCCTCGCTCCGTCGAGGCGCTTCCCCGGACACGACGACAGAGCGCCGTGGCTACAACTCAATTACCTGCGCGGAGCGAATGTCGTCGCTAGCGCGAATTTCGTCGAGCAGCTGTTCGCCTGGAGCAGTGTCGAGATTTAACACCGTGAGCGCGGTACCGCCGGCCTGATTTCGGCTAAGTGACATTGTGGCGATGTTTACACCATGCCCGCCCAGGAGCGTGCCGATGCGCCCGACCATTCCCGGACGATCGGTATTTTCCAGCACGAGTACTACGCCTTGCGGTCGGGCTTCGACCGGTCGGCTGTTAATGCTCACAATTCGCGGTGTGGCCCCGAAAAATGCGCCTCCCACTGAAACGGTTTTCCCTTCGCCAATGGCAGACAGTTCGAGCATGTCGGTGTAATCGCCAGGGGCGCTCAGCCGTGATTCGCTCACCTTTAAACCGAGCGTTTCAGCAAACGCAGGTGCATTCACTTCGTTGATTTCGCTGCCGCCGGCGATTTGCAGGAACCCTTTTAGTGCAGCGCGGGTGATTGCAGTCGTATCAACTTCGTTCACTTTGCCGCTGTAGTTGATGTTGAGAGACTCCGCGCGTTTGGGAGCGATCTGCGACAAGAATTTACCGAGCTTTTCGCCAAAACGCAGATGCGGTCCGATGATGGCCAGTGTCTTCGCATCGAGGTTCGGCATGTTCACCGCGTTACGGATCGTGCCTTCGAGCAATACGGCGCGAATCGATTGCGCAATTTCGATCCCGACGCTCTCCTGTGCTTCCGCCGTCGAAGCGCCGAGGTGCGGCGTTAGAACAACATTAGGAGCACCGCGCAAAGGCGAATCGGACGGCAGCGGTTCAGTTTCGAAAACATCCAGCGCAGCCCCTGCAACGTGTTCGTCTCGCAACGCCTGCGCCAGCGCTGCTTCATCAACCAAACCGCCCCGGGCACAATTGATGATGCGTACGCCCCGCTTTGTCTTCACCAACCGCGCGGCATCAAGAATGTGGTGTGTCTCAGCAGTCAGTGGCGTGTGCAACGAGATGAAATCGGCACTGGCAAGCAAGTCGTCGAGCTCATCCACGAGCTCTACTTGCAAACTCCGTGCGCGCGTCGCCGACAGATAAGGATCGTACGCAACCACGCGCATACCAAAACTGATCGCACGCCGGCTTAGTTCGCTGCCGATGCGGCCCATACCAATTACGCCCAGAGTCTTGTTGTAGAGCTCAACGCCTTCGAAATTCCTTTTGTCCCAAGCGTTGTTGCGAACGTTCGCGTCAGCTTGTGGAATCTTGCGCGCTGCGCAGAGCAACAACGAAAACGCATGCTCGGCAGTCGAAATCGTATTTCCTCCGGGCGCGTTCAACACCACGACGCCGCGGCGCGTCGCTGCCTCGACATCCACATTATCCACCCCAACACCGGCCCGGCCCACCACACGCAGTTTGTTGCCGGCATTTAAAATTTTTGCAGTGACCTTCGTCTGGCTGCGTACCACCAGCGCGCTGAACGACGGAATTAACTCCACAAGTTCACGCTCGTTTGAGCCGGTTTTTACCGTGACCTGCAGCACGTTTTCGCGCGCGAGCTCGTCCACTCCGCGTTGCGAAATGGAATCGGCGATGAGGACTTTAGGCGGAGTCACGGGCAGTTTTAACTTTTAAGTCCCAGCTGCGATCTCAGAAAATGTCATTCTGAGCGAAGCGAAGAATCTCTGATTGTTTTCTGAGGCTCGTTCACCGCAATGGAACAGCCAGAGATATTTCGCTTCGCTCAACATGACAGCGTTCGTTAATGCTTAAAAGTTAAAACCAGTTGTGCTTAAACTTTCGGTCCATGCAAGACCGGAGAGCGTTCCTTGTCATTTTCGCCATTGCAGGCGCGCTGATCATTCCAGCTGCGCTCACATTGCGCACAGTCATTCATCCCGTCATCTTGCAGGCCACGTCGGCCAATCCGACGCCGCTCGGATATACCTGGAGTCTCTTATTGTTCATCATCCCGATCGGCGCGCTCAGTTGGTGGTTCAGCTGTCGACCCGATTTGCAGTTTCCACGGAAAGCGTTCTGGCGAACGATCGCGGTGCTAACGCCGTTGGGTTTCTTGCTCGATCTATTGTTTGGCAACGCATTCTTTGTTTTCCCAAATAAATCGGCCACTCTCGGTTTGGAAGTACCCGCTGTGGGCGGAGCGATTCCGATAGAAGAATTCATTTTCTATCTCGCCGGATTCATGCTGGTGCTGCTGAGTTACATTTGGTGCGACGAATACTGGATGGGCGAGTACAACGTCCGCGATTACGCCGCGACGGCAGAAAACATACCAAGGATCGTCCGTTTTCATTTTGCATCTGTCGTACTTGGGGTGGCGCTCATCGCAGCCGCGATTGTGTATCGAAAGCTTTTGTCCGGCGCGCCAGAAGGTTTCCCCTGGTACTTCATTTATCTGGTCTGCGCATCGCTGATTCCATCCGCGGGCTTCTTTTATACCGCGAAACCATTCATTAATTGGCGCGCGTTTAGTTTTACGTTTTTCCTGTTGTTGCTGATTAGCCTGCTTTGGGAAGCGACGCTCGCGTTGCCTTACGGCTGGTGGGAATACCGGGCTGGTACCATGATGGGGCTGCACATCGGAGCATGGTCCGGTCTGCCGATCGAAGCAGTCTTTGTTTGGTTCGCCGTGACTTTCACCACAGTCATTACCTATGAAGTGATTAAGATCTGGAAAGCGTTGGGAACACGCGCACTCCAAGCATTTTTCGGGAGCAGGAAATAGCCACGTCGCACCTGTAGCCACCGCCTTATGGGCCGTTCATGGTGGGCGCGTCACTCCGCGCGCGCCGAATTTGTAAGTGGCAGGCGGCGGCCAGAGGACTTGCCCGCCCTCCTGACCTCCACAGGCCGATGGCAACAGCTATCCATAAATGATCAAATGAATCGAATCCGGCAATTGCTGGGCAACATTAGTCGCCACGCTGCCGCGGAGTAATTTGGTCATCGCAGTGCGTTGCGATGCGCCAATAACGAGAAAATCGACGCCAAGAGTGGCAGCCAGATCAAGAATGGTCGTGGCAGCGTCATCGCTTACTGCATAAATGGGTAGGACCGAAACGCCGCGTTCTTCACCGAGTTTGAGCATGGCCGACATAATTGCTGTCGCCTCGGGATCATTCTGCCATTTCAGCCGCCCGGTGGTAGTTGGCCCGCGTCCGTAAAAGACTGCGATCTCTTTCACGTACAAAACATAAAGTGTTGCATTGCGAAGCTGTGCTTCATCCAATGCGAATCCAAGCACGCGCGTAATCCCGCGTGCAGCGACCAGGATTCTGTGACCTTCCTCGAGCCGCGTCTGCACCGTGGTCACCAGATCGGGGGTAACCATTTCGGCAACTTTGCGTGTGACTGTCAGTGTTTTTAGGCCAGCGATCTTGTGCGAGTACGCTCGAAATCCAAGACCTACGCCCAAAACGCACACGGCAAAAAACAGTGCGTCGGGTTTGGTTTTCGCGATAGTCAACTCGACTAGAGCGAGAATCACAAATGTTCCGCCCATGAGCAGGTGTTCGTACCACTGCAGGCCGAGCCGTTTATTGAACGTGCATGCGCCAAGATTGACTGAGATAGCGCCAACGACACCGATGGCATAAAGGCCGGCAAGTCCTTCGAACTGCCGGGTGAGCGCAAGCACTACGATTGGAATGGCAACCGCCACGATGAGCGGAATTCGGGGTACTCCATGCTTGTTCAGTCGCGCAAACTGGCGCGGCATTTCCCCATCCTGCGCCATCATGTATGTGACCCCAATCAGCGCCACAATAGCGGTGTTCACTGCGCTAATAAGCAGAAGACCGAACACCACACCCACGAACAACGAAAAGGCGTCACCGAACCAGGAGCCGCCGACAAGTGCCCCGTAGCGCTCGCCGAGAAAACGCAACATGTCTTCCTTATGCGCTTCCAATTCCGGTGCAAATGACTTCGGCAACGAAAGCATCGCCCAACCCAACAGCGCCGTGCCCGCAACCACTTCAATTGCTACAAACAGGATCGCCTTTGTTGCCGTGCGCGTGACTTTGGGCGCTTCCAGGGTGGCGTTCGCATCCAGCTTCATTACGCCGGTAAGATTGGCGATGGCCTCGACGCCGCTCAAAGCAAGGATCACCCCAACGAATTGGACCCACCGCGTTTCAAGATCGGTGTGCGGAGGCTCCAGGTGCGTGAGAGTGAGATGCTTTGCGCTGAAGGCAATCGTGGCTACGACCACAAGTACGGCAGGCACAGCCAGCCAAATCGAGACGCTGCCGCTGTGCTTTGGGCCGAAATGATTGACGACGCCAAGCACCAGTATCACTGCCATCGCCGCGAATGGCGCATATTGCGTTGGCACGCCTAGATAAGTTACGCCTGCCCATCCGCTCAAGGCTGCGGTAACGATGAAATTTGCAATCAACAACAGCGCGCCGACCGAGGCCAAAAACCGACTCTGCTGGCGCGCGGCGGAATACACGCCACCGCCATCGGGAAAATGGGCGCATATGATGATGTAATTGAATGCGACGATCGCCGTCAGCGCGCATACGGCTAGTATTATGGAAAACGAGGCAAAACCCGCCGCGACAAAAGCCAACCCGAGCACATAAGCCTTACTTGTGCCCCAATCACCGTAAAGGAGCCCGGCGGCGCGCTGCCAATCAACATTGCGCGGCCGATGGACGCCTGCAGAAATAGTCTCGGCCATCGCTAAAGGCGTAAATCTCCATTGGTCGCACGTTTACTTGCAAGCTCTTTCTCCAGCCTTTGCTTGACTGCGAATCGACTAAATCAGATTGTGTGCGCCAGTTCTTTGTTCCGCTTAATGAATCGGTGAGTGCCGGTTCAACGGGGAAACCACTTCCGCATGCGAAGGCACCGCGGATCGGGGCGAACAATGCGCGGCATTGAGAGCATTTAATGGCTCCAGCCCGACAGCTAACCTCGTCAGCATCATTAAAGAGCAAGAGCTGCGGTTCCGGGCCGCGCTTGCTGAAGTGAGACCGCTCGTCGCGCGAGCCAGTCTCGGTTCGAAGTAAGGATTTGATTCCAACCAGCATAAAACGTCCGCGCAACGTCGATGTCCCACGCGCTGCGGCGATTCTGTATGGCGATTGGGGCACCAGTAAGGCCTACGTCATCGGTCTCGCCTTTGCCGTGGCGGGCTACTCATCTTTTTGGCTTATCGCCTCGATGTGCGCTCTCGTGCTCCTGGTCGGTGTCAATTACATGATTGTCTGCCGCCTGTATCCGGATGGGGGCGGCGTTTATGCAAGCGTGCGACATCGAAGTGAAATTCTTTCGATTGTCGGCGCGTTCCTCCTGATTGCAGATTACCTGGTCACAGCGGCAATCAGTTCTCTTTCGGCATTTGCCTACCTCGGCGTCCCACACCCGGAAAAATTTGCCGCTGCGGCAATCCTCGCGATCGGCTTGCTCAACCTGCTAGGTCCAAAACACACCGGCGGCTTGGCGTTTTTGGTTTCAGTTCCCACCGCGCTCGTGGTGATCACGCTCGGCCTGTTCAGTCTGCCACATCTCGGCCAGGCGATTGGGAATTTGCAGCCATTGCAGGGAGGTTTCTGGCACAACTGGGCTGCGTTCGTGAGCATTGTGCTGGCTCTTTCGGGCGTAGAAGCCATCGCAAACGCAACCGGCGTGATGAAACTAAATCCGGGCACGAGCGAGGCGCACCCTTCGGTCACGAAAACCTCTACGCCAGCACTTTTGATCGTGATGATTGAAGTGTGCGTGTTCACCGCGCTGCTTGGACTTGCCATGCACGCGCTGAGCGGATTGGAAATCGTCAATGGCGACGTCAACGCACCCGGCGCCGAAGGCGTCCGCGACTACATGCTACGATACATGGCTCAAATCTTCGTGGGCGCCGCGCTCGGTCCGGGATTTGGACACGTTTTCGCGATAGCGGTCAGCATCGTATTTGGCCTCCTGCTCTTTTCCGCCGTTAACACTTCAATCGTCGCACTGATCAGCATTCAATTTCTGCTCGCGCGAGATCATGAGATTCCAAAAGTCTTTCAACGAATGAACAGATGGGGCGTTCCCACCCTGGGCATGCTTCTCGCCACAGGCGTGCCAATGGCATTGGTGATTTTCGTGAAGGACATCTCAGGTTTGGCAGAACTTTATGCCGTCGGCGTGGTCGGTGCCATTGCGACAAATCTCGGCGCGACGGCTACCGATCGGACTCGCCCAATTAAGCCGTGGGAACGCGCGTTGATGTTTTTCACCTTTCTGGTGATGGCTGGTATCGAAATCACATTGCTTATCGATAAACCGTATGCGCGGGTTTTCGTGATCACCGTACTGCTGGTCGGGTTAATCCTGCGTGGACTTGTACACGAGCGGCGAATGAAAAAAGAAACGGCACCAGCGTTAGGGAGCGTTCCGGAACGGCTGATCGCCAATGTTTCCCAACCAAGGCCTGAAGCGTTTGCGCCTCCAAGCGGCGAATCGATTCTGTGCGCCGTGCGGAGCGCCGGGCGGACACTCGATTTTTCGTTGCGCGAAGCGCGAAAAACAGACGCGCGGCTTTATCTGCTGTTCGTCCGCGAACAACGCTTCATGACCGAACAGGATGTTCGCCGCAAATGGCACGAAGATCCTGAAGCGAGCGCGATTTTCGCAGAAGCCAAACAGAAGGCCGGCGATCACCAACCACTCTTTGCTTATGCGGTGAGTCCTTCTGCTGCAGACACGATCGTCGATGTTGCCGCGACGCTTGGTGCATCGCGCGTGATTCTCGGGGCACCACAACGCAGCGCCTTGATCAACCTGCTTCGCGGAAATGTCATTCGCGAAGTGTCCAGCTCACTACCCGATGACATTGACCTCCTGGTCTATGCGTGAAGACCTGGTGTTCGATGGCCCAGCGGTGTTACCGAATCGGTGTTCAGTGAGGGACTACCCAACGAAGCGGTAACCAATTCCGGACTGAGTCTGAATTAAGGATGGTTTTGCCGGATTGGCCTCGATCTTTTGGCGGAGATGCGTGACGTAAACGCGCAGGTACTGCCGATGCTCCTCGGATTTTGGGCCCCAGATTTCGCGCAGGATGTAGCGATGCGTGAGAACGCGGCCTGGATGCTTCACAAACAATCGCAGCAAAGCATATTCGGTGGCGGACAATTTGATTTCACGACCGGCACGCGTGACCACGTGCGCGACAAGATCGACGATCAAATCGCCATTTTTGAATACCGAGACTTCTTCCGCCGGCCGTGTTTTGCGTTGCGCCGCGCGGAGACGCGCAAGCAATTCAGGAGTGCTAAATGGCTTGGTAATGTAATCGTCCGCGCCGGCATCCAGCGCGGCGACTTTTTCCTGCACATCATCGCGTACCGTCAGCACGATGACCGGGACCTCGCTCCATTCGCGCAAGCGCTTTAATGCTTGCAATCCATCAAGGTCAGGCAACCCAAGATCGAGGAGGACCACGTCTGGTTTGCGCGTAGCGATTTCCATCAACGCTAGTTGCCCCGTCTCGGCTTCATGCACCTTATAGTTTTCGCCTTCGAGTACAAGCCGCAGGAGCCGACGAATCTGAACCTCGTCGTCAATGATTAGCGCGACGGGATTCATTTAATGGACGAGACGCGCGCGGCTGCAGATTCAACGGCGGACACATCCCCCTTCATGACTTCTCCGGGCAACACAGAATCGGCGCCGGGAAGACACATTGCTTCAGTGATAGGCAAACGAATGGAAAACACCGCGCCGCCGCCTTGACGATTCTGCGCAACGATCCGTCCGCCATTCGCTTCGACCAGTTGTCGCGCAATAGACAGACCGAGCCCGATACCACCGGGAAGAGTGCGGGGACCGCGATAGAACTTTTGAAAGACTTTCGTTTCGTCTCCCGGTTCGAGACCGGGTCCATGATCGGCCACGGAAATAACGAGCGTAGAATCATCGCGGGTAACGCTTACCTCAATCGGTCGATCGCTTTTACCATGGCTCATCGCATTGGAAAGCAAGGCATTCAGCGCCTGCTGAATCAGGCCCAAATCTACGGACACTGCCGGTAAATTCTGTGCGATGTTGATTAACACGTCGTTGTCATTCGATCCGGAAGCAGCAACTGCTTCGTGCACAAGCTCGCCTGGATCGCACCATTCGCGCACCGGTTGGAGAAGACCGGATTCGAGGCGCGTCGCGTCCAGCAAGTTGTTCACTGTGTGGGTCAGACGCCGCGCTGCTTGTTGTAATTCGGCGCTATTGGGACGCGGTTGCTGCAACGCCGCGGCCATCGCAGCAAGTGGTGTCTTTAATTCATGCGATACAGAATCGAACAACGCTCTTTGTAGCTTTTGCGATGCATGCGCTACCTGAGCTTCGCGGCCCTCTTGCAACGCGCGTTCCTTGTTCACAAAAACTGTAAGTTGGGCAGCGAACGCGTCCAGCAATTCGCGCTGCTCCAAAGTGGGCAACGTCTTCACCCGCACGCTTAGCACTCCCTCCGCGCTGTCGCCGGCGACCAGCGGAATGTGCAGGCATTCTGAATCAGGAAGCGTATCCGTTGATTTCCCGGCAGGCTGTTTCTTTTGAAAGGCCCACATCGCGACGCTCTCATCCTTTTTTGACGGCACAAAGCTGCTGGCGGGATGTTGGACCAGGCCATTTTCGTCACGCAACCAGAGTACGGTATCAGCGTGAAAGAAATCTCTGATTAGCTGAAAGACTTTCGGAAGCGCTTCACTGAGATCGCGGCTCGCGGCTAGCGCGCGTGTCAGACGATATAATGCGGTGGCCCGTTCCTCCCGCCGACGCTCAGACTGCTCCCGTTCATGCAGTTGTGTGGCCAAATGTCCGATGACAACAGCGATAACAAAGTACGCGCCGAACATCATGAAGTCTGCGAACCTGCTGATAGAAAAAGTGAAACGCGGCGGAATAAACAGAAAATTCCAGAGCAGCGCACTGAGCGCAGCGAGGAAAAACGTCGGCCAACGGCGCAATCTCATTCCAGCGATTACGACTGCGAATAAATAAAAGAGCGCGATCGCCCAGTAACCGATGAAATTGAGAACTAATAATGAAAATGCGGTCACCGCGGCGGCGATACCCAGCGCGACGCCAAACTCTTTCCATGGAGTGCGCGCCAGACGTTCTTCGAGCGATTCACGCCGCGGCTGTGCACCTTCTTCGGAGGGAATCATGTGAATATCGATGTTGCCGCTATTGCGCATGATCCAGCGCAATAAATCAGGCTTAAGAAAACTGAACCACGGCATCCCCACCGGCTTTCCCATTATGATTTGGGTGACGTTGTTTTGCCTCGCGACGCGCAGCAACGCTTCAGCAACATCCCTGCCCGGCGTGGTAATTACCTCTGCTCCGAGCTGCCGTGCCAGGGCCATATACCGAGTCAGTCGCGTCTGTTCCTCCTGCGAAAGGAGGCGAGGGCCTTCAATATTCGCCACAATCCATGAGGCCTCCATGGAGGAAGCCAGTCGTCGTGTATAACGGATCAAGCGCTCCGAGTACGGACTGGCGCTAACCGCAACCAGCAGCCGATCGGCACTTTTCCATGGACCCGGTATTTTCTGCTCCGACATGATTTGCCGCAGATCGCGGTCCACATGCTCGGCCACAACGCGCAGCGCCATTTCCCGCAAAGCTGTAAGGTTGCTTTCCCGGAAAAAATTCTTTGCCGCCCATTCTGCCCGTTCACCGAGATAAACTTTTCCTTCGGCCAGACGGGATAGCAGTTGTTCGGGCGTCAGATCGACCAGAACAATTTCGTCGGTCAAATCGAGGACCGAATCGGGAACGGTTTCACTGACCGGCGCCCCCGTGATTTGACGAACCGTGTCGCTGCGACTGCCGACGTGTTGGACGTTGAGGGTGGTATAAACATTGATTCCTGCATCCAGCAGCTCGAGCACGTCCTGATAACGTTTTGGATGCCGCGACCCCGGAGCATTGGTATGCGCCAGCTCATCAACCACTGCGAGTTGGGGATGCCAGGTGAGAATTGCATCCAGATCCATTTCGGTGAGCGTCGTGCCACGATACTCAACCTGCAGCCGCGGCATGATCGGCATTCCATCGATTAATGCCTCCGTGTCTTTGCGCCCGTGAGTCTCGACAATGCCCACCACCACTTCACAGCCTTCAGCTTGTTTTTGCCGCGCTGCTTGCAGCATGGCGTAGGTCTTTCCTACCCCCGGGGACATCCCGAAAAAAATCTTGAGCTTGCCGCGAGTGGATTTTGCTACGTCGCGCTTCATCTGCGCGAGCAACGCATCCGGATCGGGGCGCTCCGGGTCATTCATACGGCATTTTACCTCTGTGTTGACCTATGTGCACGTCCGCAGCCTCGCGCAAATCGCCGGGAACCAACGACTCACACATTAGAAGCGATAACCGAAGCCGCTAAACAGGTTGTAATCGGGAGAACTACGTGTGAGCCCGAAAAATGAATTCACATCAATGGAGCAGTTTGGGGTGACTTGATAAATCAAACCGGTATCGAGTGTGCCCACCCATGGTCCCGCACTGATGGCGTCGTAGAATTCAACATAGCCACTCAAGTTTCCGACTATCGTACGGGAGAGTCCGATCGGATTTTGCCACTGCGCCTGCATGTTACTGCTACGGGATTTATCGAGGAGGTCAAGCCTGGTTTGAGCGAACAAGGTGAAACCCCACGGCAGTGAGTAACTCATAGGTAATTCAAAGCCGGGTTCCCAAACATGGTTTCCGGTATCGCCCGTGTTGGTCGGTATCTTTAACGACGAAAGGAATCCGATCACCAATTTCCCGCCGTCATTTCCAAAAAGATTAACTTTGAGCCGAATGGTCAAATCCCCGAAGCCGTCCTGCTCGAGGGGTTTGCCGAACCCGGGTCCGCTTGTGCGCTTATTGACATAAAATTGCGGGAACACTTGGAAATCCATCCAATTCGTCAGGCCCAGTTTGAAATTGCTGTTGCTGAGGATCCATGT
>DATDFM010000242.1:0-2022 GCA_036522635.1 Candidatus Udaeobacter sp. | reverse complement strand
ATCTGGTTGTGGAGAAGGCCAGCTTCACTCTCCACATCGTCGCGCAGCTCGGGAAACTCAGTCAGAAGCTGCTCGATAAAATCGGCGGTGGTATACATGCAGCTTTACGCCTAACGAGAAGTAGACGAACATTCGTAATAGGTCACGAACAATTTTTCGTCTAATTCGGTATTGAATGAGGAAGACATAATGTCGTAGGCTGAGCCACTTAACAATCGATGGCTACTCAATCCCTTCCTGCTGCACCGAGCAAGTTCAAATTGCTTGAGCAGGTGCGGGTGCCTTGTGACTGAAGCATTACAGTTCGCGTACCGAGCGATCGTATTTCGACCGAATTACACGTGGGGTCTTCCGGCAAAGGCTCTTTGGTCAATGGGGCGGCGAACGCCGCTGCCAAAAACCATGATGAATTCGGCGGTCACAGACCGTCGCTACAACCCGACCACCTCAAAAGCGATTACGGCCCGTAGCTCTTGGTGAATTTCTTCCGCGATTCCGTATCGGAATCAGATGCGGCGACAGGTGGAGATTGCTCGGGAGCGCTCGGGGCCGGGTGTTCCGGTTGTGACTGGTCAGACTCGCGCGCTTCGGGCTGTGGAGCAGTTTGCGGCGCGCCTGTCGGTCGCGCCCTACCAGGTTCCCCTGCCACTTCGACGTACGCCATCTGCAAATTGGAAAGAGCGTTCCGAATAACCATCGCTTCTTCATTCGTCAGGTTGCCGCGCGTTTTTTCCTGAATCATTTCGAGCTGATCGATGAACATTCGCGCCAGATCCAAATTGATTTCGGCTTCGCCTGTCTTCGGATTTGGAATTTGACCGAGAAACAATGCGGCGTTTTGCGCGTGCATCATCACGAATTCGATGAAGCGTTGGGTCAGCTCGCCGGTTTGAACACTTTTTTGGACTTCAGCCATATGAGGAAGTGATAAGTGACAAGTGACAAGGGATTAGTCGCATCGTCTTATACTACGGGTTTCTCGTCACTCGTCACCTGCCACTCGTCACTTCTTTTCTCCCGGTTGCACCGTTGCCAGAACGTACGGTTGATCGCGGAAATATTTTGCAGCGACTTTCCTGGTGTCTTCAAGCGTGACGGAGTTCACGTTGTGCTCGAGTTGCTTGTAGTAATCGAAACCGAGGCCGTAAAGCTCGTCGAGCGCGCAATGATAACCGAACGCGTCGTTGCTTTGATTGGCAATTTCCTGTTGGCCGATCAATTTCTTTTTGGCGCGCTGTAACTCCACAGGAGTAAGGCCCTCATTCGCGAGCTTGTGAATCTCGTCGAGGAATGCGGCTTTGACCGGCTCGATCTTCTGCGGATCGGTGCCCAAATAAAACGCAAACAATCCCGGGACGAGTCCCTGCATCTCGCTGGCGCCGACATAATAAGCCAGGCCCATTTGCTCGCGGATACGAATAAAGAAACGCGATCCGAGATCACTGCTTGCTTCGTCAATCAGTTCCAGCGCGTACCGGTCCGGGCTGGACAAGCTCGCGCCGCGGAAACCCACCATGATCACGCCTTGCGCCTTGTCCTTACGGCTCTCGACAGTTTCCGGTTTGGTCAATGGCATGGAGGGTTTTGCGTCTGTAAGTGCAAGCGCGCCGGGTTGCATTTTTCCGAGCGCTTGCTCAATGAGTTGCTTTACCGCGGCTGCTTTAACGTCGCCAAAGACATAGATCACACCGTTCTTCCCAACTACGTAACGATCGCGAAAATCGGCTAAATCTTTTTGCGTTAGATGCTGCACAACTTCGACCGAGCCATTCGCGCGCAAAGCGTACGGGTGCTGAGGAAAAAGCGCCTGTCGCAGGATGTTGCGCGCAACGCTGGTCAATTGCTCTTCCTCCTGCTGTATCGCGGCGATCTGGATTTCTTTTTCCCGCCCGATTGCTTTCTCTGGGAACGTGGCGTTGAGCAACACGTCAGATAACAGGTCTACGCCCAATTTCACATCGGGTTTCATGACATCGACCGACACGCTGAAAGAATTGTTGCCGGCGTCACTCGAAATGGAAC
>DATDFM010000241.1:0-12110 GCA_036522635.1 Candidatus Udaeobacter sp. | reverse complement strand
CCATGGCGACAAGTACATAAGAAATATCGATCTTCGATATAATACTGGATTGCCGACCACTTAACGGTAAGAAAAATAATGATGACGCGCAGCGACGGAGAATTGGAGAGCGCACTCATTTTGAGTGCTGGCCATCGCATTCTGCGATCACGAACTTCCTGTGTTTGTCGTTTATTGCGGATTTTTTTGTTGTCAGCGACTTAGTATCCTCTTTGAAAATAGAAATACGGCGCCGCCCACCAGACCCCAGGAAATCTGGTTTGCGTAACCTAGCGAAGCAGTAAAAGCGGCAATGGCTGGCGGAACACGGGCGAGGTGACCAAGCAATTCTTGAAAGAGAGTTTCGCGTATGCCGACGCCGCCGAGCGAAATAGGTAGCGACGTGATTGTGTTTACGAGGGGCATAATCGTCAGGATGTCCGCCAGGGTAGCGGAATATCCGGTCGCAGCGCGCAGAGATTGTCCTGCGCAATAGAAGCTTATGTAATACGCGACGTGTGCGACGACCGTGATCAGGAACGCGATCGCCAGCGCGACCGGATATGCACGATAACGAAGAAGCGCGCTCCCGGATTGCACGATCAGTTTTCGAAAGGGCACCCTCCTCGGCAACCTGTGGAGCAGCTCGGACACGACAAGCCACAGGAAGACGATGACCAATGCAATGCCGACCCCCAGCAAAGCCAGCGCGAGGTACTCAATGTGGAGAGATACGCCTGAACGTGTTAGCCAACGAAAACGCAGAGCGAAACTCATTCCGACCAGAAACAGGATTGCCAGTAATCCAAACAATCGATCCATGGCGACGGAAAGCGTTGCGCCCATTTTTTTTGTCGGCGCTAGTTTGAAAATGAAATAAAGCCTCATGGCATCGCCTCCAACGCCTCCTGGAAGGAATTGGTTGAAAAACAATCCGATCATTACCATCGCGCCAGCTCGCAGCCAACCGATGCTGACGCCTTGAATGCGCAGAAGAATTTGCCAGCGCACGGTGGCCAGCAGTTCGACCGCGCTGTAACAAATCCAACCAAGGAATACCCAGCGAAAATCGGCATGTCGCAGCGCACCTGCGATTTGCGCTCGTCTTTGCGGATCATGAAAGACATACCAAACGCCGGCGGCTGTTACGATTATTTGAAGCAGCATTATTCCAGCGCGTTTCATAGCAGGCTGTTTTATCTGTCATGTTGAGCAGAGCCCTGCAACGAAATGCGAAGCATAAGGCCAGATTTCAAACATCTCTGAGTATTTCCGAGACTATGGTGGGAACCTGATCAGAGATTGAAAGCCCCGCCTCGGCCCGAAAGGGTTCGGGGCTGCGTTTGCAGCTTCCTTTGGCCCGGAATGACAACAATTGTTTCTGAACATGTCGATTGAGTATGATGCCGTGGTTGTGGGCTCAGGACCGAATGGTCTGGCCGCCGCCATCACGCTGGCGCGCGCCGGACGTTCGGTGCTCGTCTGCGAAGCCAAGGCCACGATTGGCGGCGGCGCGCGTTCGGCAGAACTAACGTTACCTGGCTTCGTACATGACGTCTGCTCGGCAGTTCATCCACTAGCTGCAGGTTCGCCATTTTTCAGAACGCTTCCATTGGAACGGTTCGGCCTTGGATGGATTCAGCCTGAAATTCCACTCGCACATCCGCTTCATGACGGTTCTGCGGCCTGTCTTTATAAAGACCTCGATTTCACGGCCGAACAATTCGGTCGCGATTCACGCGCTTATCGCAGCCTGATGCAGCCTTTAGCGCGTAACTGGGAAAACCTGGCTACCGAGTTCCTGCAACCAATTCTGCATTTGCCTACGCATCCGATCACGCTGGCGCGCTTCGGTATCCCGGCAATCTGCCCGGCTGCTTTTCTTGCGAAATTTTTGTTCAAACACGAACCGGCCCGCGCGCTTTTCGCCGGAATCGCCGCACACTCGTTTCTTCCGTTGGAAGCACCGGTTTCCTCCGCGTTTGCGCTGGTGCTCGGCCTTGCGGGGCACGCCGCAGGCTGGCCAATTCCGCGCGGCGGCTCACAGCAAATTTCCAACGCACTTGCGGGTTATCTGCGTGAGCTCGGCGGCAAGATCGAGTGCAACTGTCCGATCGAAAATCTCAATCAACTGCCACGATCGCAGGCCGTTCTTCTGGACACTTCTGTGTGGGAATTTTTGCGAATCGCCGGGACACGATTGCCGGCAGAGTATCGCCAGCGACTGGAATCCTTCCGGCACGCGCCGGGAATTTTCAAAATTGATTATGCACTAGGTTCTCCGATTCCATGGAAAGCCGAAGCATGTCGTCGTGCCGGAACAATTCATCTCGGAGGCGGTCTTGACGAAATCGCGGCTGCGGAGCGTGACGTTTCGCGTGGAGAAATACCTAAGCGCCCTTTCGTGCTGATTGCGCAACAAAGTCTTTTCGACGAAACGCGCGCACCGCATGGTCAGCACACGCTGTGGGCGTACTGCCATGTTCCGTTCAACTGCGATGTCGATATGTCGGATCAAATCGAGTTGCAGATTGAGCGATTCGCGCCCGGCTTTCGCGACTGCATTCTCGCCAGCCACAAAATGAGTGCGGCTGATCTCGCAAGGTCAAATCCGAATCTGACCGGAGGCGACATTAGCGGCGGCGCAGCAAATCTGATGCAATTAATTGCACGACCAATTCTTAGCCCAACGCCTTACCGCACGCCTTTACCTGGCGTTTATCTGTGTTCGGCTTCGACGCCTCCGGGCGGTGGTGTCCATGGCATGTGCGGTTATCATGCCGCAAGCGTTGCATTGAAGGACCGGTTCGCTACGCGCGAACGATGATCCAGCTTCGAAGTGTACTTCTGGGTACTCAACCAAGGGGAACTGACATGAAGATACCAACATTAGTTACAGCACTAGTACTTGGCGCGAGCCTCGGAATTGCAGCTCAGGCTCAAGAGGAAACTCCCGTCGATATGAAGGATCTGCCGGCTGAGGCGCAAACAACTATCAAAGAAAAAGCTGGCAACGACCAAATTGTTCGCGTCGCAAAGGAGACTCGCAAAGGTAAGGAATGCTACGACGCGGTTGTAAACCGAAACGGGAAAGAGATGGCGATCCGGGTCGACAAGACTGGCAAGTTTATTGGCACTCATGCGGAGAAAGCTCAGCAAAAAGAAAACGCTGCGAAATATTAATCGCCGGCGTTGAAATTACTGCAGCTGAGCGGATTCGTCGCGAGCAACGGATGAATACGGCTAAGTTACATCTGGCGTGCGATTTTTCGCGTTTGATAGCGTGAATAATTGGCCGCGATATACATCCGTCAGGCCTGCGAAAGCCGTCAATAGGTTTATGGGAGACCCGCGCAACGTGGCTCATGCCAAAAAAGTCAGTCAAGAGAAGCATCATAAGCATCCTGCAAAGAGTGGCTCCGGTCCTTCGCCGCGAAAGAAGGACATTCCAGTCGATAACAAGCTTGAATCTGTCGCTGAAAATCCTGCTGAAGCAGCAAAGCCAGCTCAACCGATAGAACCAACACAACTTGAGAAATCATTGGTAGTCCTCTCAAAACTTAAGGAGCTGGAATTTCATTCTCGCGCCAACATCGAAAAACTCGCTGAGCTCAGCCTCACGATTGAAGATGAGCTCAAGCAGAAGAAATTTGCTGAGGCGATCGGAGCGGTCTACGGCGCGCAGGATGCATTTCAATCCAAAATCCTGGAATTGATCGGGTCTTACGAGAAGGAGTGCACTAACGCGTCGGGTTCAGCCTGACATCTTGATCGTTGATAATCTTTTTTCGCAGTCTTCTTGTGCCGATCAACAATCAGTTTCGAACAATAGTGAAAGCAAATAGTCAAAAAAAGAGATGAGAGCGAAAAATCTGGTCACAGCAGCAGTGGTGAGCGCCGCGTTGTCGTTCAGCGTGGCCGCGCAAGCAAACGAAGAAAAACACGAGGAGCAGAGTATCAACAGCTCCGATGTGCCTGCCGCGGTACAAGCAGCTGCTCAAGCAGAAGCCAAGGGCGGATCAATTCTTCGATGGGAAAAGGAAGCCGGAAATTATGAAGCCGTAATTCAAAAGAACGGCAAGCAGATCGGCGTTGAAATGGACGCGAACGGCAAAGTGCTAAGCAAGCACGACGAAGCGAAGGAGCACAAGAAGCACGGCTCGGCCTATTAATTGTGGGTGGATCGTGTTGCAAATGGGTGATACCAGCGGTGTGAAAACCGCTCAATACGATCAGGGTGAAGCGCGGCGAAACGGCGTGATGTCACGTTCGTTTCGCCGCCTTGCATCTAGATTCGAGGCTTGGATATCAGTTTAGCCACGAAAAATTTACAATGCTGTCACCTTTGTTCGCTTTTCTCCGATCACACTTGGTCAAACATTGTCGTCGTACGAACTGCTCCACCTTTGAAAGCTCCGCTGTTGAACTGCGCCTATGAAAATACTGGTGAGTCGAATTGCCGAAGAACTAAGGAATGCAAAGCAATGCGGCGTCTATGAACCCGAGTTATCGCGGTTTTGGCCGAACGATGGTCATGTGCGAGAAACCGAAATTGCTTTGTTCGCGGAACTACATGGCTTGCGGCTGCGCTATTACAAGGAGGGATTCTGCGCGATCTTCGATAAGGATCCGTATCGCTGAAGGACTAAGAAGCCGCAACTGAGTCCACAACAACGCCAGACGCCGTCGGAATGATCTCGATCGACCGTGACGCCTGGCGTGATCGATTGTTCACCGTCGATATCTTGTGTCTGCTTCTTTCAGAATTGGCTACCAGGCTGGGCACGTAAACGTGGCAGGGCGGTCAAAGGACCGCTCTTATTGCGCGCCGGACTGTTTCCGTGACAAATCCGTAAATCAAATGAGAGCTAAGCGCGTAGATATCCGTCGACAGAGCAGTTTTGGTCGGTGATTTCGCCAGACCCAGCGCCGGTACGAAGGCATTATCGGCCGCAGCCCATACGCTAGTACCAAACGCCAATCCTTCACCTGCGGTTACAAGCGGGGTTAGTTCTGCTGCCAGTCCATAGATCGCACCCGACGATCCTCCCATCATGTAATGCATGATTTCGCCCGCAGCCGGTTTGTTTTTGTTAGGGATTTTCTGATGCGTCAAACCGGTAGAAATCGCCTGAGCCGCTTTCACGGTTGCCGGGTCTTCTTTTAACTCCTTTTCCTTCTGGTGAGGATTCAGTCTTTTCGAGGCGTTGGTCCAGAGCGACTGAAATTGCTCCATGAGAAATGAGGCGAGCAGACCGCCGGCCACGCCCGCAACTAATCCTTTCGTCAATTCTCGTTCGTGCCTGTGCATGGACATGTTCATGCGAAACCTCAATGCTGTTCAAATCGCGCCGCGTCGGTGAATCGGACGCTTTCGATCCGCCTTACCGCCATGCACCAACAGCTTTGCTGTTGCTGATTGCTTATGACTTGCAATCTCGAAGGGGAGAGGTTTTGCACACTGTTGTAAGCATAGTTATGGCTGACGTGGCTGGAGCACTTCATCGGGAAACGGAACCTCACGGAATTATTCCGATCGCGGGATTCTCATTGTGGTGAGTGATCACAGCGGCGGTTTTGGCGAGTTCTGACCACACTTTCTCCGGATTCTTCGACAAACATCGCGCACAAGCCCAATTTGTAATAGATCAATCGGAATCCGTGTTCCTTCGCAAACTGCGCGATCTTCGCCTTGCGATTTTCTTCATTTTTTGGCCAGACACGCTGCAATTCGTTTTCGTAGATGGCGCAATAGCCAAACTCGTTGGCTTCGAGCCGCAATCGACGTCGGATTAGCTGCGCAAGAATTTTCACCCGGTCCCGGAAGGATTTTGCGCGCTGAATTTGACTGGGTTATGTGGAGGGCGTCAACCTGATCGCAGTATCGGAGAATTTATTACGATTTTGCGCAACTTTGTCAGACTTTGTCCGTAGTACCAAATAGAAGGCTCCACGCTTAAAAATTCCTGGTAACTAGAAACGATTTTTTGGCCAGCGTTTATGCGAGTGCTCGCGAATCAAATTGCGAAAGCATTACAGGACTCTAAGCAGTTTGGCGTTTACGAACCCGACTTATCACGTACCTGGCCGGCCGACGGCAAGCCGCGCGAACGTAAAATCGCTGCATTCGCGGAGCTACATGGCTGGCGTCTTCGGTATTACAAAGAAGGGTTTTGCGCCATCTTCGATAAAGATCCATATCGCTGAGGGGGGCTGCGAATTTTTTACCTCCCTAACGCAAGTGGCGAAGCTTGCACTGCACCACGTGTCTTGATAGTCGCCGTGAGCGTCTGAGTTCCCTTCCGCCGGCTGTCAGTTCCCGAACCAATTTCTTACTTCGGGCAGTTCGCTCGCCGCCTGGATCGCGAACATTTTGCTAGTTTGCTTTGATTAAGCAGTGGACATGAACTTTCACTTCATCTGTATTCGGAGCGAGCTGGTATTCGACGTATCGCTTTAGCTCTTCGAGCTCGAGCAACCCGTTCTAGGCGAACATTCGAATCCCTGCATAAGCCAGTCCACCGATGATTGCTCCGATTGCTACCAGAGCGACGTCGCGTTTGAGAAATGCAATAAGGATGAAAGCCAGAAGCGAGATTCCAAGAGTTACCCAGTCAACCAGGGCTTGGGGAATCAGATCCAGCGATACGACTGCTATCACGCCTACAACTGCCGCACTGACCCCGGCGAGGAACGCTTGCAGTTCGCGGTTTTCGCGAACTTTTTCGATGTAGTGTACGCCGCCCAACACGAATATAAACGACGGCAAAAATACAAAGAAGGTTGCGAGCACTGCGCCAGAAATTCCGCCAGCGACGTAACCCACAAAAGTTGTAAATAACATGAACGGTCCGGGCGTTGCTACGCTAAGGGCAACACCGTCGAGCAGTTGGCCATCGGAGAGCCAGCGATATTGCGCAACTGCGCCTTGCTGCACGAAAACAAGTGAAGCGTACGCGCCGCCGAAGCTCAGCAGACCGGTCTTGAAAAATAGCGACGCGATTTGGAACAAACGCGAATCGCTGAATGGAAGCAGCGCACTCGTTCCGACGAGCATCACCGGCAGAGTCGGCGCAGTTCTTTTGAGCAGCGTGGAGCCACGTTCCACGATCAGGTTGAGAAGTCCGGCGATTAAAAGAATCAACAGGAAGTTGATTCCGGCGAAACGCATTCCTATGAATGCGCCAACGAGCAGAAACGCAAGGAACACGTTTCTGATTGCAGCGCGCCCAAGTTTGATGATGCCCGCGGCGATGATGCCGAGCACAGCCGGCTTAAGTACATACAAAGCGTCGGTTACCTGTGGAAGCCTCCCATAACGAACATAGAGCCAGCTCAGAACTATCATCGCGATTGCGCCTGGCAAAATGAAGGTGATACCAGCCAATACGCCGCCCCAAATTTTGCGTTTCAGGTAACCGATGTAGATCGCGAGTTGCAGCGCCTCCGGGCCCGGAAGCATGTGGCAGAAAGCCATGATCTTGATAAATCGATCTTTGGAGAGCCATCTGCGCTTTTCCACCATGTGATTGAACATCATTGTGATCTGCGCCACCGGCCCGCCGACGTTCACGAAACCAAGAAAAAGAAAATACAGGAACACTTCCCGCCACGAGGGCATTCCGTGATCCGGGCCACGCTCGGTTTCTTGGACGTCGTTCATTGCGGACGCAAAAACGCGTATAGGGCCTCAAAGCATTCGAAACCGCGACGCAGAATCTCCCGGTCAGACAAATTTTCTTTCGCCCAGCCCTTGAGAACGCGATCGATCCCGATGCATTCTGTCCGTTGAAACTTGTCGTCAGCCAAATCTGCATCGTGAACCATTTCCGCGATTTTGCAGGCAACCTTGTCCTGAACTCCGAATCGCCTGATCAACGTTTCGAACGTGCAATCGTCTCCGTCATGTGAAAAATCGCCCTCCAGCATGTCGAAAGTCAGCACGCGCCTGTTCGGACCACGTTTGGTCCCGAAAACGAATTTCGCTTTCGGATCGATGAATTTGCGGATCAACCACGCCGAACCGACACGGTCGATCTCCGGTCGCGACCGGGTGAGCCAGATCTTGTCGCGAAAATCTCGCCGCTCGAGTCTGGGTTGCGCTTTCGATTTAGGCCGAGCTTCCTCGAGTTTCCGTAGAACTTTCTCGAGATCTTTCGCTTTGGGGTTGCCGAAAAAATCGGTCTCTCTGATCTCGCGAAATTGTTTTCGAATACGATCAAGCCTCCCGTCTAAATTTGATATTCGCGTCGATCTCGACATGAGCGGGCGCAACATTTCGCGAAGGGCCGCGTATTCCTTCGTCCGGGCCGCATTGAACAATTCCATTAGCCTTTCATTCGACAAACCCTCGATTGATCTCACTCGGACAAGAGTGGCGTCGCCTCCGCTGTCACGGATATGCTGCGTCAACCACTGAAATGTCTCATAGCGGGGGGGATCGTCGGGAAGAATGTAAGTTGAAGTTTGAATCTGGATGGCGCCGGATTTTTTGAGCTTGCGCCAGATCGCGACGCGCTCGGCCGAATGAGTGGCTGGAAGGCGAAGCAAGAGAAGCAGCCATGCAAGATTTGTCTTTGCGCTCATTAGATATATACCTATACTTCGTTGTTATACATGTAACAAATGAAATCAGCCCGGCGAATCCTGTTAGTCAGCAATTCCACTGTTTATGGCCGAGGCTACCTCGATCACGTCGAGCAGCAGATCAAAAGCTTTCTCGGCAGCGCTAGAAACATTCTTTTCCTGCCGTTCGCACTTTTGGACCGTGACGGTTACTCGGTCACGGCGAAGTCGCGCTTTGCGGCAATGGGTTACTCACTCGCAACAGCCCATGCTGTACCCGATCCCCATAAAGCAATTGAGCAGACAGATGCGATCTTCATTGGTGGTGGCAACACGTTTCGTCTGTTGAAGGCGCTGCAAGATCTTGACTTGCTCGACGCGATTCGACGCAAAGTAAAAAGCGGCGCGCCTTACATCGGCAGTAGCGCCGGCTCCAACGTCGCCGGGCCTACGATCAAAACCACCAAGGACATGCCGATTGTACAGCCGCGCTCATTCGATTCCCTCGCGCTTGTACCGTTTCAAATCAGTCCACACTTTCAGGATCCGGATCCCAACTCGAGGCATATGGGCGAGACACAAGAGGAAAGGATCATTCAGTTTCTGGAGGAGAACGACACACCCGTAGTCGGAATTCGGGAAGGTGCCTGGCTGGTTTGCGAAAACGGGGCCGTCACGCTCAGAGGCGAAGCTGGCGCCCGAATCTTCAGACGTGGCGAAGCTGCGCTGGAAGCTAAACCGGGCGACAACATTGTCCATTTCGTCGGAGGACCCAATGGAGACTAAAAGCACGCTGCTCCTTGGCCGCAGTGATGTCCGAGAACTTTTGGACCTGACCGAATGCATTGACGCGATCGAAGCGGTTTTTGGTAAACAAGCCGAAGGAAAAATTCCGCTGTCGGGAATCCTTGGTGTGAGAACTCAGAGCGGTGGTCTTCACGTAAAAACTGCCCACCTGAGCGGTGCGAAGAATTATATCGCCGTCAAACTGAACACTAACTTTCCGCAGAATTACGCGTGTTTTGGTTTGCCGACAATCCAAGGCGTAATCGTTTTATACGACGCCGACAATGGTCGAGTACTTGCGGTCCTCGACTCAAGGGAGATCACTATGAAGCGGACTGCGGCTGCAACGGCCCTTGCAGCGAAATACCTTGCACGGAAAAATTCGTCAGTCGTGGCTATCTGCGGTTGCGGCGAGCAAGGCCATGCTCACCTTCGCGCGCTTTCTTTGATGTTTCGGCTGAGAAAAGTTTACGCCTTCGATATCGATCCAAACGCATCACAGCATCTGGCCGCACAACTCTCACGCGAATCTCAGGCTGACATTGAGCCTGTCGGCAGGTTGCCGGGTCCGATCCGAAGCAGCGACCTCGTTGTCACGTGCACGCCTGCGACAGAATTTTATGTACACAAGGAAGACGTTGCTCCCGGAACGTTTATCGCCGCAGTCGGTGCGGACGATTCACACAAGCAGGAAATCGATCCAGCGCTCTTGTCGTCGGCGAAAGTGGTCGCGGATAATGTCGAACAAGTCTGCTCGATCGGCGACACGCACCACGCAATTGCTGCGGGTTTGATGCGCAAAGAGGATATTTACGCCGAATTGTCTGAAATTGTTGCAGGTCGAAAACCTGGCAGGACCAGAGACGCTGAGATCGTCGTTTTCGACAGCACCGGCATCGCGATCGAAGACGCGGCTGCCGCGACGCTGGTTTATGAGAAAGCGTGCACGGCAAAAATTATGAACGGTTTCGAATTCGCCGCCTGAACATGAAATGGTTCACCCGGGAGAGAATCAAGGTTGATCGTGTCGCTTGTCCCTGGCTAATCAGGAATTTCATCGATCCAGAGGCGGAATTCATTTTTCTATCGGCGCAGACCGACTGGTCGAAGATCGACACAGGCATCTTGTTCGACGTGCCGAAGTGCGAACTTGGCCATAACGGCCAGGACGTTTCGTTCAATTCGATTTTGAAGAAATACAAACTATGCGAGCCAGCTCTCGTTCTGCTCGGGGACATCGTGCGTACAGCGGATTCGCATCCGCGCAAGCCGCATGCGGCGGGCGAAGGGTTACGCTGGATCGCCCATGGCTTCAGCAGACTGGGCCTGAGCGATCATGACATTCTCGAACGTGAGTTCGCCGTTTACGACGCGCTGTACCTGGAATGCAAAGAGCGTATTTCCAACGCCGGGAAGACAACATCCCTCCCTTCGGTTTTTGAGATTGCGAGCATGATGCGCTGACCCAGATCTATGTTCGTCATTCATGATTTTGGTCACGGATTTCCGGGCTTCAACGGCTGTTGATTTCGAACATGATTTGAAACCGATCAATCAAACAGAAAAGGGGAAGACGACGAACATGAAAGCGTATCTGCTGAGCATTCTAATCTGTTGCGCCACAAGCACTGCCGCATTGGCCGCGACACTCGATACCGCAAAAATCGACCAAATCACCGGGCTCAAGGGGAAAATGAATGAGAAAGAGGGCGTTTATAAAGTTACATTCCCGCGCAATGACGTGAAGATCGTCGTGGACGGATGGACAATGCCGCCGTTCATGGGGCTTGGAACATGGGCCGCATTCACGTCTACAGCAGAAGGAGCAATGGTAATGGGCGATACCGTTCTGTTTGAAGACGAAGTCAATGCGGCAATGTCAGCGGCGCTGGATAACGGCCTCAATGTGACTGCGCTTCACAACCATTTTTTCTTCGATCATCCGAAGGTCTTTTTCATGCATATCGAAGGCGAAGCACCTGTCGAGAAATTAGCCGGTGCAGTTAGGAAAGTTTACGACGCTGCCAAACAAGTTCGTAATGCAAATCCCACTCCAAAGGAGTCGTTCGGCGCAGCGTCCTTGCCGGAAAAAAGCTCAGTTACAGCTGCGCCCCTTAACGAGATTTTTGGAGCTCAGGGCGAATCGAAGGACGGAATGGTCAAGTTTACTTTTGGCAAACCTGCAACGATGCACGGGACAAAGATCGGCACAGACATGGGCGTAAATACATGGGCAGCGTTCGCGGGCAGCGACGACAATGCTGTTGTCGACGGAGATTTCGCCGTGACTGAGGATGAATTGCAACCAACGGCCAGATCGCTGTTGAAAGAAAAAATAAACATCGTCGCCATCCACCAGCACATGACCCACGAACAACCCCGCATTATGTTTTTCCATTACTGGGGCCGTGGTCGCGCCAAGGATTTAGCTCAGGCACTCAAAGGCGCGTTTTTAGTTGCGGGTCTGCAAGAAGTCGCTTCACCGATTCACAATTGAACCTGTTCACCGCGAAGGCAGTTTGTGGGGTCGCGCTGCTTTCTTGCTATGCAGCGGCAACAAGCAATGCGCAATCCGCGCCGCTTAAACTGAAGCAGACGATTTCATTGCCAGGAGTCGAAGGACGCATCGACCATTTCGCGTTCGATCCGATTGGCGAAAGATTATTTGTTTGTGCGCTGGGCAATAACACCGTCGAGGTGCTCGACTTGCAAAAGGGCGAGCGCGTCCACTCCATCACCGGTCTCGGGGCGCCGCAGGGAGTCGGATATGTGCCGAGCCT
>DATDFM010000240.1:0-3936 GCA_036522635.1 Candidatus Udaeobacter sp. | reverse complement strand
TGAAATGAAAAAGGATGACGTTAGGGTAACAGTCGAAGACGGCATTCTTAGCGTTTCCGGAGAACGCAAATGCCAGAAGGAAGATCAGAAAAAGAAATTCCATCGCATCGAGCGATCCTTTGGCACTTTCCGACGCAGCTTCACGCTGCCTGAGGATGCCGATAGTACGAAAGTCACGGCGGAGTTCCGCGAGGGCGTGCTAAAGGTGCACCTCCCGACGACACCAGTAGCAAGATCAAAAGCTACGCAAGTTAAAGTGACGTAATGCTCCAACACTGCCGGTGAGCGTGCGGAACGGTCCGCGCGTTTGCCCCGGTGTAAGGCGGCTAACTTAACTTAGTCTGTTCCCTTTGAACCAAGTAAGAAGGACCTCATGATCTCCAAAATTATTGGCCGCGCAGCATGCCTGAGAGAACTCGTTTGCAATCCCAAATCCTTCTCCAACTGCCCAGACTTGCACGGCGGTGTCTCGGAGTTGCCCGAAGATAGCATCTGCACGAAGCCCGTTTTAGGAAAAAAGGTCGGTCCGTCTGCAATTCGCACTGCTTGTGCCCCAAAACTCGCTCACGGCGCTTGACTGGCATGGATCGCAAGCGGCCTACGATAGAATGCGTGGGAAGAATCCCCGACTTCCGATCTCGACCTGACCTCCGTGTGTCCTGGTGATTTGTTCTTCAGACGGTGTCACCAGTCATTTACTTCGCACCGCTACTTTCAGTTCCAACGCGCGATGATGAAGAACGATCGGTCTGTTGGATCCCCTTCGCGTCAAAGTGTCCAGCATTTCCGTCAGGCACGCGTCGTAAGAATCACACTTGGGGGATTCGCCATTTGGCTTGACCCATTCGGGATGTTGGCTTCGCAGGTCGTCGTGAATCTGTTGTTGGAGTTCGGTGTACGTGTGAATTGGGTGAAACATGGCAATCGGTCTCAGTAAGAAATTTAGGATCGGCGCGGGAAGTATCCGACGAAGTGCGCGGCGTGAATGGCGGACGGGGATGAGTGCCGTAAGCGCCGCCACGGCCAGGTGAGAATTCTCCCAAGGACGGCGCGCATCTGATTGGATTGAGCACGACGCGCGGCCAACTGGCTTATTTTGTAGCGTTGGCGTTGTAGCAAAACGGCCAGCAGCCCGCTTTGTGTAAGGGTCGGGGTTAATTTTCTCATGACGTAATCTTTCTATTTTTGGTTGTCCGCAGGACTCCGTAATTTACGTCGTCTTTGAGTACGGTCTGGCCGTATTTTCCGAAAGACTTACCGTTTCTTGTCTTGCGAATCCTGCTTCGCACGGTATCCAACGACGTCCAGCATCCCAACTGGGTCGAACCGAACGGCAATTTCCAACTTGCGAGTTATATGAGTCACGCCTCGCCGAATTGCTCGGTCTTTCTCACCGGAGGAACAACGGGTGCGGTGACAGTTGAGGTACTGATTAGAGTTTGATCTTTATCTTAACGCTCTTCAGACTCTCCTGAAGATTCCGAAGCATTTCATGAGTGCGATTTGTAGCCTCATCAATTCCACGTCGAAACTCTGCCGTGTCGATGAGCGTGTCGCAGAAGGGACATTTCCGGCTCTCGGCCTTGAGCCATTTGACAGTCTCATTGATCTGCTTGCCACACTTAGAGCATGTCATTTCCAGCGGTAAATTGTCGAAAAACATGGTCCTGCTTAGAGGATAAATAAAATTTCTTGAGTTGGCAACGCTGAGCCTGACCATCGGGCTGATTCGGGTGCTCGAAAAAATGATCCGGCGAGCGATTTATACACGCTCAATGCAACAATGCACAGCTTTAAGAAGCGATTCTACGATGAAAATCGTCACGGAATTTCCAGCTATCAGTTCGTTACGTGCTTCCCAGTAGAGTTTTCGAAAAGAAGACCTGAAACTGACCCACCACCTATCTGCCGGTATTCGATGCCTGAATCGAATTTCTAACCAGTGAGAGGCAATGGCCCTTGATCTTTTCAGGACGAAAAGCCCGGAGCACCTAATGGCCGAGGCTTCGGCGCCCGATCGCCAGTTAAAACGTGCTCTCTCGGCGTTCGATCTTACCTGCATCGGGATTGGCGCGATTATTGGGACTGGAATCTTCGCGCTGGCGGGAACGGCAGCGGCAGGAGAACAAGCACACGCAGTCGGTTCAATTTGGAAAACGCCGGTGTTGAACTTCGTTCAGTCGTGGACAACGCATGCGCCTTTGGTTTTTGGCCGGCCGGGCGCAGGACCGGCTGTTATGCTTTCATTTGTGGTGGCTGGGATCGCGTGCGGATTCGCAGCGCTTTGTTACGCCGAACTCGCCGCGATGATTCCGGTCTCGGGTTCGGCCTACACGTATTCGTATGCGACGCTGGGTGAGATCATCGCCTGGACTATCGGCTGGGACCTGATTCTCGAATACGCAGTTGGCAATATGGCGGTGGCGGTCGGCTGGTCCGGCTATTTCGTTAGACTGTGCGGCAGTCTCTTCAATCTGAAATTTCCGCTTTGGCTGGTGAGCGATCACACAACAGCGACGGCCATTCTCGCGCAGGGCGGCGACACCCTCGCAAACTATTCGTCGACTACGCTTCCAACCATTGCCGGCCACGCAATCGCACTGAATCTTCCGGCGCTTCTCATTGTCGCGGCAGTGACGGCGCTTCTGGTCTACGGAATTCGTGAGAGCGCGCGGACGAACACGACCATTGTCATCATCAAGATCGCCGTCGTCATGTTTGTGATTGCGTTTGGCGCATTCCTAGTTCACCCGACCAATTGGCATCCGTTTATGCCGACCGGGATGGGCGGCGTGATGAGCGGGGCGGCGATCGTGTTTTTCGCCTTCATTGGATTCGACGCCGTCTCAACGACTGCGGAGGAAACAAAAAATCCTCAGCGCGACATGCCGATCGGAATCATCGCCAGCCTCATTATTTGCACAGTGCTCTACGTCTTGATGGCGGGGGTTATCACCGGGATGCGAAAGTATACCGCTTATCTCGGCGATCCTGCGGCAGTCGCGACCGCATTCGCTGACCGGCCCTGGGCCACGGCACTCATCAGTGCGGGCGCGCTCGCTGGTATTACTTCAGTGTTGCTCGTCTTCCAACTCGCCCAGCCACGCATTTTCATGGCCATGGCACGCGACGGGCTGCTGCCACAATATTTCGCAAAAATTCATCCACGGTTTCGCACGCCACACATCACAACCATCTGGACTGGAGTCGCCGTCGGTGGGGTCGCGATGTTTACAGATATCGGATCGCTTGCGGATCTTACGAACATCGGCACGCTTTTTGCCTTCGTGCTTGTTTGCCTCGGCGTGATTGTGCTGCGCCGAACGAATCGAGAACGTCCGCGTCCGTTTCGTGTTCCATTCGTACCGGTCTTTCCGATTCTCGGCGTGGTCTTCTGCTTCGCGCTGATGCTAAGCTTGCCGCTCGAGACGTGGGGCCGCTTCTTCCTCTGGCTTGCGGTCGGGCTCTCGATTTATTTCGCCTATAGTGTGCGCCACAGCAAACTGAGGCGTGGCGTTGACACCGGTATAACGGAAGATCTTCCGCCGCCGCTAATTAAGACCTGAGATCGGCAACGTGGAAAGCGTTTTCTTTCAGCGCTTTAGTAAAAAGAAGAGTTGTCAAGAAGTTGGATGACAGACACCAGCTGTTTAAGAGATTTCAACACGGATTAGCTCCGTAATATTTCGTAATGCTGCCGAAGTGGCCCGCATTTGGCTTTCACCGGACCTGTTTCTCAACGTGCACAAGATCAGGGTCGAGCCTGACAATAAGCGGTTAGCGCGATGCACCAACGTGACTTTAACTCAATCCAGAAAGGTAAAATTAATGAATACATTGAATAAAGTAACAACATGGAATCCGCTTAGAGAGATGGACGAAGCGCAAAATCGCTTAAATCGAATCTTCTTGGGCGGCTTTCCCACCAGAATGGGC
>DATDFM010000239.1:0-37630 GCA_036522635.1 Candidatus Udaeobacter sp. | reverse complement strand
CGAGGACGATAGCAGCCAGGCCAACCGCATAGCGACCGTCTTCGTGGGGCAGATGGTCGTCCCCGGCCGGTATTCTGAATCGATCAACCACTTCAACGTTCTACGTACCCTCGAAGACATGTACAACCTCCCTTATGCCGGAGTGAGCGGAAACTACCAGCCTATCACCGACGTTTGGGTCGCTGGACCGCCCACACCTACACCGACTTCCACGCCTACAGCGAGCCCGACGCAGACGCCAACTCCGACTGCAACTGCAACGGAACCGGCTAGTCCAACACCTACGCCAACCGCGACTCCGACGCCCACCGCGACTGCAACTGCAACAGCCACGTCGACACCGGTTCCCACGCCCGCCGCTCCGACCGCGCTAAGGGCAACCAATGTGACTCCCAGCAGCTTTACCGCGAACTGGAACACCGTAAGCGGTGCAACCGGTTATCGGTTGGACGTATCCACAAGCAACTCTTTCGCCACTTACGTACCCGGCTATGAGAATTTTAACGTCGGAAACGCGACCAGCTACAACGTGGTGGGGTTAAGTGCGAAGACGACTTACTATTACCGATTACGGGCCTACAATGGGAGTGGTACAAGCCTTAATTCCAACGCCATCAGTGTGAAGACGAAGGTGCACTGAAATCAGAAGGCGAACGCACGATTTGGAGTGACCAAGCAGCGTGCAAATCGTGGTGAATGGTCGGCAGTTGCCGCGAGCTGATCCGCAGTTTGGTATTCATCCCGCTCAAACCCACGTAGGCTTTTCGGCTGCGACTTTTCGATAGCGCGCGAGTTTAAACGCAATATGAGGGTTGTACTCTGGCTTGCGATTTTCTTCTGCACATCCGTGTTGTTGCACGCGGAGACTTCCGTGGAGATCGATTTGCAGGAACAGAGAGCGTATCTCCTGCAAAATGGCCGCCCGGTTCTCGCTTCGCCGATCTCGAGTGGACGGTACGGCCACCTTACGAAGACGGGCACCTTCACAATTCTGCAAAAGGAACGAGATCATTACTCGAGCATGTACGGGAAGATTGTTGATGCCAACGGTAACACTGTCGTGGCGGACGCGGACGCTGACATGCAGGTCCCTCGGGGCGGAAAATTTATTCCGGCGCCCATGCATTACTTTATGCGATTCAACGGCGGAGACGGGCTGCACGCCGGATATTTACCGGGTTATGCAGCTTCGCACGGTTGCGTCCGCATGCCGGAGCAATACGCCATCGCGTTTTTCAATGCCGTGCAGGTCGGAACTCCTGTCACGGTGTTCGGCAGAACGCCAGTGAACCGCTACTACTCAGGCCAACAACAACAGGGCTTTCCGCGCCGTCCACGTTTCGGCCCATTTATGGGCCCGGGTTACCCACCTCCTCCGCCGCCAGGAGTTTGGTGGCGGTAAGGCAAACTGTAGCGTCCGCTGTCTCAGCGGATGAGATTCAGCATTTCGAATGCGCTGGAGACAGCGCACGTTACAGCAGTTGAATTTTTGTTAGCGTTGCAGTTAATCGCGTCTGGGCAGCCTCGAACAACACGCCGCTCGTTAGTCTCTGCTGGCCGGCTACAGGTCCAGCGCCGCCTTAGTGGTTCGTGTTGGCGTTGGTATTAACGCTGGCAGTCTTGGGCCCGTTCGTCAGATCGACAAGATCAGCGAGGATGTTGAGCGCCTCGTCGCGCTCCGCATCGATCAAAGGATCTTTGTTGTCACCGTCACCTGTAGCGCTGTCAGGCGAATCAGAATCGGCGTCGGAAGCCGCGTCCGAATCTACTTTCGGAACTGTGCCGTTCTTTTTCGCCTCGGCCAGTTTCCCGGGATACATGATCAACTGCAGATTTGGTTTATCGACGGTATCGAGCGTTACGCGATAGATACTGGGCTCTTGCTCGTTTCGCGCCAAACGCTCTTTCGAGCGCGTCTCCTTGCGAAGTTTATCATCAGCCAGCTCTTTCTTACGCACGTCTTCATTTAACGAGATACGGTTCTCGTCGATCTTGTGGCGCAAACGAGTCATGTCATCCATGACGTAATGAAATTCAGGATCACCCTTCACGCGCTCCTCCGAACGCCGGCGGAGCTGGTCAATAAACAGGGAATGGTTGTCCGACCATTTGGTATATTTTGCCTTGGTGACTTCGTCGTACGGCAAGGCATTTTTCAGCGCGCCTTCACCGAATTCAGGAAGATCACTCAAGCTCGGCAGAACGATATCGGAGGTCACGCCGTGGAGCTGTGTAGAACCGCCCGCCACACGATAAAATTTTTGGATCGTTAACTTCAACGCACCGTCCTCATCGGAATGACTACCGAGCAGCGAAGCGAACCGGCCAATCGGAAGAATTGTTTGCACAGTGCCTTTGCCGAACGTGTTCTTGTCGCCCACGATAACCGCGCGGCCGTAATCCTGAAGCGCTGCGGCGAAAATCTCGCTCGCCGACGCACTTTGTCGGCTGGTCAAAACAACCATCGGCCCGGCGTAAGCGATGCCCGAATCCGGATCGGACGAAATCCTGATCGTGCCGTTATAGTCTTTCGTCTCAACAATCGGACCTGATTTCAAGAACAGACCGGTGAGCGAAAGCGCTTCTTCCAAGGAACCGCCGCCATTTTTGCGCAGATCGACCACGAGGCCGGCGATGTTTTCCTTCTTCAGCCGTTTGAGCAAGGCGAGCACATCACGCGTTGTGCTCTTCTGGTGCCTGTCCATGTCGGCGTAGAAGGAAGGCAGGGTCAACCAACCGAGTTTTATCGGGTCACCGTTCTCATCTTTTCTAATGATGATGTCAGCGCGAGCTTCCTGGTCTTTCAGCTTAATTTCATCACGCACCAGGTCGACATTCTTTCGGCGCGAAGGATCGGTCGCATCGGAAGGAATCACCAGTAACCGAACCTTCGTGCCTTTCTTCCCGCGAATCATCTCGACGACTTTGTCGAGCCGCATCTCGCGAACATCGACGAATTCCGACGGACCCTGCGCCACTGCAGTGATACGGTCGCCGACCTTCAGCCTTCCGTCCGTTTGCGCCGGTCCACCTGGCACAAGGCTTTCAATCTTTGCGTAGCCATCCTCAGACCGCAGCATGGCCCCGATTCCGACGAGCGAGAGCCCCATGTTGATGCTGAAGTTTTTCATGTCCGCTTTGCTCAGGTATTCCGAGTGCGGGTCATACGCCTGGGCGAGCGCATCGAGATAAAGTTTCATCTGCTCGTCCTTATCCTGCTCGTGAACGTTTTTCGCCAGGCGTTCATAGCGGCGAGAGACCAGTTGCGGCGCAGGCTCGATCGGATGCTCGCTCAAATGTTCCTGAAGCAATTCGTTTGCGATCCGGCCACGCCAAAGTTGATCAGCTTCGGCCTCATTTTTTGGCCATGGCGATTTTTGGCGGCTCAATTCGACCGTCGCATTGCTTTTGAAATCCATTGGCTGCTTCAACAGCTCTTTTATTTTCGCCACGCGCTCATCAACGCGCTTGGTGTATAACGCATAGATCTCGTAGGCGGGCTTAAGGGTTCCCATGAGAATGTCGCCCGCCATGGAGTTGCCATACTTTGCAGTGACCGTATCAACGTCCTCCTGGGTGAAGAAGAGATGGCTGAAATCGAGCATCTCGAGATAGGTCTGGAGGAATTTTTTTGAAACCTCTTCATCCAGCTTATGCCGGGTATAATGCCCTTCCTCCAGGAGCCGCCCGACGGACATTGCCACCGTTTCTCTCGAACTCGCCGGGGCTGGCGGAGCCGCGAGCGCGGCTGTAAAAAGGACGCTGCACAGGACAAGTGATCGCCGGAAGGATGATCTCATTGGTAAAAAAGAGGTTTAAGACATTCGCAGAATTCGCCGCGCAGCGCAAGACAACGAGACAAAGTCAGCATTATTGGGTAGAAGTAGACAATCGACAGCGCCGAACATTCAAAAACTTCCTGACGATGGCACCTGCGCCTTACAAAGCCTTCTGCGGCGGAATTTTCGAAACCAATTGCTACCTGTTTGAAGCGCCGGAAGGATGGATTTTGTTCGACGCACCTGAGGGTGCGTGTGAATGGGTTCGTTCCCTCGATATCCATCCCAAACTTTTGTTGCTAACACACGGCCACGTCGATCATGTGCAGGACGTCGCCAAAATTAAACAACAGTTTCATTGCCAGATCGGATGTCACCCGCTCACCGCGCCTATGATTTCAGATCGCGATTTCTTTCGGAACTTTGGATTCGCACTGGAAATTGAGCCGGTCGAACCAGATTTCCTGATCGAAGAGACGCCAAACCGAAGTTTTCTCCGTGCCGATTTCCAAGTTTTGGAAGTCCCCGGCCACTGCCCTGGCAGCCTCTGTTTTTTTTCGGCCAAAGACCGGCTGCTCATTGGCGGTGACGTTCTTTTCGCCGGCAGCATTGGTCGCGGTGATTTGCCAGGCGGAGATATGGACCTGCTGATCACAGGGATCAGGAAAAAAATATTTCCGCTCGGAGACGATGTGACTGTCCTCTCCGGGCACGGGCCGCCGACAACAATCGGCCAGGAACGGCAGACGAATCCGTTTCTATAATAAAGTTCAAGGCGCGTCGCGGTCAGAGACCGCCGCTGCAGCCCGCAATAGAAGGAGGACCTGTCCGCCGTAGCCTCGGCGACGGCGGATCACCACGGAATCTCTTTGCGATCGCGCAGGAATTTGCCGGTGAGATTCTGCGGCGCTTCGCTGGCGAGCCAGACAATCGTGTCCGCGCCTTCCTGCACAGACCGGCTCGCATTTTCGCCGCCCATTTCCGTCCGCACCCAACCAGGGCACATGGAATTCACGGCAAATTTCGGCAGCACCGCTGCAAGCTGCACAGTCACGCCGTTCAGCGCCGTTTTCGAAATGCAGTACGCCGGCGCCCAACCATCAGCGCCGTCACTCAGTTGGCCGCCGCCACTCGAGACATTGATCACACGCGGCGACTTGCTCTTTCGGAGCAAAGGGACGAACGCGCGAGTTACACGCAGCGGACCGAGCGTATTTGTCTCCAGTGTCTTCCGAAAGACGTCGTCGTTGATTTCTAAAATCGCATTGTCTCCGTCGGCGATGATCCCTGCGTTGTTCACGAGTACATCGAGATGATTCTCGATGTTAGAGAATTCACGCGACGCGTTCGTAACACTGTCATTGTCGCTAACGTCTATTTCCAAAAAGGTCGCTTTACCGCCGCCGCTTGAGATTTCCTCCGCGGCTTTGCGACCAGCCTTCGCATTCCGCGCACCGACGAACACGTGAAATCCTTTGGCCGCGAGTTGTCGCGCCACTTCGTGCCCAATGCCTTTGTTCGCGCCGGTGATCAACGCCGTTTTCATGGCTTATTCTTCGAGCGTTTCCGCATCCTCGGTTTGCAAAAGATTTTTTAGTAACGGCTGCGGATTCGACGGCAATTCTTCGACTTTATTAAGCTGTTTTTTGATCGCACGCGATCGCACGGCGACCTTATCCATGTCACTCGAAGCTTGATCGAGCTTATCTTTTACTTTCGTTAAGGCATCCCCGAATTTGCCGAATTCAGTCTTCACTGCCGCGAGCAGATTCCAAACTTCGCTGGAGCGCTTCTGGATCGCCAGCGTGCGAAATCCCATCTGCAAACTATTGAGAAGCGCTGCGAGCGTGGTCGGGCCTACAAAGGTGACGCGACAATCGCGCTGCACGTTTTGAACCAGCCCAACGCGCCGGATCGCTTCCGCGTAAAGTCCTTCGCTCGGCAGAAATAACAGCGCAAAATCAGTGGTCTTTGGAGGATTGATGTACTTCTCGCAAATGTCTTTGGCACAGCGCTTCAATTGCGTTTCCAAAGTTTTGATCGCCGTTTCGACTGCGGTGGGATCGCCTTTCTCCAGCGCCGCAGCGAGCCGGTCGTAGTGTTCCATCGGGAACTTCGCGTCAATCGGCAGCCAGACGGGCCCGCCATTTTCGTCCCCGGGCAATTTAATCGCAAACTCAACGCGCTCGTCGGTGTCGTCGCGCATCTTCATATTTTTCGAGAACTGCTCGGGCGTGAGCATTTCATCGAGGAGAATACCGAGCTGCCATTCGCTCCAGCCCCCTCGTGTTTTTACGTTTGTGAGCACGCGTTGTAATCCACCGACGTCACTCGCCAGTTGCTGCATCGCACCAAGGCCCTGATGCACTTGCTCCAGTCGCTCACTGACTAGCCTGAAGGATTCGCCTAATCGCTTTTCGAGCGTGCCCTGCAACTTTTCGTCGACGGTGGCGCGCATCTTATCGATTTGCTGTGCGTTATCGTCCTGCAGTTGCCGCAATCGAACATCTACAATCGATCTGACGCCCTCCAATGATCTGGCCAATTCTTCGCGCTGATTCTTCGCCGCAGCGCCCGCTTCCTCGCGATTGCGCGAAAATTCGTCGCGCAAGCTGCGATCGATCGTCTCCAATCGCTTTGCCAGCTCCGTTGCCGCGCCCTGATTTCCCCGGCGTGTGAGCAGAACGACCATGGCTGCGATCAATCCGCCGCCGATCACTCCGACCACGAGATAAAGCAGCGGACTCATACCAAACACGTAGCAGATTCCGCGACTTCGCTCGGAATGACAAGTTGGCCGTACTTGTAGAAGCAGACGTGTCGTCTGCACTAGTTTACACGAGGGAAGCCGGCACGGCTGCCGCTACACTTAAAATCTAAGCTTAACCCCGGCGTACGCGGCGCGACCGAGCGACGGGAAACCGAAGACTTCTGAGTAATGTTCGTTCGTTAAATTGTCGATTCGCCCAAAGATTGAGAAATGTGATGTGACGTCATATTCCGCTGCAACGTTCACGAGCGCATAATCCTCGATATCGAAATTCGGAGCGCCGAAGTTCAATTCCTCTCGCGCATTCACGAACTTTGCCTCGACTACGGTGCGCAATTTTTTGAACCAAAAGTACGAAGCAGAAAAATAAATTTCATTGCGTGGCCTGCGGGGTAAACGCGAGCCTTCCGGCTGGGAAATGTCAGCCGACGAAGTTTTTCGGGTGTCTAGATATGTATAGCTCGCCATGAACACCAGATTGGAAATCGGTTCCGCACGTAACTCGGCTTCCAATCCTTGCGTTTCGGCTGCGCCGAGGTTGAGCGTTTGAAAGAGCCCGTTGAACCCGATCACGTTCGACAGATCGTTATGAAAGTACGTCAGATCGAGCGCAACACGCTTTTGCCAAAGCTCCTGCCGGACACCGATGTCCCAGCCGAAAACTTTTTCCGGCTCCAAATCAGGGTTGTTACCAAAGATGATGTCCTGGCTGCTCGGCGGACTGAACCCTGTCGCAACACTCGAGTGCAGCGTCGAATTTGTTTTGTCGACCTTATAGCTGCCGGCAACACGATAAGTCCACACGCCGCCGAACGCGTTGAAATCAGCGAACTGGCCGCCGGCGACAAAGATCAAATTTTCGATTGGCGTTAGCGTCGCCTGCGCAATGCCAGCCATCTCCTGTGTATGGTCGCCTATAAAAGTCGGTTGTGGTCCAAACGCTTGCGAAACAAATGGGCGCTCCTGCCCCGAATTGATTCGGCTGTAGTAAAAGCCAGAGGTGAGCGTAAGCCACGAAGTTGGACGTAAATTGTTTTGATAATCAACCTGGGTCCGTTCGAACAGCGCCCGTGTCGGACCGGTGAAACCATCCTCGTTGGGATCGTTTATTTGGCGTTCGTGATCATAACTGACAATGAGTTTGTGGTCCCACCACTCAACCGGCTTCCAATCGATGTGAGGTCCAATTAACCAGCGCTCAGTGTAGAAATGATCAATGGGACGTGGATCGAAGATCGTGTTCGGATTTCCAGTGTCGCTAAACGAATAAGTAAACAGACTGCCAATTCGTAGTTGTTGGTCAGGCGACCAGCCGACGTTCGCAATCCCGGCAGTATTCCGATAATTGTTATTGGGACGGGCGTTATCGGTGTCGAGCCGGCTACCCGCGATCGAATAATCGAAATCGCCAATTTTACCGTCGCTCTGCCCCCATTCTCGGTAAGAGTCGTACGATCCACCTTCGCCGGCCACCATAATCCCTGGAGTTCCTGTGCCTTGTTTCGTGAAGATTTGAATAACTCCTGCGAGTGCGTGCGGTCCGTAGATCGCGCTTTGCGGCCCGCGCACGACTTCGATCCGGTCGATATCGTCCGTGGTGATGTCGGCGAAGTTCATCGCGCCGGATAAACCCTGGTTAATCGGAATACCGTCGACCAGAACTTGCATATCCTGACTTGGCAATCCACGCATGAACACGGAGGTCAACTGGCCGGCTGTCCCCGTCTGTACCACTGCCAGTCCAGGGACTTCGCGAAGAGCATCGCTCACGCGTTGAATTTGCTTCTGCTCGATGTCTTCAGATGAAATGACCGTGACAGTCGCGGGAGATTGATCGAGCGGGATATCGAACCGCGTTGCCGACACCACCACTGACGGTAGCTCTGCTTCCTGCGCCGACGGAGTCGGCGTTGCTTCCTGCGCGAAGCACGCAAACGGCACGAATATGAATAACGTAGCGAATCGGATTGGGGAGCGCACGCGGCTCGCGTGCACTTTACGGCGACTCGTCGGAAAGCACGTGCTCGGCGAGCCGCCAAACACGGCAGGCCAGCGGCCTGCGCTCCCGGGAATTTTGATGCTGTGCGATGTGAACATAACAAGTTTCCTCCAACTCCGAGAGTCGGACTTGTTAGGCCTCGAATTACTACGAGGCGTCGCATCGCCCAGCTCTCATTCTTCTTTTTGCGAAGAAGTTTTTGCTGTAGCCGCCTCTCTGTGAGAGGCGCGCGTCGCGCATAGCGCGACGGCTACCGAATGAGGTGGACCGGACAAATATTCTGGCTCCTGGCTTATGATGCCTGTGCGGCATCGAACCTTCTTCCCGCCTTCACCCCTAAAATGCATTCAGGGATTGGCCCAGTGGGAAGTTGTATCCAGTTACAGCAGCGCAACTGCTCCCGAGTCTCACGGGATTTCTTGCGCCGATCCACTTTTCCAAGCTCGCAAAGAACTGGGATGAGAAGTAGCGACTTGCGCTCTAAGCGTCAAGATTATTTAATCACCCACGTCCAACTCCGCCGTCATGTCGAGCAAAGTCCAGACATCCCGTTGTGGGGATGTAAAGCAGTGCCACGGGATTCATCGACTTTGCTCGGAATGACAACACCACAATGACCGCATCTCGTCCCAACTTCGTTATTACTGGCGGCGCCGGCTTCATCGGGTCCAATCTCACCCTGGCGTTGCAGGAAAAATTTCCGGACGCACACCTTACCGTCATTGACGACTTTCGGTCAGGTGATTTCAAGAACCTGACCGGGTATCGTGGAGATTTGGTTGCCGAAAATCTGGCAACCCTCGATTGGCGGGAGAAGTTCGGCGATGCCGCAACTGCTGGCTTCGACGCAATTTTTCATCTCGCATCGATCACCGACACGACTTTGCACGACCAATTCGTCCAAGTACACGACAACGTGGAAAGTTTCCGTCGGATTCTAAATTTCGCTCGTCCCAAAAAGACGCGAATTATTTATGCATCCTCTGCGGCTACTTACGGTCCCGCAACTAAAGCGAGCGTGGAATCAAATGGCGCAGCACCAGCGAACGTTTACGCATTTTCCAAGGTCATCATGGATAATATCGCCAGACATGCTGCTGGCGGCTCGGCGGGCTGGATCATCGTGGGGCTGCGTTACTTCAACGTTTACGGACCGCGCGAAGGACACAAGGGTGCGCCCGCAAGCATGATTTATCATCTTGCCCAGCAGATAAAGGCGGGCAAGCGACCGCGCATTTTTAAACATGGCGAGCAGAAACGCGATTTCGTTTACGTCAGAGACGTTGTTGAAGGCACCATTTGCGCTCTCGAAGCAAAGACGAGCGGAATTTACAATCTTGGCACAAGCCAGGCGCGTTCGTTTAACGAACTGGTTGAGATTCTCAACAGATGTCTGGGAACAAATTTTGAGCCTGAGTATTTCGATAATCCTCACGCGCATTATCAAAACTTCACGCAAGCCGATCTCACCAGCGCGCGCAAGGGACTCGGATACGAGCCGCGGTTCTCGCTCGAAGACGGCGTGCACGATTATATTCAGTGGTTATACGGGTAACGCAGGCTTCTGGTTAGTCGGAGGCAGCCAAATCGCGAAAGGCTTTCTCGGACAATTGAAATTCCTGCCACTCGCTGTCGGTAGTCGCACCAAGGCGCTTGTAAAACTCCATCCCCCGCTCGTTCCATCTGGCGACCCACCATTTGATCACTCCGCAACCCGCCTTCTGAGCTTCTCTTGCAACAGCTTTCACCAGCTGTCTCCCTACTCCTCTACTCCGATGTCGATCCGCGATATAAAGCTCCTTGATGATGAGATTCGGTTTCGCCCGATAAGTGAAGGGAACGAGATAATAAACAAGAATTCCGATGATGGCGGAACCTTCTTCGGCAATAAGACAATGAAAATCAGGAGGCGAACGCCGAAATCCTTGTTCGCGTAAGACCTCCTCCGTAATAGCGAAATCCTTCGAGTATTTCTCAAACTCGGCGAGTTCGCGCATTAAAGGCAGCAAGCTTGGAATATCGGACTCGACCGCCTTTCGAATTTCCAGCGTCGTCATGATCTAAACAGAGGATCAGGCGGGAAACTCGTTGATCACACCGACACCACGGCACGACGGCCGATTACCCTTCCCAGAAAAATTTTGTCGGACGGCGAATTTCTGCCGGCAGACTTTTATGCACCGGACAATTCAGCGCGGTTTGTTCGAGAATGTCGCGCTGCGGATGATCGGGAGCGAGCGGGATGTGAACTTCTGAAGGCAATGCCACAATCCGGCGCGGCCCATCCTTCGACATTTCTTTTTGCACAGACACAGTCATTCCGCGCAGATCGAGTCCGAGGTCCTCAGCCTTGATCCCCATGGTAGTGCTGATGCATGTGGCGAGCGCCGTGGCGACGAGGTCCGTAGGAGAAAAGGCTTCGCCTTTGCCTTTGTTGTCGCTCGGCGCGTCTGTGGAAATTTTTGCCTGCGAGGGACCATGGGTCGCGTCGCAATGCAAGTCCCCGCTGTACTTAACTGAGACCTGGACCATGGGAAAATTATCCGACTGCTCTGAGCGTTTGTCACATCAGATCCAATCGGTCTTACGACCGACACGAATCGCATGTTCTTTCGGCTGAATGCCTGGACCGTACCGTCGCGCGTAAACCTGAGTGAACTCCGCGCCCAAAAAGCTGATCAACGCAGAGTAATAGACCCAGAAGAGCAGGACTACCAGCGAGCCAGCCGCCCCAAACGCGCTCGTCGTCGCCGTTCGTCCGAGATAAATACCGATCAAGTATTTCCCCGCGGTAAAAAGCAGTGCCGTCACCGCCGCTCCGATCCATACGTCTTTCCACGAGATCACCACGTCAGGCAAAAATTTGTAGATCATCGCAAAAAGAGCGGCGATCACGAGAAATGAGCTGACAGCGTTTGCCGTTTGCCAGACCCACGGAATACCTGGCAACCAATTATTCATGTAGTTTTGAAGCCCACTGATGACCGCGCTGATTACAAGCGAAACCAGGAGAAGAAATCCCACGCAAACGGCGATCGAAAACGAGCGCAACCGATCCACGACAAACGACAGGATCACACCTCGATCCGGTTTTGCTTTGACGTCCCAAATTTGATTCAGCGCAGATTGCAGTTCGCCGAAAACCGCCGTGGCGCCCATAATGAGCGTGACGACTCCCACGCTCACCGCCCAGACGCCTTTGCCAAATCCGCGGCTTGATTCGATCACCTGCCTGACTGCATTGGCACCCTGCACACCGATCATCTTTTCCATTTCACCGACGATCTGATTGGTCGCCGCGTCGGGCGCGAGAAAAAAACTGGCCACACCCACAGCAATGAGAAGGACGGGCGCAATGGAGAAGATCGTATAAAACGCGAGCGCAGCCGATAACTCGAAAGCGTTATCGTTCGTCCATTCTGTAAACGTAAGCTTGAGCAGTTCCCAGCCGGCTTTCAGTTTGTTCGCCGGAATCTGTTGACTTTCGATAACGCGCTCATCCGTCATCGCTATAAGAATCGTCGCGAAACAATGCCCCTAGCGGTATGGGCAGGTTAAATGCCGCGGATTACGTCTTGATGATCGGCGGAGGGATGTCTTCCGTCTCTCCGACGTCGATGCCACGTCGAAGTTTGCTGTGCCGCACACTGTACAAGAAATAAATCACCAGGCCGATTCCGAGCCATGCGAAAAAGCGAAACCAAGTGAGCACCGGCAGGCTCAGCATCAGAGCGAGGCACATCAACACGCCAATGATTGGGAAAACAGGAACGAACGGCACGCGAAACGGACGCGGACGTTCCGGGTTGACGCGGCGCAGCACATTGACGCCGAGGCAAACCAAAATAAACGCGAAGAGCGTGCCGATGTTCGTGAGGTCTGCGAGCTCGCCGATGTTTGCGACCATCGCTACGCCAGCAACGACAACACCGGTCCAAATCGTCGTAACATGCGGTGTCCGGAACCGCGGATGAATTCTGGCGAAATATTCCGGCAGCAAACCATCGCGAGCCATGGCCATAAAAATGCGCGGCTGCCCAAGTTGAAACACGAGCAATACTGAAGTTGTGCCTGCCAGCGCACCCGCACTCACTAGTGCTTGCGCCCACGGTTTGCTGGCGAAAGCCGTGGCTACAGGGGCCGCGTCGCCCGCGTAGATAGTGTAGTTTTTGACTCCAGTAAGCACAGCCGACATCAGTACGTAGAGCAGCGTGCAGATGATTAGACTGGCAATAATGCCGATCGGCATGTCGCGTTTCGGATTGCGGGTTTCTTCGGCTGTAGTCGACACAGCGTCGAAGCCGATAAAGGCGAAGAACACAATCGCAGCGCCGCTCATGAGACCAGAAAACCCATGCGGCATAAACGGGTGCCAGTTGGTCGGGTTCACCATGAAAGCGCCGAACGAAATGACGAATATAACTACGGCGACTTTAATAATGACTATTGTCGTGTTCGTGTGCGCGCTTTCTCGAATCCCGTAAACCAGAATGACAGTAACGGCGGCAACGATGACCAGAGCGGGCAAATTGAATGCGATAGAGTGCCCGGCAATCACCGGCAAAGTACTTGACGAATACGCTTCCAACGCAGCGCCTCCCTTGGCCACCAAATCCGTCGCGGTTTGATGATCGTTCACCAGCCAGAGCGGAAACTTCAGGTGAAACAGGCTGTCGCAGAATTGGACGAAGTAACCTGACCAGCTCACAGCTACAGCCATGTTGCCAACCGCATATTCCAAAATCAGGTCCCACCCGATGATCCACGCTATCAACTCACCCATCGTGGCATAGGAATAGGTATAGGCCGATCCCGAGACCGGGATCATGGACGCAAGTTCGGCATAACAAAACGCAGCGAAGGCGCAAGCGATACCGGCGACGATAAATGAAGCCGCAATCGCCGGGCCTGCACCCGCGCGTCCGAGCACAACGCCTGTTCCAGAAAACCATGACTGAATGAAATTGATCACCGGCGTTTCGAGTCCCGACACAAATGTCTGGCCGGCCGCCGCGGTCCCGGTAAGCGAGAAAATTCCCGCGCCAATGACTGCTCCGATTCCGATGCACGTCAGCGTGACCGGTCCGAGTGTCCGTTTCATCTGGCGCTCCGGCGCCTCAGATTCGGCAATTAAAAGATCCGGACTTTTGGTTCTGAACAGTTGAAGTGCCACCCTTCGAGATCGTCTCATCAAGCACTTCGCGTGGTCAATCCAAAGCTTCGGGTAAAGGCTAAAGTCCGCCGACCGTCTGTTTGCGCGGCTGCTGTCGCCTCTCCCCTCACCAAAGGAAAGGATTGAGGCGAGGCGGTACGCGGTCACAGCCTTAGTCAGAAATAACCCTCACCCCCTCTGCCATAGAAAGAGCGAAGGAACCGGACGCACGCCAAACTAACTGGTTAAGATTGCGGTAGGCTCGGAGCTGCATGTGTTTCTGCTGAGTCGACGCGGACAAGATAGTTTTGTAGCATCGCTGGTGTATGTCCGATGAACCGGCAAAAATTATTCTCGGCGATACGGCAATCAGTGCATTCGAGCGAACTTCGGGCCGGCGACGGTTGGGCCGCGGCAGAGACCCTGGTCCTCCAATCACGCACTGCGAGAACTGTGGCGCAGAGCTGCAGGGGCATTGGTGCGCTCAGTGTGGCCAACCAGCTATCGAGTATCGCCGTTCTTTCCGGTACGTTGTCGCTGATCTGCTGAACGAGTTCCTCAATTGGGATTCCAAATTCTTCACGACGATCGCGCTACTCATTTTGAAACCATGGCGACTCACAAATGAGTTCCTCGCCGGCAAGCGCGTCCGTTACGTGAATCCGCTGCGGCTGTATCTGCTCGCCAGCATCTTGTTTTTCTTTGCCGTGAATTACGGAGCGAAAGGAATACATGTCGACCCGACCAAGATCGGCGCAAAGGACCGGGCGGAACTCGAATCGGATTTGAAGAATACGGATTTGCCTCCTGAAGCTAGGGAGAAAATCCAAGCATTGCTGCGGGAACCTTCATCTTCTCCTGCTCCATCGCCTCTCACACGCACATCTTCACCGGCACCAGCGGCTGTTTCGTCTTCGCCCGAAACAAATACAACTCCTCGTCGTGCCGAGCCGGAACCCGACGAGCAGAAGAAGGAATACGGGAAAATAGATGAGCGACCGTTTGTAGTTTTCGACGAAGGCAAATCTACAACTCCTTTCGAGCGCTGGATTGAGGCGCGGGCCAAGGAAAAGATGGGCGAACACGGGACGAAGATGGGACTCTTTATCGCGACGCTCTTCAGTAACCTGCCTTACATGATGCTCTGCTGCATACCGCTATTCGCTTTCGTCCTTAAAATTCTCTACGTCCGGTGTCGCATCTTTTACATCGACCATCTGATCTACGCGTTGCATATCCACAGCTTTTTCTATGCCGCGGTCATGCTGATCGTGCTTGCGACCATTGGGCTCACTCGTTTCGCGTCCGGTGCAATAGCAGGATGGCTGATCACGCTCCTGTGGATAGCGTTTGTGACACAGATCTTCCTGTCGATCCGCTTTGTTTACCGCCAGGGCTGGTTCCTAAGTATTTTTAAGTTCCTTTTTGGCGGGTTTGTGTACCTGATGGTCCTCGTATTTGCGCTAGCCATCACTTTTTTTGCCACGCTTGTATTGCCATGAAAAGAACAATCCTCGTTAGGGCGCGTCACGCAGCCTGCTCGCCGTGGCGAGTGCGCGCCATTGTTGCGTTCGCTTTGATATTATGTTCCGCGTCTGTGTTTTCCAGTGATCGGCAGATCGCGTTTGAACGAGATCAGGCTGTCTGGCTAGCCAATCTCGACGGCACGGGTGAGAAAAAGATCGCTGACGGCATCTTCCCTGCGATCTCGCCGGATGGAACTCGCGTCGCGTTTAACACCACAGAGAAAACGAGCGACACGACATATGCCCGTCACATTGCCGTAATCGATGTCGCCACGGGAAAGACTGATGTTTTCAAAGATATCCCGAGCAATAATTCCTATTACCCGAGCTGGACGGCTGACGGGAAACAAATCCTTTTCACTACGCGTCCGCACGATGCTTGGGATCTAGCCGTGGTGAATTCAGACGGCACGAATTTCCATGTGCTTAAACCCGGAGTGCAAGATGAAGTCACGCGTTACTCGCCGATCTGGGCCCGCGACGGCAAATCCGTTTTTTGCGAGGATATGTCAAACATTTATCAGATCGGCCTCACCGGCGCGGTGCGCGCGCAATGGAAGATCGACACGATCGTGCCGGATGGTGATATGAGTGGTGACGGTCGCATCGATGTGTCGCCTGATGGAAAGCGATTGCTTCTAAGCATCGATATGGCCGAAGAATCCGGCCGCAAAAATTGGGATGGGCCACTACCGGCGCTTTGGGTGTTCGATCTCCAATCAAAAAAGGCGACCAGGATCACACCTCAAAAATTATTTGGATGGGACGGCGTCTGGCTGGACAACGACAACGTTCTTTTTCTCAGTCGCGACGCCGATGAAAACGAAGATTCGATTTATCGAATGTCCATTGACGGAAAAAATCTCAAGCGGCTGATCAAAAACGCGCGCTTTCCGAGCGTGAGTGCCCCGAGCGCATGAAACAACTCATCATTACCATCGTTCTTTGCGCCACATTCTGCGCGTTCGTCAACGCCGGGCAGCGCAAAATCGCATACGATCGAAATGGAAAGATTTTCGTCGCGGACGTTGACGGTACACATCCAAAGAAAGTTGCGGAGGGCGACTGGCCTGAAGTTTCGCCGGACGGCACTCGCGTGGCTTTTAACACCGAAGGCGATGCGAAGAACCGCCCCGGTCCTGAGCGTCACATTGCAATCGCGGACATTGGCACCGGCAAAACCACGGTTGTACCGAATATTCCGAGCGACAATTGTTTTGGTCCTGTCTGGTCGCCGGATGGAAAACAGCTCGCTTTTTCGATCATGACAGACACGGCGTGGCACCTGGGCTTGGTGAACGCCGATGGCTCCGGGTTTCGGCTTGTGAAGAACGCAGAGCTAAAGCCCGACGCGTTTGGCGCGCCAGAATGGGCGCGCGATGGCAAATCGATTTTCTGCCACGATCTCGACAATATTTATCAGATCGATCTCGACGGAAACGTTCTGACGAAATGGGAGCTGTCGAAAGTTTTGACTGACGCGAGCATGAATGGCGGCGATCGACTAAGCATTTCCCCGGACGGCAAAGCGCTCTTGATGGATGTCGATACTGGCTCGGAGCATGAACGCAAGAACTGGGATGGTCCGCAGCCCGCGATCGAAAAGCTCGACCTCAACGCCGACAAAGCGGTCCGCATTTCTGGCAAGGATGATTATGTGTGGGAACCGTTCTGGCTGAGCACGAACGAATTCCTTTGCATCATGCAAAAGGAGAACGAAAACCAGGCATCCATTTACCGGATGTCTCTCGATGGAAAAAATCCGAGGTTAATTGTGAAACACGCGCGAACCCCGACCGCCAGCGCGCCGTAAAAAATCACGGCAAAAGGCTTCTGTCATGTTGAGCGGAGCGAAACATCTCTGGTTCGTTGCTCGACGCTAGCCGAAAAGTAATCTGAGATTCTTCTCCCGGCACTGCGGGATCAGAATGACAATCGTCTTATGGGCTCTCGCCTTAACCCAGTAGCTCCCGCGCTTTTGTCAGCGCCTCGCTGATTTTGCTGGCGTCTTTCCCAGCACCTTGCGCGCTCTCCGGACGACCGCCGCCTTTCCCGCCTACAATCGGTGCAATTTGTTGGATCAATTTGTTCGCCTGAAACTTTGTCGTCAGCGTTGAAGGGACATAAGCGACCAACGCGACTGATTCGCCTCGGCTACCCACAAGAAAAATTGGGCCTTCCAATTTGGACTTCAACGCATCCACGATTGCCTGGAGGAGTTTTCCATCCGCATCCTGTACTTCCGCGACGCAGAAATTTTTTTCCGCATCCGATCGCGTCAGTTCATTAGCGATTTGAGCAGCCTTGCTCTTCAGCTCTGCCTCCGCAGATTTCGCGGTTTTCTTTTCCCATTCTCGAACATCCGCGTCCAGCTTTTCAAGATGCGCCGCGCGCGCGTCGAGTTGCTTCAGAATTTCTGATGTCGCTGCTTCATCTTGGAATGGCGGCAGCGGAGCGATGTCCGATTTTTTGCGCACGAGCGTCTCAAATTTTTCGTGTTGCCGCGCCGCCTCCTGCTTGGCCCAGGTCCGAGCGGCGTCGCCTGCGACTGCTTCGATGCGCCGCGTTCCGGCCGCGATAGCTTCTTCTTTCACAATACGGAACGGCCCGATTTCGCCAGTCAATGATACGTGAGTGCCGCCGCAGAGCTCCATCGAATAACCATTAAGCGCGCGAGGTGACCCCCCGATTTGCAACACACGAACTGTGTCGCCGTATTTCTCGCCGAAAAATTGAATGATGTCCTTTCGCTGTCTCGCCTCGGCGAACGGGATTTCAGTCCACGAAACCGTTGCGTTTTCCGAAATTTTTTCGTTCACCAATTTTTCCACATCAAGCTTTTGCTGCGGCGTCAGGGGCGCGCTCGAAAAATCGAACGTTAGTTTGTCGGGTCCGACGTAACTGCCCTTTTGCGACGCATCGCGCGACACAACTTCGTGCAACGCCCAGTGCAACAAATGGGTGACGGTGTGATGTCCCTGAATCAATTGGCGCCGTTCGGCATCCACCGAAATTCGCACCGCTTCGCCCGGTTCCGGCGCGCGACCTTCTACAACCGTCGCGCGATGAACAAAAACATCGCCGCGTTTCTGGGTGTCGATCACGCGCAGCTGGCCTAGTTCGGTCCAATCAGGTCCTGGAACGTGAAGTAATCCCCGGTCACCGACTTGACCGCCCATCTCGGCGTACAATGGCGTGCGATCGAGAACAATGTTGAGTTCGCCCGGCTGTTTCCCAGGCAAAACTCTGTCTACAACTGATTCCGTCTCGAGAAAATCATATCCGAGGAATTTCGTCGGCTCGACCTCGAGCTCGCCTTCAACGGTGATGTCTTCCTTTTTCTGCGCCTTTCGCGCGCGATCGCGCTGTTGCTCCATCAACATCTCGAAACCTGCAACATCGACGGTCAATCCACGCTCGCGCGCCATGACTTCCGTGAGATCCAGCGGAAACCCATAGGTATCATAAAGCTTAAATGCAAATTCGCCGGGGAGCTGGGGACCGCGAGCATTCTGCTCGCTTTGGCCGGCATGCTGCCGGCCAGTATTAACCCGTCGAGACCACTCCCAGACCCAAGGATAATCTTCGTCTGGACCAACCAAATTTTCTGTCCACGGATTACGACAAACGTAAAGAAATTTTTCCTCCAAATCGCGATCCGAACGTATCAGACGGTCGTGATATTCGTTTTCCCAAACCTGTTTACCTTGCGAATTCTCCGCCCGATTGATTTCTCTGGCAGCAAACGATTTTATCGAGTGCATTAATTCCGCGAGCGACCAGAATGGCAATTCGTTTTCCTTGGCTGCAGGCTTCCTCCATGGCTGAAAAAGGATATGAACATGGTCGGGCATAACACATGCGGCGAAAAGGTCATACCGCTTCTGATCGAAATGCATAATAGAATCTAGCGCGATGCTACGAGCTTCGAGAGAAAGGAGTCGGTGATCCCGCGTTGAAAACGTTACGTGATAGATTCCATGCGGCCGCTCGTAGTGCGGCAGACGACGTTTCGTATATCGAGCGTCGCGAGAGGCATCCGGCAGAATGCCGGATGGGGCGGGCTGCAAGCCCGCGCTCCCCTGAATACGTGTGACCTCTCGCTCGAACAGCTCGATTCCTCTATCTAAGGTTTTGTTAAACGCTTCTTCTTCGCGACGGATTGTTTCCTTAATCTTTGATTGCTGCGTCCGGATTTCCGGAAAGACGTCACCCATCGTCTTCGCAACGACACCGACGAGTTTGTAGAAAAACGGTTCGTGAAAACCTAACGTGCGACCGTATCGGATTGCTCGACGCAAGATGCGGCGCAGAACATATCCGCGACCTTCGTTTGATGGGGTGATTCCATCAGCGATCGCAAATGAAAGCGCGCGGATGTGATCGGCGATAACCCGGAATGCGATATCGATTTTCTCCTTCTCGGGATCAGTTGTAGGGCGGCCGCTCCGGCTGCCTTCCTCCTCGTCCGGCAAGCGATCCGCTTGCCCTACAATCGGCAATGTCGATCCATATTTTTTGCCGCTGAGTTTTTCGATCTCGTCGAAAATGGGGCGGAAAACGTCAGTCTCGTAATTCGAAGTTGTCCCGGAAAAATCGGTGAGATTGTTTGTGCCCTGGATAATCGCCACGGCGCGCTCGAAACCCATGCCGGTATCGACGTGGCGCGCAGCGAGCGGCACATATTCGGTTTGGCCGGGGTCACCGCCCCCGGCTACAGGTTGCGCATTGAACTGGATGAACACGAGGTTCCAAATCTCAATGCAACGCGGGTCGCCTTTGTTCACGAGCGCGCCACGCGTGTCGCTGTCGGGCGTCAGATCAATGTGCACTTCAGAGCACGGACCACATGGGCCGGTGTCGCCCATCATCCAGAAATTGTCGGCTTTGCCGCTGCTCAGAACATGAATTTTCGGATCGAGATCAGCTTCACGAAACAAACGCGCCCAGTGATCGTACGCTTCCTGGTCGAACTCACTCGGCTCGCCCGCGCCGGGCTGGTAAACGGTCGCGAAAAGGCGCTGCGGCGGAAATTTCCAGCGTTCCACCAGTAATTCCCACGCCCACTCAATTGCTTCCTTTTTGAAATAATCACCGAAGCTCCAGTTGCCGAGCATCTCGAAAAACGTGTGGTGATACGTGTCGAGACCGACATCTTCCAGATCGTTATGTTTTCCTCCGGCCCGGATGCATTTTTGGGTGTCAACGACACGCGGCGGTTTCCATGGCGGTTTTTGTTGGCCAAGAAAAATGGGCACGAATTGGTTCATGCCGGCATTGGTGAACAACAGATTCGGTGCGTCGGGAAGAAGCGACGACGACAGCACGACGGTGTGCTTTTTCTGGCGAAAAAAATCGAGAAATGATTGTCGTATTTCAGCCGACGTCATGGGTAATCACGAATAAACACGAATTTCAGGAAACCTGAAACCACAGTCGCTAGGAACAGCGCGCTGCGCTGTCCGGACACCGCCGCGCGGCGTCCCTAACCCCGCGTCGAAAAATTACTCTTCATCCAGCTTCACTTTGACCGCGGCCTCGATTTCGTCATAAAGCGCCCTGTCGTTCTTCAGGACCTCTTTGGCGGCATCCCTGCCCTGGGCAAGCTGGCTTCCTTTGTAATTCAACCAAGACCCGCGCTTCTCGATCACTTGTTTTTCCAATGCCACGTCGAGAAGAGCGCCGGCGGACGAAATCCCTTCGTTATACATGATGTCGAATTCGGCCTCAGTGAATGGCGGCGCTACTTTATTCTTCACTACTTTGACGCGCGTGCGGTTACCCGTCACAACGCCGTCGGTCTGCTTGATTGCACCGATTCGGCGAATATCTACCCGCATACTGGCGTAAAACTTTAAAGCTTTTCCGCCAGGTGTTGTCTCCGGATTTCCGAACATCACGCCAATTTTTTCGCGGATTTGATTGGTGAAGATGCAGCAGGTCCGCGCTTTTGAGATGAGCGCGGTGAGCTTGCGCAGCGCTGCACTCATCAGACGCGCCTGAGCACCGACGGTCGTATCGCCAATTTCGCCTTCCAGCTCCGCACGGGTAACCAGTGCCGCAACTGAGTCGACTACGATCACGTCAAGCGCGTTGGAGCGTATGAGCGTTTCGCAAATGCGAAGCGCTTCCTCGCCGGAACTCGGCTGCGAGACGAGTAGATCGTCAAGGTTCACGCCTAGTCGTTTTGCATAGCCGGGATCCAGCGCGTGCTCGACGTCGATAAACGCAGCCAGGCCTCCCGCCTTTTGCGCCTGAGCGACAACGGTTAATGCGAGCGTTGTTTTGCCGGACGATTCCGGACCGAAGATTTCGATTATTCGACCGCGCGGAAACCCACCGACTCCCAGGGCACGATCGATCAAAATGTTTCCAGTCGGAATCACATCGATATCGACGATTCTCTCTCCGCCCAAACGCATGATTGCACCTTCGCCGTAGTCTTTCGCGATCTGCTGAATCGCCAAATCGAGATTCTTATTTCGAGCGGCAGCCACTTTGTCAGCGGCTGTTTTTTCTTCGGTCTTTGTCGCCATATCAGAAAGAATCTAACTACGACGCACGCGAGCATTCGCCAAGCACAAAAGCGATAGCCGCAGACCAAAGCCAAGAAAAAAGGCCGCGAGCGTGACGCTCGCGGCCTTCTTCGACGATTCTGATTCGCTTACGAAACAGTGATCTTACGGGGCTTCACGTGCTCGGCTTTCGGCAGAGTTAACGTTACGAGGCCCTGATCGATCTTCGCGCTGATTCTGTTCGCGTCGATTGACGGGTCGATCTCGAACACGCGCCGGAAATTTTCCGGCCGCGATTCGCGATGAATCAGCGTGCCTTCCGTAGCGGGAAGAGAGCGCCGCCCAATGATCGTCAACTCATTGTTTTCGACTGAAATCTCGAGGCCGTCTTTTTTTACGCCCGGCATCTCAATCTCGAGCATGTAGCCATCACCAATTTCAGTGACGCCAGCCGGGGGCGTAATAAATTGCTCCACTTGGCCGCGGTCTGATTCGCGAGTTTCTCGGGTGAGAGTGTTCATAGTGAAATTCCTTTCAGTTTCCTGGTTTAGCTTACCTGGATTTGTTTTGGTTTTGCTTCCTCAGCCTTGGGCAATGTCACCTTGAGAATTCCATCCTGATAGGTGGCAATGACCTTGCTGGGATCCACACGGGTCGGCAGCGCGATGCTGCGACGGAATGTGCCGACGTAGCGCTCACTGCGCTGAGCCGTTTCACCGTTGTTGTCACTCCCGCGTTTGCGCTCGCCGCTGATCGTCAGCGTCCCGTCGTGCAAGGAAATGTCGATGACCTCCTTGGGCAGTCCGGGCAACTCGACGACGGCCACGAAATGGTCGCCACTTTCGTAAAGATCGACTGCGGGTGACCACCCCGTAAAGAGCTGACCGGTCCGGCTAAAACCAGACCAGAACGGCGTATCGAAGAACGAGTTCAGCTCGTCCCGCAGATTGCTCCAGCGGTCCAATGCTGACCATGGCGGCGAATCCGAAGGTTGATAACGAATTAGATTCATAATTTAAAAATCTCCTTTGTTGGATTGATAATTTTTAGTTCAACCATTCGTTTAGCGCCGTCCATGCCAAAAACCCCGTCCGGCGAAGCCGTCATCTTAAAAAGAATGCAGTCAGCTAGTTACATCAAAGGACGACGATTTTTCGCGCATCATACGTTGGTCTAGTCTGGCACAGGCAAACTGTCGACGTGCGAAACGCCGAGACAAAATTTCACGGTTACGGCAGAGCGTCAGATGCCAACCGCTTGACAGTTTCATCGTAAAACGGTTACGAGTCGCAATGTGACCTCGCTGAGCGAAAGTCGCGCCGAACTCGATGCGATGATAGCGGACATCGAGCTTACGTTGGTGAGCATCATTCAAGGTGTCGCGCTCACCGTGCTGATCGAAACGTCACGTGAGGCGATTGCCACATTCGACTGGATCATGTGGCCTTATGTGCTCTCCGGCTTAATCATCATCCTGGTCTTCTGGTCGCGTGTTGTGCTGCACATTCTCACTCTGATCCGCTGGCCATTAGAGTTTGGGCACAATTTTCTCTACATTGCTTGTGCCCTGGTGGAGGCCTTTGCATTTGCACAGCTTGGCCATCCTGCACGTTGGTTCGCATTCGTAGCCGCATTTCTCGCCGTCGGTTGGTGCCTATTCGCGTATGATCTCCGCCTGATTCGCATGCGTGTGCGTGATCGCACGGGCGATGTAAGCGACCGGTTGTACTCGCTCGTGAAACGCGATCAATGGCTCAATCTCGGGTTGTTGTTGCCTGCTTTCTTTGTCGTGAATGTTGCGTGCGCGGCTGCAATTCGTTTGCAACCCGACTTTTTTCTGGGTCGAAATGGACATATCTGGTTGATCGCCCTGCAAGTGGTCGGCTTCGGTGGATATTTGTCTTACGTCATCGTGTTTTATTCCAAGCTCGCGCCGTTGATCGCGCAAGCGCGCGCGGAATGGCGGGCAAAAAGCCCTGACAATGAAACTTCGGCTTAGCTGACGAGAACCATTCGGCGTTGTGGGTCAATTCTGTGCGCACTCACCCGACGTCTTCTCGCCAATGAAAAATCGTCCATCAGCAGGCTCGATAAGTGCCTACGAATTCTGGTGGGTGATCGGCTTCGGTGTATTCGCCGCTGTCAGGGTGCTGCTTTTCTCCGCTGCTTTCCCCTTTTTCAACAATGTTGACGAACGGCGGCACTTTGACGTGGTAATCAAATATGCCGAGGGCAACGTGCCGCGCGGCGTGGAACTGATCTCGCCAGCAACGCTTCCTTACCTTTCGCGTTACGCATCGCCCGAATTTCTCTCAGCACCGGAAGATTTCGAGGGCGGCTATTTCGGACCGATGTGGAAGCATCCTCCCGAAGAGGTCGCGCCGACGATTGCACGCATCGAACAGATCTGGAGTCGGACGCCTAACCAGGAGTCCTCGCAGGCGCCGCTCTATTACGTTTTGGCCGGGTCCTGGTTTCACATTGGTCAGTGGATCGGCATCAAAGACGGTAGCGCGCTGTATTGGGTTCGATTTCTGAACATCGGGTTAATGGCCGCGCTGATTTGGCTGGCCTATGTGGCGGCTCGACTGATGTTTCCCAAGGAGGTCGGGCTGCGAGTTGGCGTTCCGCTTTTGATCGCCGCAGTGCCGCAAGACGCATTTTACGGGATCAACAATGACGTGCTCTCGCCAATTTGTTTCGGGCTGGCGTTCATCTGTCTAATCAAATGGTTTTCCGGGAACGTGCCGCGCGTTTCTCTCGGAATCGGAACTGGTTTGTCGGTCGCTGCGGCGTATCTGACGAAGCTCAGCAACGTGCCGCTAATATTTGTCGCCGTTGGCGCGATCTTGTGCTGGTGCATCGCCGAAGCTCGAGCCGGAAAATTACGCACCGCAATGCCGGCACTGGGTGCCGTGGCAGTTTGCGCCGCAACTCCGATCGTGGCGTGGCTCGTCTGGATGAAAGCGCATTTCGGCGATTTCACAGGTGCCGCCTCCAAAGCGCAATTGCTTGGATGGACGACGAAACCGTTCTCGGAATGGTGGTCGCATCCAATCTTTACCGTCTCCGGAGTGTGGACGTTCCTTTCCGAACTAATTGCCAGCTTCTGGCGTGGCGAATTTATGTGGCACGCCAGACTTATTGGTTTCCAGGGATTGGATTTGTTTTACGCCATTTCCTCGCTCAGCCTGCTTCTGATCGCCGTCACTTCACTCGCCCGCCCGGGCGCTAAGGACATCAGCACAGCGCAGCGTCACTTGCTTTGGATAGCAGCGATGTGCGTCCTCCTAACGTTCGTGTTTCTCGCATTCTTATCATTGCAGTTCGATTTTGGTGCCTGCATTAACCCCTCTCGCGAGCGGCCTTATTTTTTCCAGGGACGCCTAATGCTCGGCGCGCTCATTCCTTTTGCGATGGTGTATGTTTACGGGTTAAGCCGGCTTCTGCGGAGTAAGCCTAACCTTGTGCTGGGAGCGTTGGGCGCGATCGCGATTGCCATCACGTTCTCGGATCTCTTAGCGAACCGTGTCGCCTTCACCAGCGCGTACAATTGGTTCCACATGTGAAGGCCGCTCGAGTTTGCTGTCCAGGTAAAGAACTACGAAAGCGATGCCGACCAATGGCTGGAGAATTTTTTCGATGACGCCCAAGGCGAACGCGAACGCATTAAAACCGCTGGCTTTCTGAGCCTCGGCCATTTGCTGTAGCAGCGCCTGCGGATCCTGCGTAGTCATCAATTGATTGAGATATCCATGCAGTGTTCCCCACTGCGCAGCCAGCGTGAGCGCCACCACAACTGCAAACCAGATCGAGGCGATGAACGCACCCCGCCATAATGGGCGTTGAAACCGCGGAAGATCGCGTCCGCTCCGGGCCAGATCGCGGCTTTCACGCAATGAATCGATGAATCCTGCATGCTCGAGAACGGTAAACTGTTGCCAAAAGAGAACGTTCACAAAAAAACGCCCGAACATCCAGACCTGCAGGATCAGCAGACCCATCGCGACAAGAGCCAGCAATACCGACGATCCCGCAGCTAGAGCCATGGCCGCAATCGCCAAGCCGAACACCATCAGCAGAAAGAACACGCTATATACGAAGACGCACAGCGCTGCGACGCGCGGCCAAAATCTCACCGCTTCATTGAGTACTCCGATCAAACTGAATCGGTTTCCGCGGACAATTTCAGCGGTGAGAATTTGAATTCCGGCGATGTAAACCGGCCACATCACAATTGAAAGAATGAACATCAGAAAAGCGAAGCCCGCGGCGAGAACGGAAGGGATGTTGACGTTGGAGCCCTGCGGAGGTTGGAGAAATGCAGTTGTTAGCTGACTGCCTATGGATGGCAGCAACACGAGCAGCGTGAGACCGAGAAACTGGAAAAAACCTTTTCGGTAAATTTGAAGCGTCTCCGTCAAAATTTCACCGAAGCTGCGGCGTGAGAGTTGCACGGGTGGTTGCGTGTCAGGGCCGGCGAGCGGGACCGGCGGCGGCAAATCGAAAAGTCCGGGGATTTCCGCTGCTGTTGTCCAAAAGTCCACATTCGCTCGGCGCGCTTCGTTAGCGGGAAGTAATCGGCCTTCCGCTTTCCACTCACGCAGAGTCTCAATGTTCACCGGGCCGTACTCACTGCCCTGCACACGCACGATCCATTCTTCGGTCACCCCTTGATCATCCAGCATCATGAATTCAGAATCCAGCATTAGACTGCAATGAAACTGCTGCTGATCGACGGTCATTACTACGTTTACCGGTCATTCTTCGCGATCCCGAATCTTTCGAATTCGCGCGGGGAACCGACGAACGCCATTTTCGGTTTTACGAAAACGCTGCGGCTGATGATGAAACATTTGCAACCTGAGCTGGGCGCAGTCGTTTGGGACGAAGGCCTCCCGCAGAAGAGAGTAGAGCTACAACCCGCCTATAAGGAAACGCGCAAGGAAATGCCCAAACCTATGGTCCCGCAGCTCGATTTTATTCAGAAGCTTACGCCGCTGCTGGGCTTCCGAAACATTTCCCTTCCGGATACCGAGGCGGACGATCTGATGGGTTGTTATGCCATTGCTGCCTGCAAACGGGCCGGCATGGAAGTGGTGCTCGCGACCAACGACAAAGATTTGTTTCAGCTGGTGGGTCCTTGCGTAACAATCTACACAACTGCAAAAGCAGACCTCGCGTCTCCGAAGGACGCATTCGCATTACTCGGCGAAGAGCAAGTGACCGCGAAATGGGACGTCGCACCCGGCCTTATTGGCGACGTGCTCGCGTTGACCGGCGATTCGGTGGACAATATCCCGGGGATCGGAATCGGTCGAAAAAGCGCCGCAGCATTGATCCGCGAATTTGGTGGCCTCGATGTCTTACTAAACAACATCGACAAGGTGAAAAGCGCGCGTACCCGAGAGAAACTAGCGAACGCTCGCGAGCAAGTATTGCAGAACCGGAAAATGGTCGATCTGGACTGTGAGATGGAACTGCCTGTGGTGATTGATGAGCTGCGAATTGAGCCTGATTATCCCGCCCTGATAGCGGCCCTGGAAAAATGTGAATTCAAGTCGCTCCTGCAGGAGGTACGCGACGAAGCGGCCAAAGTTGGTACCGTTGTGCAGGGAAATCTTCTGTGACGGCACGAGCGCATTTGGCCCCTGAAACCCGGAAATCTGACCAGGCACGAATTTTTCGTAAAAAAGTTCGAACGCGTGCCGCTACAGGCTGTCGAATATAACAGGTTAAGGCGATTCGGGCGGTGTCACGAGTTCTTCTAGAAGTTGTTTCTCCTTAGCGTGCGCTGCCCGAATCAATTTTTTTGTCCAAATCCGGCGCTCAACAATGACTCTTTAGCGGCGGGTTCGATAGACGCCGTTGAAATTCATAGGTATGGTGCGGCCTTCGCTCCTCGATGAACCCCGACTACTACGATCCGATCGCTGCAGCACTCAAAGAAGACATAGGCAAAGGCGATATCACCACCGAGTTCTTCATCCCTGAGGCGCTGGATGCCAGCGGACGCATTGTCGCGCGTGAACCAGCGATCGTTGCCGGAACCGGGACAGCCGCGGAAATTTTTCGGAAGGTCGATTCCGCAACTGACATTCAGATCGTGCACGCAGATGGTGATGCCGTAGTTGCCGGTGACGTCGTCATTGAAGTGAGAGGGCTTGCACGTTCGATTCTTAAGGCCGAACGCGTGGCGCTAAATTTTCTTCAACGCCTCTGCGGCGTGGCAACTCTTACCCGGCAGTTTGTCGACGCAGTCGGCAATCATCCGGCCAAAATACTTGATACCCGCAAGACGACCCCTGGGCTTCGCGTACTGGAAAAGGCTGCGGTTGCGGCTGGTGGTGGCGTTAACCACCGTTCCGGTCTGTACGACATGGTCCTCGTAAAGGACAATCATTTGGCCGCTCTCAGAGGGCTTTCCGGGTTTGCCGATCAAATTCGTCAGCTTCGCAAGGAACGGCCCAACATCCGGATCGAAGTGGAAGCTGATGATTTGGAGCAGGCGCGAGCGTTCGTCGAGATCGACGGCATCGACGTCATTCTTCTGGACAACATGGTGCCGGCTCAAATTCGGGAAGCCCTGGCGCTGAGGAGAAATAACATCAAATTTGAAGCCAGCGGGGGCATCACACTGAAAAACGTCAGGCGGATCGCAGCCACAGGCGTTGATTACATTTCCATCGGCGCGTTGACGAACTCAGCGCGCGCAATCGATCTTGGGCTGGAAATGACGCATGGGCACGGATGAGAAGTTCGATTATCTAATCGCCGATCAACTTAAGGCCAAAGCTCCCGACGCTGTGATTGGTCGGGAGATTATTGTGCTCAGGGAAACGAGCTCAACTAATGACGCCATTTCACGCATAGCATCGACGGATGGTCTGCCGAGCATGCCTGAGGGTTTGGTCGTTTTCGCGGAATACCAAACCGATGGCCGTGGTCAGCGTGGTAGCCGGTGGGAGTCGGCAGCGGGGAAAGGACTTTGGTTTTCAATTTTGTTACGACCCAACATCCCGCTTAGCGACTCCGGACAACTCACCATTTGGGCAATCCAAGCGGTTTCGGACGTCATTCGCGCAAGCTTCGGGCTTGAACCTGCGATAAAGCTGCCTAACGACGTTCAACTTAATGGGCGCAAAGTATCCGGCGTGTTGGTGGAGATGCGCGCACAACCGAAGGCACCGCACCTGGCTGTGGTCGGGATCGGAATCAATGTGAACCAATACCGCGACGACTTTCCTGCTGACCTTCAAGACCGGGCCACATCCCTGGCACTAGAGCTCGGCCGGCAGGTTGATCGTCAGAGTTTTGCCGCCGTTCTCCTGCGAAAACTGGATGTAACGTACGAGAAAAATCTGTTGTAGCCGAGCGCGATCACCTCAGATCAAGGATTGCACGCACGACGCTGCCGCGGTCAACGCACCCGGCTATACCTTCCCCTGCTCCGACAACCACTGGCGATATACGCGCGGGGAAATCTCCGACGGCTTGATCTCGCTGCGTCCACCCCAGAACACGTTCGTATAAGCGGCCTGGATGTCGCGCGCCCGCAGGTGCTCATCGATCGCCGACTTATGTTCGAGCAGCAATGCTTTGTCCGTCCCATGCGCGACAGCCATGATGTTGACGTTCCTGAATTCCGGGCCGGCCTCGCGCCAGTAGCAATGCGTTAATATGTGATGACGCCCGACTTCGGCTCCCGCCTCAATTTCGCGACCTGCCGGCACCGCCCAGTGAAATAGCGCGTTGAATCGCGTCACGCGCACACCGCCCGCGGATGGTTTGACATGTTCCAGAAATGTAGAAAAACGCCCGACAATTTTTCGCGCGTTCAAATCCTCCGCCACTCGACAGAAATCTTCCAGCGTTACGCCTGCTTCATTCGCGCGCGCAACCCATGGCGACGGCTTGATATCCTCCGGCGTGAACTCGCGCTTCAGGGCAAGTAGAATATTCCATTCATGCTCGCTGAGCTCGACCCTCTGCACCGGCATCATTTTGGCCGGTTGATCAGCTCTACTTCCGGGCTCAATGGTTTTACGCCGGACATGTCCAACGCCGAGAGTAAAAATGCCCTTTGCCGGCATCACACGAAAGCGTTCCGCACCAACTTTTTTCGCCAGCAATTCGCAATGCGTTTGGAGCGAAAATCCCTGAGGGACCTTTACGGTCGTCCAAAGTTTGTAGTCCGATCCAGCGCTGACGGTGTCGGTCGAGCGGAGCACGACATGACCCGAGAACGGATCGCGCTGAAACATCCAGTCGAACGCGGTGTCGACTTTATCTTCGGGAACTTTCCAGGCGACTAACGCGCCCTGGGCGAGGTTCGTTGCAAGCAGAGTTTGCCGGACACGCCGGATTGTTCCCGCACGCAGCATCGCGGCGATGCGCGCCATCACAACCTCGACAGCCACACCCGAGCGATTCGCAATTTGTTGGAACGGCTCGCGAACAAAGCCTTCGATCTTGTCTTCCGAAATCGCGAGAATCTTCGCGTTGATCGGATCGTTATGTTCAACCGGCAGCATATCAATTAATGCGCCGCGCGCGGAAGCTTGTCCAACTCCACACGCTTCTTTTCAGATTGCGCAAATAAACACCGCTGCGAAATGACAGCTAGTGCCGGCCAGCACGAACAAATGCCAGATGAAATGACCATAACGCAGCCGCTCATTAGCAAAAAATAAAGTGCCCGCCGTGTAAGCGATGCCACCCGCAATTAACCAGACGAGCGCGGACAACGGAATTGCCAGCGCGAGCGGACGTATGAAGGCAATGGCGATCCAGCCGGTTCCGAGATAGAGAGTCATCGCAAGTCTCCGATGACGCAGTGCACCTCGTGTCGCCTTCATAATGAGGCCGAAAAGCGCGAGTGCCCAGACGATCGCGAGCATCATTAGCCCGCCGCCACGGCGTAACGGGCCTAAAGCAAATGGCGTGTATGTTCCCGCGATTAACAAAAAAATCGCTGCGTGATCTATTACCTGGAGAAGAGATTTCGTGTGAGTCTGGGGCCAGCCGTGATAGAGGGTGGATGCCATGTACACAAGTAACATGGTGGTCGCGAAGACGATGGTACCGATGAAAAACGGAATGTCACCATGGTGAAATGCTGCCAGAAGCAGAATCGGCGTGGCGATGATTGCGCCCAGGAGCCCGATGCCATGGCTGATACCATTTGCCACTTCTTCGCTCGCTGATTGTGTCCAGCCCTGCAAGGGCAACGACTTGTCAACAGCATTCATCAACACTCGATCATGCACGCGCAGGAGCGGATTTTGCGAAACAAAAATACCAACGCCTCTTACGCACTGATTGTGATGTTAAGCGCCCGCCGTCTCGTAGCGTTGCGTAACCAGCTTGTCACGCTGAACGTTTGCACTGAAGTGATCAGAGCAATTCTTTTCGACGCCGCAGGCACGCTCTTTTACCTCACCAAAACAGTGGGCGACCATTACGCTTACGTGGGTCGCGAACTTGGGCTGGACTTCAACGCGCAGCAACTGGACCGCGCGTTCCACGAAGCCTGGCAACAAATGCCCCGGCGCCGAGCAACCGATGGCCCGCGCGACAATGACGACAAAGGCTGGTGGCGCGAGCTCGTCAGTCGTGTATTCGATCAGGTCGCGCCCGATTTGAGCGAAGTTGACCGAGACAACTTTTTCGAAGTCGCTTACGAACATTTTGCCGAAGCAGGGGTCTGGGAGCTTTATCCGGAAGTGCCTGAAGTGCTCGAGCGGTTACAGCCACATTTTCAACTCGCGGTGGTCTCGAATTTTGACGGTCGGTTGCGACTGATTCTACAAAACCTGGGCATTTCCAAGTACTTCAACCACATCTTCATTTCCAGCGAACTCGGAGCGGACAAACCAGACCCGGAGATTTTTCGCCGCGCAATCACGATAATGCATTTGAAAGCTGACGAAGTCCTCCATGTTGGTGACGATCCTGAACGCGATTGGAAAGCAGCCGCCGCAATCGGCTTGCAGGTTTTTCGATTGGATCGACCGCGAAATTCGCTGCGCGATTTGCCTAACTTGTAGCCGCGACCCTGCGGGCCGGGTGGGCGCGTCTCAGAGAGACGCGGCTAGTAATGGGTCGGCCGGGACTCGAACCCGGAACCAACGCCTTAAAAGGGCGCTGCTCTACCGATTGAGCTACCGACCCGTGCAGGGCTCACTTTGTAATGCCTGCGAGATTTTTCAATGTAGAATGCCACGCAATCAGACGTGATCTCACATAAACACAAATGCATTTTCGTCGAGGTGCCAAAGACTGGCTCTACCAGCGTGCGCGCGGTTCTCGGTAAAGCGTGGAGGCCACATCTGGATTTGATACAAATCAAGCAGTTAATGGAAACATCGTGGACCGAATTCGGCGGAAGAAAAAACCGCATTAAGGCGGCGTTATATTTGCTGCGACCCGAAGAGCGCCGGAGAGAAACCGGGCGCAAGCAATTCGAGTCCTATTTCAAATTTGGATTTGTTCGCAATCCTTGGGACCGAGTTGTATCGCTGTATGAACGCACGGAGGCATTAGAACTCCGGAACGAAATGAGCTTCGAAGAATTTGTCGATTGGATTCAGTACAGCAGCGCCACATGCGTGCATTCGTCGCCGCATCGTTACCAACTCGACTGGTTTGTCGATGCAAATGGAAATCTGTTAGCCGATTTCATCGGAAAATTCGAGCGACTCGACGAGGATTGGGTCTTTGTGGCGGAGAAACTCGGCGTGGAGGAGAAGTTGCCGCACCGACGCGAAAACCCCCGGACGCGTCATTACACGGAGTATTACACTCCTCGAACAAGAGATGTCATTGCAGCGAAGTTCAGAGTAGATATTGACCGATTCGGTTATGAGTTCGCCAAATAAAATAAAAGCGATCGTCCTTACGTGTGACCGCTATCGAGCGATTACGCGGCACATGATTTTGAAATACGATCATTTGTGGCCAGATCATCCATTCATTTTTCATATCCCATACCAGGAGCTTCGCGGAACCGATACCGACCGAATCAAGTACCATGCAGCGCCAGAAGACATTAAAGGAACCATCTTACATTTGCTCGCGGACATCGATGACGAGGAATGGATTTACTGGTGCGTGGACGATAAATACCCGATTCAGCTTCCCACCGACAAGGTCGCGACCCTCATCTCGCACGCCATGCGTTCACCTGGAATCGACGGCATGTTGTTCTGTAGATGCCGCGCGCTGTTAAGCATCCCTCGCCTCACACTCCACCCTCACAAAGTGAAAAACCTGTTCGGAGATGTTTATCTCGAACGGAAAGGTTGGTGGCAGATATGGATCCACCAAATCATGCGAGCGAAGGTGCTGCGACATCTCTTCACCCATTTGCCCGATCACATTCCCAACGCCAAAGCGATGGATGATCTCAAGGACGAAGTACCCAAGCTGCCCGAGCACAGGTTATTCGTGACGGAAAACAATTATGCAGTGTTCGGTGAAAGCACGCGACGCGGAATGATCACGCAAAATTGTTACGAAAGCATCGTGGCCTCGGGAATCGAGCTGCCGGAATGGTTCCAACAGCCAGACGGGGAATACGTGACGATCGGAAAATTGTGAGCGACCGGTGTGCCGCATGCTGAATATGTTTGCCCCTGCCGATTTCCTGGACCTCGAACACACGGCCCATCCAAAGCTGTTCGAGAATCAGAATTACGTTTGGGACGCGCTCAAACAGATCGCGAGTTATTTGCAATTCCGGCTGAAACCAGCCGTGTTCGGCGAGCTCATCGGCAAGCCATTCATCAGCAATCGCGTGTTTATTGGCAAAGGAACCGTCATTGAACAGGGAGCGGTGTTGAAGGGCCCAGCGTGGATCGGCGAAAACTGTCAGATTCGCAGCGGTTGCTACGTCCGCGAGAACGTCATCGCCGGCAACGGTGTCGTTATGGGAAACTCGTGTGAATTCAAGAATTGTATTCTGTTTGATGAAGCACAGGTGCCTCATTTCAATTACGTCGGTGACTCCATCCTGGGACACCATGCTCACCTTGGCGCAGGAGTGATCCTCTCGAACGTAAAACTCAATCATGCTGAAATCGCGGTGAGCACACCGAACGGCGACATTCCGACCGGATTAAGGAAATTCGGTGCAATCGTCGGCGATAGGACCGAAATAGGATGTAATTCCGTGATTAACCCCGGTTCGATTATCGGCCGTGATTGCATGATTTATCCCAGCGTAAATTTCCGCGGGTTCCTGCCCCACGACAGCAGGGTCAAATTGCGTCAGGAATTGCACGTAGTTGCGAAACGCTGACGGGTTGCTGTCAAGCGTACCAGAACATTCAGGCCTCTGGATGTCGCTGCTGATCGAAAGCAGCCCGGATTCTTCGCCTTCTATTCGCTAACAGGTTGAAGAAGTGCAAAAAATTCCGATCGCTGCCGGATTTTTTCCTATCTAACAAGCGTCTCGATGATGCCTTGCGTGCGAACTAGATGTTTGGAGGGAAACAACCGATGGGTCGCTCTGATCAAAAGAACTCCGAGCCGTTGTGCGCTGAACCAATCAGCGGATCTGCGAGATCGGAGGTGATCAAGCTCATCAGGCACCGACTGCACGAGCCACTCGGTCCAACATTGCTAGTACTGCAACTGCTGCTGCGCGAAGAAAACCTTTCACCGCAAGGTGTTGCTCTTATTCGGATGGTCCAGCGTAGTATCAAAGAAGAAGTCCGCGCGATCCGAGAACTGCTAACCATCATAGAAAAGTTTATACAAGAGCCATCCCAATCAGATGGCCGCGCAGACAAGCATCGGGAGAATTTTCCTCAGCATTTGTCGTAGGGTTCCCGGCGTTCGCACCATCGGCCAATTGCCGCGAAACGAAACAATGATCAACCATCAACCGTTCAGTCGGAATCGATGAGGTACCGAATATTTACTTACTCGGGCGACGCACTACCGATTGCTCACAAACTTCAGCAGGAAGGCTGTGAAGTGGTCGTTGGCATGGTGCACGACAAAGCAGCGATCCATTCGGCAAACGAAGGCGAGCTGCGACTGGAAAATGCCGAGGCGAAACGGCGCCGGGTTTCATTATTCGATGGATTAATTGAAAAACGTCCGGCTGATCTTTTGATCCAGGAAATGCGGAGCTATCGGCAACCTGAAGAGTATTTTGTATTTTTCGATCGCAATCACTTGTTCCAATTCAGCGATCAGATCGCCGACATGCCATTCCATGGCAATTTTCCGACTGAAGCGGATTACTTATTCGAACGGAATCGGGACGACGCGAAGGAACTCGTCCGTAAGCATTATCCTCGTCTGCATGTACCCGACGTAAAACCCTTCCACGAAGTGCAGGAGGCGCTCGAGTTTCTCAAATCGACGGAACAACTGTGGGTGCTCAAAGGTCAGGATGACAGCGTGAAAACTTTCGTTCCCGACGTCGATGACCCGAAACTCGCTTCCAGCCAAATCGTCGAGACATTGAAAGAGAACAAGGAGGCGTATGACGGTTCAGGATTCATTCTCGAAGAGTTGATCAACCCGGCCATCGAGATAACGCCGGAGAAAATCTATTACGATGGAGTGCCGCTTGCGGTCGTGCTCGAGTTCGAAAACAAGCCGTTCGGCAGCGGGAACATTTCGATTCAGACCGGATGCTCTCAAAATCTGCTCTTCCCGATCGAATTGAGCGATAAGATCAACGCCATCGCCTTCCCCCCGATCGTCGATGCGATGGCAACGCAGCATAAAGGTTTGTTTTATTGGGATGCCTCGCTTCTCATCGACAAGCGGACCAGCAAGATCTATTTCGGCGAATTCTGTTCTAACCGCCCGGGGTATAACTCGCTGTTCACCGAACTCGCGCAGTGTTCGTCAGTGCATCATTATTTTTCTTCCATTGTACGACAAGAAAGCCCGTTTAAACTCGGAACAGTTGCCACTTCAGTTTTGCTCTTGAATCCGGCGACGGACGAGGAGACTGGCCGAACTGCCGAGGGGCTGCGCATCGATTATAAAGCCGCGATCGAGAAAAATCTGTGGCTGTGGGATGTCCGCCGCGACGGTAATCGTCTCGTCACGGTCGGCGACGACTGGAATCTAGGGGTCATCACCGGGGCCGGTGATTCAATCGATCAGTCGGTCAGTTCAATGTACAAGAGCGTGGACGGCTTCTCTTTTGCCGGCGCTTACTACCGACCGAAATCCGATTTTCTGTCGCTCGATTATCCGACATCCATATTGAACCGTGTCAATTACGGTCTGGAAAAGAAGCTTTATCAGCTGCCTTTCAACGTAAGGGTCGCTGAGATTAGGAAACAGTGAGGCCGAAGAGCCGCGCGGCGTTACCGTACATCACTAACTCACGCTCAGCTGGTTCCATCTCAAGCGCCCGCACGGCTCCCAAATACTCCTTTTGTGAGTACAATGGATAATCCGTGCCGAACAAAAACTTCTCGTACGAATATAGAAAAACCCGGACCTGTTCCATGCGTTGTTTGAATACCTCAACGTCATGAGCAGTGATCGATCTGTTTTCGGCGAAAAATGCTGACATGTCGGCATAGACATTCTGATTTTTCGCGAGCACGGCCGCACAGTCGATCAGCCACGGGTTGCCCATATGCGCCATGACAATGGTAAGATTTGGAAACCGCGTCGCTACGCGATCAACTTGTAAGGGGTGCGAGTACTCAAGCAAACCGCTGCTGCCAGCTTCGAGAACGCCGGTGTGAAACATGACCGGCACGTCGTGCTTTTCACAATATTCGTACAGCTGGTGAAGCCGCTCGTCGTTGGCCGCATACTCCTCGTAACCGAGATAAAACTTCAACCCGACGACTCTGTCTTCACCCAAAAGTTGGGTAAGCTCTTCAACGTACTTCAGCTCAACGGTTTTTGAGAAAACGCAATTCACTATGGCCCACAACCTCTCCGAGCACCTGACGGCTTCCAGCACCTGAGTGACATTGGAAATGTCTCCGGGAAGCGTTTCGGCAATGACGATCGACGCATCGATTTCCGCTTCATCCATTGACTGAAGCATTTTGGCAGCGCCGCCGTCATCATCCAGGTGCGTATGGCAATCGATAACCATCCGTTCACTAAAGGCCTGCCGTGCAGCTGTTCAACGTGGTTTTGACGGTTAATGCATCTCGTCGCCTAACGATATGTGGCGAAAGATGCTGACGAGACGGAGCGCAAATCGGATCGCAACCTTAATGGTTGCCTGGTCTGGTTAGGTGAGTACGACGTCGGACGTTTGATAAGCCTAGCCTTTCAGAGATGTCTGACGAGTGCGTAGCCTTATCAGAAGGCCATTCTTTTGCAGGTATGGCGATTCTCTTACGTGTTCGAGCGGCTTTCGTGTGGTTATCGTTCACCAACCGCCCCGAATCAGCATCGATGAATTGAAACACGGTCTGGATTTCCGAGCGAGAAAGCATGGCGCGCTTCTTCTTTTGGTCGTGAAGCGTTCCGGTAAGTTCGTCGTTCCATCCTCGTTTGCGCATGAATTCATTCCACATATGAATCTCACCTTCAGAGCGTCGGTGCCCCATCCCAAAACACGACTGCAAAATCGCCTCGTCTGTGAGCCCCTCATTTACGTAATTGACTAACGACTCGTAACTAACTCCTAAAAACATCGCGCATTTTTGATCGAAATCCTTTTCGAAATCCTCGGCGTATTCAGGAGGTATTTCGCCTCGAGCGAGGCCGCGGATTTTGTCCAGCATTCGACCGAAATAGACCAGGCCGCAGGTCTTTTCGTACGGACTGCGAAGATCTGGTATCATTGCCGCACCCGGATTGACAGGTTCCCTAGGTACGACTTCCTAAGTAATTTCAGCAGTTTCTGTCAAGAATGTTTTTGCGTTTTGACCGTACGCGAAAT